>JBCNOP010000015.1:0-49299 GCA_039593775.1 Pseudoduganella sp.
CACACCAGCAACGTCGTCGCAGGATTCTGATGCGCACCCTCGCTTGCCTGCTGCTGGCTGCTGCCAGCCTGCCTGTGTTTGCCGCCACGCCGGCGGAGACCATGGACGCTTTCCAGCGCGCGCTGGCCGAGGGCAAGCGCGATGCCGTGCTGGCCTTTCTCAGCCCAAAGGTGCGGATATTCGAATCCGGCTATACCGAAAATAGCCGCGACGAATATGCCGCGCGCCATCTCGACAGCGATATCGACTTCCTGCGCACGGCCAGATCCCGCGTGCTGCGGCATGAAGAACGCAGCGATGGCGCCACCGCCATCGTAATGCGGGAAACGGAAACTACCGGCAGCTACAAGGATGCCGAGGTCCACCTGTTCGGGCTGGAAACCGCCGTGCTGGAAAAGGCTGGCGACGGCTGGCAGATCGTGCACCTGCGCTGGTCGTCACGCAAGGCCAACACGAAGTAAGCGCGCGCCGCATTACGGCGCCTTACGCGACAATCCGCCAAACAGGAGAGTAATCATGCCAAGCACCATTTACCGCAATTTCCGCCAGATCGCGGATGCCGAGGGCGCACGCAGCGCCCTGCTGGCCGAAGGTTTTGCCAATTCGGCCGTACAACTGAACCTGCATGAAGCACGTCCGCTGAGCACGACTGCTTCGGCGGTGCAGAACATCATGGATTCACTGACGCCGGACGACGTCGACAACACCGACAAGCCCGACCGCCCTGCCGCCCTGCTATCGGTGGACGTGGACGACGACGCCCAGCGCGAGCAGGCCGACCGCATCATGTCGCGCTTCGGCGCACAGGAAGCCTGATTCGACAGGCTTCCTGCCCTCAGGAGGCCTGATGGTTGAACACTTGCCGCAGGTAGGCGAGGAAAGTCTCGTCCTTGCACAGCGTCTTGCCCGGAGAGTCGGACAGCTTGGCCACCGACTGCCCGTTCAGGCGGATCAGCTTCATCACGATATTCAGCGGCTTGATGCCGACGTCGTTGGTCAGCCAGGTGCCGATGCCAAAGCCCACCATGATACGGTCGGCGAACTGGCGGTACAGGCGGAAAGCGGTCTCGAAATCCAACCCGTCCGAGAACACCAGGCGCTTGGTGTTGGAATCAATGCGCAAAGCCAGGTAATGCGCGATGGCCTTTTCGCCCCACACGATCGGATCGCCGGAGTCATGCCGCAAGCCGTCGAACAGCTTGGCGAAGTACAGGTCGAAGTCGTTGAGGAAGGCATCCATGCCCACTACGTCGGTCAGTGCGATACCCAGGTCGCCGCGGTATTCCTGCACCCAGGCCTCAAGCGAAGCTTTCTGGAAGTCGCGCAGCCGCACGCCGAACGCCTGGAAGGACTGCATGTACTCGTGGGCCATGGTGCCGATCGGGATCAGGCCAAACTTTTTCGCGATGTAGACGTTGGAAGTACCTTTGAAGCATTCCGGCACCTCGCGTGCCAGGCGCTCGACAACTTCATCGTGCCATGCGGACGAAAAGCGGCGGCGCAGTCCAAAGTCGGAAAACTCGAACGGATGGCGCAGGGCCGGCGTTGTGCCAAAAGCCTTTAACTGCGCGATCTTCTCGCCGAGGCGCTTACGGCCCTCTTCCAGCGCCGCTGGCGTACCGACACGGCGGAAGTACAGTTCATTGACGATGTAGAGCACGAAAATCTCGTACGCCATGATGTGGACTTGCGGGCCCTCGGCGCGGATCACCAGGGTATCGCCTTCCGCGCGCACCTCAATGAACTTGCGCTGGAAGCGGAACACGGTCAGGAAATCGACGAAGTCACTCTTGATGTAGCGCAGGGCACGCAGGTAATTCAGCTCGTCCTCAGTGAAGGACATGCCGCACAGGTGGTCAAGCTGCGCCTCGACTTCCTCCTTCAGCTCGGACAGCGGGAAGACGGTTTGGTTGCGGCACACGAATTCATACTCGGCATGCGCGCTCGGATGGCTATGCAGCAAGGCCTGCCACATAGTGAATTTATACAGGTCGGTTTCAAGCAGGCTGCGGACGACTGGGATCATTATTTGTTCTCCGCATTGGCCAGCAGCTCCGGCAGCACTTCCGCCGAAGTGGCAAGGCGCGCACCGCGGCGCTGCATGGCTTGCGCGAATTCGAGGTATTGGGTTTCAAAGCCGGACACTGGGCTCATGCAGTCGGTCACCAGCACCAGCTTGCGCGGATCGATATGATCGGCGATGTGCTCGGTGGTCGCCTTGACGCAATGGCTGCCCGCTTCGCCGGTGATGTAGATGGTATCGGCTTGCGACAGGCTGGCGATCAGTTCCCGGTTCAGTTGCGAGGCCGGGTCGGTCGGGTCGGGCACTTCCGCCATCACCGCGGAATAGTGTTCGGTCCAGGGATTGGAGCCTTTGCCGACTTTGGCCACCACGGCATGGCGGGCTTCTTCCCAGGCGTTGTAGGCAGCGCGCACGGCATCGTGCACGTTATGGCCCCAACTGCCGATTTCGCAGTGGACGGGCCATACCATCAGCTGGTAGCGGCCGGCCGATTCGAGTGCATCGAGATAGGATAGCACGCGCGGCAACGCGGCCGCATCGCGCGGTGTGTAAAGGCCTGCGCGCACGTCGGCAGCGGAAATCTGTGTGAACGGGCCCGGCGCCGCACCATCGGCAGTGCGCCAGAAGGTCGGATGCGCCACGTCATAGCGGTGGTGCGAATCGAGCGTGACGGTAATGGCCGAAAGTCCGGCGCCGCCCTGGTCGATCAGGCTGGCCAAGCGCAGCATGTCCTGATGGGCGCCCGGAACCGGCAACGCCGGCGCAGCAGGTGGTGGCAAATCGCAGAAATCATTCTGCGGGTCGATGATGAGCAAGTGGTAGTGGCGTTTCATTTTGCAATGATAACAAATGACAAAAAAGGCAGCACGGCCGGCGGGCCAATGCTGCCAAGTCCACTACGGGGAGAGTGACCGGTCGAGCCCGTGTCACACCCTGGGGTCACACCCCAAGTGTGACACGAGCTCAAGCATGTCGCAGCCGAGTCCGTGGCACAGTTGGGGTGTGACCCCAAGGTGTGACACGGGCTGGGCTGTATCAGGCGGCGATCAGCTGGTCGATCGATTTCTGGGCCTTGGCCAGGGTGTCGGCGACGGCTTGTTCGCCCATCGCGACGCCTTCGGCGCGGATGAACTGTACGTCGGTCAGGCCGATGAAGCCCAGCACGGTGCGCAGGAAGGTGGTCAGGTGGTCGTAGGCGACTGCTGCGCCTTCGCTGTACACGCCGCCGCTGGCGGTGAAGACGTACACCTTCTTGCCTTTCAGCAGGCCTTCAGGGCCGTTGGCGGTGTACTGGAAGGTGCGGCCGGCACGGGCTACGTGGTCGATCCACGCTTTCAGCGAAGATGGCACGGAGAAGTTGTACATGGGGGCGCCAATCACCACTACGTCCGCTGCGATCAGCTCGTCGACCAGGGTGTCGGACACTTTCACGACGTGCGCCTGTTCGGCATTGCGGGCTTCGGCTGGCGTGAAGAAGGCGCCCATCATCTGCTCGGTCAGGTGTGGCACCGGGTTGGCGGCCAGGTCGCGCTCGACCACCGTGTCGGCCGGGTTGGCGACTTTCCATTTGGCGATGAATTCGGCCGACAGCTGGCGGGACAGGGAACCAGCGCTACGTACGCTGCTGTTGATGTAGAGGACGTTTGCCATGTACTTGCTCCAAGAAAGTTGGTGATTGCGGCCATCTTAGAACGGGTTTATTATCGATGAAATAGGTTTTATAACGATAGAAATTATCGATTTTATTGATATGCGAGATCCCGGCCTCCCCACTCTCGACCAGTTGCGCGTCTTCATCGCGGTTATCGACCACGGTGGCTTTGCCCATGCTGCGCGCGCCTTGCACCGCACACAATCGGTCATCAGCTACACCATCGCCAACCTGGAGGAGCAGCTGAATATCGCTCTGCTCGACCGCAGCACGCGCAAGCCGACCCTGACCGAGGCCGGCAAAACCCTGCTGGCCGATGCGCGCGCGGTGACCAGCAAGGTGGATGGCATGCGTTCACGCGCCAAAGCGCTCGGCATGGGCCTGGAGGCTGAACTGAGCATCGTGGTCGACGTGATGTTCCCGGCCTGCGTGCTGGTGCGCGCGCTGGAACACTTCCAGCGCGAATTCCCGACCGTTTCGCTGCGCCTGCATACGGAAGCGTTGGGCGCCGTGGCGCAGATGGTGGCCGACCGCCGTTGCCAGCTTGGCGTGGCCGGCATGGCGGCGACCGCACCGGTCAATATCGAACGCCACGCGGCAGGCTTCGTCAAGATGATGCCGGTCTGCTCGCCGCTGCATCCGCTGTCGCGCGAAGCGGCGCCGATCCCGACGTCAGTGCTGCGCGAACATTTGCAACTGGTGGTGACCGACCGCAGCCCGCTGACCGAAGGCCGCGATTTCGGCGTACTGGGCTTGCGCGACTGGCGGCTGGGCGACCTCGGCTCCAAGCACGCGCTGCTGCTGGGCGGGCTGGGCTGGGGCAATATGCCCGAGCACACCGTATTGCGCGACCTGGCTGAAGGACGCTTGATGCGCCTGCATACCCAGGAAGGCCGCGAGCTGGAATACCCGCTGTTCGTCATCCATCGCGGCGATGATGAACTGGGACCGGCAGGCAAATGGCTGCGGCAGAAATTCGTCGACCTCGACCATACGCTGCCGCAGGAAGCTTTCTAAGCATTCCTACAGGCCAGCGGCATGTGCACCTACAGGCTTGCCTTCGGCATCGGCCTAGCATGGTATCGCTTCAACCACAAAGGAGAGCGATCATGGCACCACGCAAGGACACTGAACAATCGGACGATTGGCGCAACCAGGCTGGTCAATCCGGCCAAGGTGGCCAAGGCGGTAATCGCCAACAAGGCCAGCGGGAAAACCTGACCGGCGGCAACCAGCAATCCGACCAGGGACGCGGCAGCAAGCAGAGCGACGTCGGCCAGGGCCAGCGCCAGGGCAGCCGCGATGATTTGTTGGATGAGGAAGAAGGCAACACCGGCAACCGCGGCAACCGCGGCGGCCGTGACCAGCAACGCTAAGCTGCCAAGCGGCTAAGCCATTCCGGCGGCGCGCAAGCGCGATTTCAGGCGGCGGACTTCGTCGCACAAATCCACTACCAGCGCCGCCAAATCTTCGTCCGCATCGAAATCCCGTTCAAGCTGGGCCAGGCGACGCGCCCTCCCCAGGTCCACGCTGGTGAATTGCAGGGTTTCGATGCTGGCCCCTTCGCGGCCGATCAGGATGCCGCGCTGCACATGGTGCACGACCCATTCCGGCTCGACGGCACAAGCGCGCGCCAGTTCATCCAGCGTCAGCGCCTGGTGTTCCAGCAGCACGCCTTCCACAATCTCTTCCGTTGGCATCGCTCATCCTCCCATTTCGCGTTGCATTTGTTCGTATAGCGCGCGCCGCGCCGGTGTGTCGGCCGGCGGGGCAAAGATTTCCAGTATCAGGTAGAGGTCGCCCGCCGTGCCGGAGCTGTTGGCAGTGGGAATCCCGCGGCCCTTCAGGCGCAGCTTGCGGCCGCCTTGCGAATTGGGCGGCACAGTCACGGTCACGCGGCCAGAAGGCGTCACCACTTCACGCTCGCCGCCCAGCGCTGCAAGCCAGGGCGGGATCAGCACTTTTTCGTAGACGTCGCGGCCTTCAACCCGATAGCGGTCATCGGCCTGGAAGGCAATTTCAAGGAACAGGTCGCCGGCCTCGGCGCCATTCATGCCGGGTTGGCCCTGCCCTGCCAGGCGCAATTGCTGGCCGGCCGTCACGCCCTTCGGAATATTGACTTTGAGATTGCGCCGGCCCAGCGAGATCTCGCGCTGGGCGCCGTTGTAAGAATCGAGCAGGCCGATTTCGAGAACGGCGTGGATGTCATCGCCGCGCATGCGGAAGCCCTGGCGGCCGCCGCGCTGGCCGCCCACATGGGCAAACAGGTCGGCAAAGAAGTCTTCTGCGCTGGCTCCTTCGAAGCCGCTGCCCCAGTCCGGTGGTGGACGGAACTCCTGGCCAGCGCGGTACTGGCCGCTGCCCAGCGAATCGTAGGCAGCACGTTTTTCTGGATCGCCGAGCACGCCGTATGCTTCGTTCAGCTCCTTGGTGCGGGCATCGGCGTCAGCTTCCTTGCTGACGTCCGGATGGTATTTGCGGACCAGCTTGCGGTAAGCCTTCTTGATCTCGTCTTCACTGGCGGTCTTGGCGACACCCAGCGTTGCGTAGTAGTCCTTGTATTCCACACTTTCCCCTCTCTGTGAAGGAGAACATAGGGTAGCAGGAATTCGCTATGAAGTGCTTACGTCAAGTTCCAAAGTCGTAGGAGTCAACAATAGACTGATGGCGTGCGATCTGCGCCATCAGGGGTTCGATCTGCGCCTGGGCATTTGCTTCAATCTTCTTGACCTGCTTGGTCACCGTCGTGATGAATTGAAAACCAAAGACCACTCCGCCAATAATGATCGGAATTGACCACCAGCCATACGCCACAACCGCCACGATCGCGCCGATGATGATCGCCCATCCAATGAGGGCACTATTCCTGGCATCGGCTTCTCTTAAGGCACGCACTTCGCGATCTCGCTTGGCGCAAATTGCAGCCACGTCCGCTTGCAATCTCCTCAGGGCGAACTCAGACGCTGCGCGGCTTGTGCCCTGCTTTACATCGTCCAGCGTTTCTTCCAAACGTCTCAGTGCGACGATTCCACCACTACGGTCGACTTGCTGTTGGACGCCACAATAACCACAGGCGAAGTCGCTAATGTCAGGTTTTACTTCAAGGCCGGCGCCGCAATGCACACACTTCAAGGAAACAATTTTCATCAGTCACACAGCAATTCCATTGTCCAATATGCGCCAGTGTACGAGCCAGTTTCCAAAACAGCAATAAATATTGCAAAAAAAAAGCGCCGTCACGCGACGGCGCTTTTTGGCGGAATGGCCTTAGCGGTTGTACACGGTCACCATATTGCGACGGTATTGGTCAAACGATTCCATCCGCAAGCTGCGGGATGTGATGACATCCGTCGACTGAAGCGGCGCCAGCTGAATGCTGGCGCTGAATGCACCAGCCGCATTTGGCAGGACGGTCGCCTCCTCGTCGTGCGCCCAGCCATTAGGTGCGGTGCGCAGGGCCAAGAGGAGCCATATGTCGGTGCCTGGGTTGGCGTTGCTGCCAGCCACCGCGAACGTGCCGCCAGTGAAGGTGGACAGCGCAGCCAGGGTCTGGTCCGAGACGGATGCGAAGCCGGTGCTTGCCTTGGCTTCAGCCAGCGTCAGGGGACGGCGCTGCATCTTGACGACATAGGTACCATCGCTGCTGCCCGATGCAAAGTTGAGCTTTGCATTGGCCGCGCTGTAGGCGGTCAGGACGTAGGCGGCATTATCCGGGATGCGGGCGATGCCGTCGTCCCCCACTCGGGAAGTCGCACCTGCGCAATCGGTCCCCATCACATAACCCGTATCGTTGCTGACGGTGTTCTGCCACGGGCTGTTCAGGTTGTTATAGCGCAGGCCATCTGCCGGCAAGCCTGGGCCGGTGATGATGATATGGTCGATCGCTGTGCCGGCCGTGTTGTTGGCCGAGTTGCGGTCCGAGATATCGAAGTCGAGCCCGGTACGGAAGCAAGTGCCGCTGGCGCCCACGGTCTTGCTCATGACGACGGATGCCCTCACATCAAGCACGCGCTGGTTGCCTTGCAGGCGCCAGCCGCCATCGGTCTTGCGCACTTTCCAGTTTTCCATGCGGTCCAGCACGTGGCCATCCTTGGATTTCAAAGTGAACGAGACGTGGGCCGTGATCTTGTTTGGATCGCTGTAGTCGATCCGGTGGATATCAATGTCAGTAAGCGAGCCTCCCACCAGGGTTGGTTCGGTAACCATCCAGCGGAAATAGTCCGTCGCGATCATGTCGTCTTGCAGGAAATCTTTGTCCACCATCGCACTCAGGGCCAATGCCGCTGGCGCACCGTTTGCGAACTGTGCGATGAAATCGGTCAGCGCCTTTTTCACCAGCGGCGCATCGGTCGTCACGGTGGCAATATTGTCCGCGCCCAGCTTGGCCGGGCTGGTTTCAGCTGCGGCTTTTTGCTTCAAGTCGTCAGTAATGACCGAGGTGTTGGCGGTGGTGCTGATAGTGGCCACGGCGGTGCCTGTATCGACCGACACGTGAATCGCATCCAGCGCCTTGTCGAGCGGACTGGCAAGCGGAACGAACGGGGTGCGCAGCAGGTCTGCATTGGCATCGACGCCGAGCGCGGTCAGGATGGCTTGCAGCTTTTCCTTGAGTTTGGCTGCTTCGGCATCGATCGAACTCGCAGTGGCGGAGGCCGCGTTCTTGTCGAACTGGTCGAAGTAGTCCGCCGCGACCTGGCCGCCCACGTTCGCGGCAATCAGGTCGGTCAGCTGGGTGATATTGACCTTGCCGGCTGCATCGGCGCTGGTGGCAATCGAATGCACAGTGTAGGGATGGCCGTTGGCCGAACCCGAGGCGCGGAACACAAAGGGACCGGTCATGCCGGTGACGTCGACCGAATATGCGCCGTTGGTGCCGATCTGGGCGACCTTGGTGGCACCTTTCGAGTCTTTGACGGTCACGCTGCCTTCCAGCGGGGCACCCACTGCTGCGGTACCGCTGAAGACTACAGAAACCGGCGACGTCTGCACCGGTGGTGTCGTGGTGGCGCTGTTCGAATCACTGCCGCCGCCGCATGCGGCCAAAGCAATGCTCACGGCACTTGCCAGAATCAGTTTGTTGAATTTCATCCTGTCCTCAGTTAATCAACTCTATCTATTTCGTTTAATACTCAAAAACCCAGGCCGCACAAGTGGTCGCGGCAACGAGCAGAGGCGCCGCTGCCGCTGACCCTTGACGCTGCTTACCTGGCATACTCCGTGGCCATAATGCGGCGCACATTGTCGGGCGACTCGATCAGCAAACGGCGGGACTTGACGGTTTCGTCGAACCGCACCGCGTACATTTCGATACTGCCGCTGAACGCGCCCGCTGCTGAGGGCAGCACGGTCTCGTACCAATCAATCGAATTATTGCGAGGCAAAGTGTCGACGACTAAATCGATCCAAGTCGCGATACCGGGGTTGACATTGCTGCCAGCCACCGCGAACTTGCCATTGGTGTAGCTGCCCAGTGCCGCCAACGTCTGCTCCGAGGCGACAGGGAAGGTCGTGCTGGCTTTGGTCTCCGCCAACGTCAAGGGGCGGCGTGGGATCTTGAGGACGTAGGTGCCATCGATCGCGCCCGAAGCAAAGCTCAGTTTGACATTGGACGCATCGTAAGGCGTCATGACATAGGCGGCATTTTCGGGGAGACGGGCCACGCCATCGTCTCCCAGGGGTGAGGCAACACCTGGGCAGTCGCTGCTCATCACATAGTTCGTATCGTTGCTGTACGTATTTTTCCACGATGGTCCGTTGGCCCATTCGTAGCGCAGGCCGGTTGCCGGCAGGCCTGGACCAGTAACGATGACGTGGTCAATGGCAGCGCCATTCGTCGTGTCATTTTGGTAATTGCGCCCAAGGAATTTGAAGGTGAGCCCGGTGCGGTAACACGTGCCATTGTCGCTCACCACCTTGCTCATGCGGGCATATGCGCGAACTTCATGCCCGCGCCGGTTGCCATGCAGGCGCCACACGCCATCGCTGGCGCTCTTGCGTACCTGCCAGTCATCCAGGCGCTCGATCACCACGCCATCCTTCGACCTGACTGCGAACGAGATCCGGGCCGTGATTTTGCTCGGATCACTATAGTCGACCTGGTGGATTTCAATGTCCGTGATCGTGCTTCCCACCGGCGTGGTGACATTCGCCATCCAGTCGAAGTAATCCTGGGCTTTCAAGTCGTCGCTAAGGAAATCGCTGGTGGCGAACTGTGTCAGCGCCGCAATCTCCGGCTTGGCGTTCGCGAATTGCGCCATCAAATCAGCCAGCATCTTCTTGATCAGCGGTGCGTCCGCGATTGCCGCGCTGATGTTGTCGCCGGAGAGCTTCTGCGGATTGGTCTCGACAGTGGCTTTCTGTTTGAGATCATCGGTAATGACCGACGCGCTGGCCAAGGTGCTGATCGTCGCGACGGCAGTGGTCTTGTCGACCGACACGTGGATCGCGTCCAATGCCTTGTCAAGCGGACTGGAGAGCGGAGTGAACGGGGTGCGCAGCAGGTCGGCGTTCGACTCTACGCCAAGCGCGGCCAGGACAGCCTGCAGCTTTTCCTTCAGTTTGGCCGCTTCAGCATCAATCGCCGCCGCAGTCGCAGCCGCCGCGTTGCCGTTCTTTTCGAACTGATCGAAATAATCCGCCGCGACCTGCCCTCCCACGTTGCCGGCAATCAGGTCGGTCAGCTGGGTGATATTGATCTTGCCAGTTGCATCGGCGCTGGTCGCAACCGAGTGCACGGTATAGGTTTGACCATTGGCCGAGCCGGAGGCGCGGAACACAAAGGGGCCGGTCATGCCCGTCACGTCAACTGAATATGCGCCGTTCGCGCCAATCTGGGCAACCTTGGTGGCGCCTTTCGAATCCTTGACGGTCACACTGCCGGCAAGCGGGGCGCCGACTGCTGCCGTACCGTTAAATACTACCGAAACCGGCGACGTCTGCACTGGTGGCGGCGCGGTTTCGCCATTCGAATTACTACCACTGCCACCGCAGGCTGCCAAAGCCATGCTCACGGCACTCGTCAAAATCAGTTTGCTAACTTTCATCCTACCCTCTTGGTTCTTTTTTCATCAAACAGCAACAACATTAATTTCCATGTGGAAATTAATAATACTATTTTGCAATAGTAGCACAGATCGGTGGATGGCTTCGAAATAACGGCCCAAAACGAAAAAGCGCGCCGAAGCGCGCTTTTAAGGGGGAGTTGCCGGTCAGCGTACGCGGCGGATAGAGGAAATGCGGTCGCTGAAGTCCCTCAAGTCCGGGTAGCGGCCTGGGCCGAAGGTGCGGCACTGGCCGCCAAAATCGGCGTGTTCGCACGCTTCCCAGGTGCCGTAATTGACGACCATCGAGTTGGCGTTGTCGTTGAAGTGGACGTCGCGCAGCGTGCCCAGGTCATTATTGATCTGCACTACGCGGCCGCGGAAGCCGTTGTCGTTGAACAGTTCCACCGCCGGGCCGTGCTGCTCTTCACGATATTCGCGGCGTTCTTCGCGGCGCTCTTCACGCCAGCGGTCATCGCGGTCGTCGCGACTGTCGCGGCCCCAGCCCCAACCTTGGCCGCGGTCGCGGCGGCGGTCGATCTCGCGGGCGGAAGAGAAGGCATTGTTGAACTGGCGCAGGTCCGGGTATTCGCCACGTTCGAACACGGCGCACTGTCCCTGGAAATTCACGTGTTCGCACAGTTCCCAGGTGCCGGAGCGCACCACGAGGCTGGACGCGCGGTCGTTGAAATCGAAGTCGCGGAAATTATTGGCGGCGCCGTCGGCAATGACCACGCGTTGGCCGCGGAAATCTTCACGCGAGAAGAGTTGCAGTTCACCGGCCGAAGCGGCCTGGCCAAGAAGGGAAGTGGCCAGCAGGAAAGCGGCGGTCAAGGTATTCTTCATTACTAAATCTCCGATATTCAGGCATCCTAAGCGCTCTAACGCGGCGCAAAGGCCGTTAGACTACCCTACCTTGTAACAAATTCCTACTGTGCAACACATGCCGACCACGATTTTGACCTCCAATTTACGCAACGAAGCAACAGCACTCTGGAAATTAGCCTGGCCGGTATTGATTGGACAACTCGCCACCGTTGGCATGGCGGTGGCGGATGTCGCTATGACCGGCCATACCAAAGCCTCCGAACTGGCGGCAGTGTCGACCGGCGCCGCGATCTGGTCGATCGTGCTGGTGACCGTGATGGGAACCATGATGGCGATGAATACGCTGGTGGCACATGAAGTGGGCGCCGGCAGCTACGAACGCATTCCGCACCTGGTGCGCCAGGGATTGTGGAAGGGTCTTGGCGTGGGCCTGGTGGCCATGCTGCTGGCAAACCTGGCTACCCTGCTGTTCGACCACCTGCAACTGGCGCCGGAAGTGAACCAGCGCGCTTCGCTGTTCGTGCACATCATCAGCATCGGCCTGCCGCCGTTCGCCTGCTACCGCGCGCTGTATGGCTACAGCGCCAGCATCAACCAGACCAAGCCGGTGATGGTGATTGCCCTGATCGGGCTCGCCTTCAACGTGCTGGTGAACTGGCTGCTTATCTTCGGCCACTGGGGCTTTCCGGCCATGGGCGGTGTGGGTTGCGCGGTGTCGACCGGCATTTGCATGTGGCTGATGCTGGGCGCCATGCTGGCGTGGATGCGCATTTCGCGGGCTTATCGCGCCACCTACCCTTTCACGCATTGGGAATGGCCGCACTGGCCGGAGATCCGCAGCATGCTGAAGCTTGGCCTGCCGATTGGCGTGACCTACTTCGCCGAGGTCAGTGCGTTCGGTGCGGTGGCGCTGCTGGTTGCGCGCTTTGGGGTGATCGAACAGTCGGCACACCAGATTGCGCTGAACTTCTCCTCGCTGGTGTTCATGGTGCCGCTTAGCCTGGGCATCGGCATGGTGACGCGCGTCGGCCAGGCACTGGGCGAAGGCGATGCGCGCCGCGCCCGTTCCGCTTCCTGGGTCGGCCTGGGCATGTCGCTGGCGTTTGCCGTCGTGTCGGCAGCTTTCATTGCCCTGTTCCGCAATGAGATTGCGGCCGCCTACACCAGCGATCTCGCCGTGCAGCAGACCTGCATCACCCTGCTGCTGTTCGCTGCGCTCTTCCAGTTGTCCGACGCTACGCAAGTGGCTGCGGCGTGCGCGATTCGCGGCTACAAAGTCACGCGCGGGCCGATGCTGATCCAGCTGTTGGCATTCTGGGTCTTTGCCCTGCCGGTCGGTTGCCTGCTGGGGCTGTGGAAGGAAATGGCGGCGGCCGGATTCTGGATCGGACTGGTGCTCGGCTTAACGATTGCTGCCATTTTGCTCACAGCCTACCTTCGCAAACTGTCGAGTTCCCGCGTAGCCGAAGGAAAAACGGCATAGGGCATAGCATTCCGAATATCAGCGGGAGCGGGTTCTGGTATTGTCTTGCGATTCGTAAATAAATCATTCCGGGACAAATAATGCGCCTTATCCTTACCCTGGTGGCCCTGCTGGCTGCCGGTTCCGCTTCCGCTGAACGCCTGACACTGGAACGCCTGTACGCCGATCCGGCGCTGTCTGGCCCTGGCGTGCGCGCCCTCAAAGTGTCTCCGGATGGCGCCCGCGTCACCTTCCTGCGCGCCCGCCCGGATGACCAGTACCAGATGGACCTGTGGGAATACAATATGAAGGATAAGACCGCGCGCCGCCTGGTCGATTCCAAGGCCCTGGTCCCGGTCGAGAACCTGTCCGACGCTGAAAAAGCGCTGCGCGAGCGTGCCCGCACCGCGGCACTGAAAGGCATCATTTCCTACAACTGGTCGCCGGATGGCAAGCAGTTGCTGGTGCCGCTGGCCGGCAACCTGTACCTGGTCGACCTGTCCAAGCCTGACAGCGCACGCCTGGTCGCATCGGGCAGCGTGATCGATCCGAAGATTTCGCCAAAGGGCAAATACGTTTCCTTCGTACGAGACCAGAACCTGTTCGTGATCGACCTGGCCACCGGCAAGGAGCGACAGCTGACCACCGACGGCAAGGGCACCGTGCATAACGGCGAAGCCGAATTCGTGGCGCAGGAAGAGATGCACCAGTTCACCGGCTACTACTGGGCGCCGGACGATTCGGCGATCGCCTTCCGCTGGTACGATGAAGCCCAGGTGCCGGTGGCGCGCCGCTTCGAAATCTATGCCGACCGCACCGACGTGGTGGAGCAGCGCTACCCTGCTGCCGGCGACAAGAATGCCATCGTCGGCTTGAAGATCGTGTCGCCGAATGGCGGCGAGATTCGCGACGTGGACCTTGGCGCCAACAAGGATATCTACCTGGTGCGTGCCGACTGGAGCAAGGATTCCAAGTCGCTGTTCTTCCAGCGCCAGTCGCGCGACCAGAAGACACTGGAACTGATCGCTGTCGATGCTGCCACGCTGGCGCAGCGCCCTGTCCTGACCGAGACCTCCAAGACCTGGACCACCATCAATGACGACCTGCGCTTCCTGGAAAGCGGCAAGGGCTTCATCTGGTCGTCCGAGCGCACCGGCCGCAACCACCTGTACTTCTACGGCATGGATGGCAAGCTGAAACACGCCATCTCCAAAGGCGAGTGGGGCTTCGACGACGTGCTGGCAGTCGACGAGAAGGCCGGCAAGGTCTTCGTTTCCTCCAACAAGGACGCAGTCTACGACAAGCAAATCTACGAACTGAAACTGGATGGCTCCACTGCCGACAAGCCTAAGCGCATTACCCAGGCCGACGGCTGGCACGATGCCTCGTTCTCCAAGCATGGCGAGGTGTTCGTGGATACCTGGTCCGATCCGGCTACCCCGCCACAGGTGGCGATCCGCCGTCCGGATGGCGCGCTGGTAAGCTGGCTGGAAAAGAATGAAGTCAACGAGTCGCATCCCTACTTCAAGTACAAGGCCGACCAGTTGCCGGTCGAATTCGGCAATATGAAGTCCAAGGATGGCCAGACCCTGTACTACTCGATGATCAAGCCGTACAAATTCGACGCCAGCAAGAAGTACCCGGTCTACCTGTCCACCTACGGCGGCCCGCATTCGCAGCACGTGACCCGCAAGTGGGACAGCCAGCAGTTCGACCAGTACATGGCGCAGCAAGGTTATGTGGTCTTCCGCCTGGATAACCGCGGCTCCTCGCGCCGCGAGCGCGTGTTCACCGATGCAATCTACCGCAACCTGGGCAAGGTGGAAGTGGAAGACCAGCTAACTGGTATCGACTGGCTGGGCCAGCAGCCATTCGTGGATGCCAAGCGCATTGGCGTGTATGGCTGGAGCTATGGCGGCTTCATGACCTTGCGCCTGCTGTCGCAAGGTTCGGACAAGATCGCGGCCGGTGTGTCGGGCGCACCGGTGACCGACTGGGGCTTGTACGACACCCACTACACCGAGCAGTTCATGGACCGTCCATCCGATAACGTGGAAGGCTACAAGCAGTCGAACGTGTTCTATCACGTCGACGGCCTGAAGTCGAAGCTGCTGCTGATCCACGGCATGGCCGACGATAACGTCCTGTTCACCAACACCACCAAGATGATCGACGCACTGGTGAACCGCGGTGTCCAGTTCGAACTGATGACCTACCCGGGCGCCAAGCACGGCGTGTCGAACCGCCTGGCCAAGCGCCACGTGCAAACCTACATCGACGCCTTCTTCCGCAAACACCTGAAGCCAGAGTCGAACTAAGGCCGGGGCCGAGCGCCCTCGCCTGCCAGCCCGCCCGCGCAAGCCGGCGGGCTTTTTCATTGCTGGGATCTCAAACCATTGCGCATTCCCCAGGCAAGCCGGCTTTCATGCCTACCAGTTCTCCAACCAATAAACTACTTCATTGTATTTGAGGCTTACTGCAACACCTGACTCCACTCCATGATTCCAGTTCTCTTCCGAACGCGTGGTATTCAGCACGAACACTTGATAATCGGCGACCGGATCAAGTGCACTTCCTTTTGCCGCCCTGACAGTGCGCGTCATAACGCCCTCGCTTTCGTCGCTTGGGCGCCTTCCATTCGAACGTGAAAGTGCATCTCGCAAGGCCTTCGCATGGATCTGGCGGACGCTCACTTCTGGTAACACCATGCGCAACTGAATGCTTTCTCCTCCTTGCATCACTGCAGGTCGATGAAAGTAACGCACCTGAGCCGCATCGAAAGGAATTTGTTTGGGGAAAAATGAAGTAAATGAATCGCGCCAAGGGGCGACTGCCTGGTCATAATCCCACAATCCAGTGCGGTCGCTAACAAGGCAAAAAAACATGGCGAACACCGAGGCCACCAAGAGGACAATCATGACAATGAAAACTTTAACGGCTTTACGCATGGAGACCGCAGAAAGGAGGTATGGAGCCAGAGGCATTGCAGTTTGTCTGAGTGAGCAACTTTCTACAAGCTATTTTCCGAAATGCGTGTCGATTTGGGTTCGCCTCGTTCGTCATGGTGGTAGGATCAACCACCACCGACGGAGGCGTCATGTCCCTGCAACTGTTCTACCATCCCCTTTCTTCCTATTCGATGAAGGCGCTGATTGCGCTGTACGAAAACGGCACGCCCTTTGAGTACCGCATGCTGTCGCCCGAGCATCCCGAAAACTGCGCGCAGTTCGCCGCCCTGTGGCCGATCCAGAAGTTCCCGATCCTGTTGGATGGCGAGCGCATGGTAGCGGAGGCCAGCATCGTAATCGAGCATCTGGCGCTGCATTATCCTGGCCCGGTGAAGCTGCTACCCGCCGATCCCAAAGCCGCGCTGGAAGTGAGGATGATGGACCGCTTCTTCGACAACCACATCGCCACACCGCAGCAAAAGCTTGTGGCCGACGTCTTGCGCCCTGAAGGCGAGCGCGATGGCTACGGCACGTCCGAAGCACGGCGCAAGCTCGATACGGCCTACGCGTGGCTGGACAAGGTAATGGCACACCGCACCTGGGCAGCCGGCGGGGAATTCAGCCTGGCCGATTGCGCGGCCGCGCCCTTCCTGTTGTACGCGCACTGGTCGCATCCGATTCCGGCCAGGCATGAGCACGTGATAGCGTACGTGAGCCGTCTGCGCCAACGTCCCTCATTCGCCCGCTGCTGGGCCGAGGCGAAGCCATACCGGCACATGTTCCCGCTCGGCGTCCCGCCTGGAGAAGAGTGATTCGAATAGCAAACGTCAACCTCGATCAACTGCGGGCACGCCTGCGAACACAACGTGACTCCAGTAAATCCTGAGTAGGCACAAAGAAAAGGGCCAACTTGCATTGCGCACGCTGGCCCAGTCGACCACTTTATTGGCGGTTGCCGCGGTCGATCAGTTCGTCCGTGGCGTCATCGATGGCTTCACGCAGGTCGCCACGCTGCTTCTGCAGCTTGCCTTCGACCTGCTTGGCGACACCCTTCACTTGCTGTTTCGAGCTGCCAACCAGTTCGCCGGCTTCCTCCTGGACCTTACCGCCGATTTCCTTGGCCTTGCCCTTCACTTGATCCTTGTTCATGATTCGCTCCTCTTAAAAAGTTCGCGACGAACAAATCATACGAACAGGCAGCGGCCGTCACTGTTCGCTCGTTAACATTTACGCCAGACTGAAGCCAGCCATGGCTGCTGTTCCCGCGGCAATCCTGCCGGGCGGTAATAATGCATAACGTGTTCGAAGCCGGCAGCAGTCACCACTGCCGACCAGGTCTCGAGATCGTAGTAACAGCCGTAGCGAGGCCCATTCCAGCCTTCTTCGTTGTGGCCACGCGGGTTGGAGCTGAACAGGACGCCGCGCGGCTTCAGCGCTGCATGCAGGCGCGACAGAACCTCAGGCAGGACGGCACTGGGAACATGGAACAGGGAGGCGTTGGCGAAGATGCCGTCGAACGATTCAGGCGGCAAGTCGAGCGCCACAAAGTCCTGGTGCAGCACGGTGCAGCCACTCCAGCTTTGGGCCATCTCGACAAAGTGCGCCGAGCCGTCGAGGCCGACCGGCTCATGCCCAAGCGACTTGAACGTACGCAGGTCGCGGCCGGGGCCGCAACCGAAATCGAGAATGCGGAACGGAGGCGTTCCTTCAATCGCATCGAGCAGCGCCGCAATATTCTGGCTTACGTCGTGGTCGCGCGTGCCTTCGAGAAAGGCTTGCGCATTGCGCTCGTAGTGTTCCAGCGTGCGGCGGGTGATCTGCTCGATGTCGTCCATTCCCCTACTTTACCAGACGCGCACGCGCTGTTCCGGCGCCAGGTACAGCTTCTGGCCCGGCTTCACGTCGTAGGCCTGGTACCAGGCATCCAGGTTGCGCACGGTGTAGGTGCGCCATTTGGCCGGCGAGTGGCCGTCGGTCATGACCTGGTTGCGCAGCGCTGCATCGCGCGCCTTGTTGGCCCAGCTTGCAGCGTAGCCGTTGAAGAATTCGCGATCCTGCGCCGGGGTGGCTTTGCCGCCCAGCGACACGTGGTAGGCATCCAGCGCCGCAGCCAGGCCGGCCAGGTCGGCCAGGTTTTCGCTCAGGGTCAGGGTGCCGTTCAGCTTCAGGTCAGGGAAAGCTTCATACGCATCGTACTGCGCCACCAGCTTGGCAGCGGCTTGCTTGAAGTGCTCGCCGTCTTCCTTGGTCCACCAGTCGCGCAGGCGGCCCTTGGAGTCGAACTGCGCCCCCTGGTCGTCGAAGCTGTGGCTGATTTCATGGCCGATCACTGCGCCAATCGCGCCGTAGTTCATTGCATCGGTTGCCTTCATGTCGAAGAACGGCGGCTGCAGGATCGCAGCCGGGAAGTTCAGCGCATTTTGCATCGGCATGTTCACTGCGTTCACCACGTGCGGCGGCATGCACCATTCGGTTGGGTCGACCTTCTTGCCCAGCTTCGCCAGTTGCTGCTTGTAGTGGAATTGCTCGGCACGCAGGGCGTTGCCCATCGCGTCGTCAGGCTTGATTTCCAGGCCTTCGTAGGAAGTCCATTTGTCCGGGTAGCCTACGCCCACGTACAGGGTGCGCAGCTTTTCCTGGGCTTCCTTCTTGGTCGCTGGCGCCATCCAGTCCAGGGCGTCGACGCGCTTGCGGAAGGAATCCACGATATTCGACACCATCGTTTGAAGGCGTGCCTTGGCTTCAGCCGGGAAGTAGCGCTCGACGTACATCTTGCCGGCGGCATCCGGTACCGCGTTGTTGACGGCGCTCAGGCCGCGCTTCCAGCGTGGCGACAGTTGCGGCGTGCCGTTCATGGTGCGGCCATAGAATTCGAAGCGCTGGTCGACGAAGGCTTTCGGCAGGAAGCCGCCGAAATGGTTCACGGTGTGGAAGGCCATGAAGTCTTTCCAGGCTTGCAGCGGCATCTCGTTCACCAGGGCTGCGCTGCCGGTGATCGCGGTCGGGTGGTAAACGATGAATTTGTTCTGCTTGCCCAGGCCGGCGGCGCGGAAGAAGGCGCGCCAGTCCATGCCTGGCGCCTTGGCGGCGAAGTCGCGCATGGTCCAGGTATTGTTGGCCTTCTGGATGTCGGCGGAATCTTCGCGGGTGGCGTGGGCCTGGGCCAGCTTGCGCTCCAGTTCATAGACGCGGGCGGCGCGGGTTTCCGGTTCGCTGTAGCCGGCCAGCTTCAGCATGGCGGCGATGTGGGCCTGGTAGGCGGTGCGCAGCTGGTGCATGCGCTGGTTGTCTTCCAGGTAGTAAGCGCGGTCTGGCATGCCCAGGCCGCCTTGCAGGACGTATGGGGTGTAGTGGTTCGGGTCAGTCAGGCCTTGCGCGATCCAGATGCCGAACAGGTTCTCGGTGTAGAAATTGGTGGAGTTCAGCGGATCCACGTCGGCGCGGATCGAGGCAGCCAGCGCGCGTACCAGGCCAGCCTTGTCCTTGATGGCGTCGATTTTTTCCAGTTCCGGCTTGAGCGATTTCAGGCCATGCGCTTCGATTGCCGCTTCGTCCATGAAGCTGCGATAGAAGTCCGTTACGCGGCGGGTGTCGCCGGTCGGCGATTTGGCGGCGGTTTCGTCGATCAGCTTGACGATGCGCTCATTGGTCGCGTCGCCCAGGGCGGATCCGGCGCCCCAGCTGCCTTTGTCGGCCGGGATCTGGGTCTTAGCCAGCCATTCGGCATTTACGTGGCCAAAGAAATCGTCGCCCGGCAACGGGGCGGCGTCTTGCGTTTGCGCGGCTGGTGCCGGGGCTGCCTGTTGGGCAATCGCCGGGGCCAATCCAAAAGTGACTCCACAGAAGGCCAGGGTAAGGGCCAGCTTGAGCGGCGTGACGCGGGTGGATGCTTGCATTTTTTGTATCCCTATCTAGTTATAAGTGGCGGAATGAGCCAGGCTGCACTCTAACCGCAACGCAGGCGTGACTTCGGCCAATTGCGACAGACTGCAAATTTCGGGGATCAAATGCAGAAAGCTGGGAATGCTGTGCAGCGGTCCAACGAATGTCAAAAACTTGCTGCGCTCCCCTCTGGAATGGCTATATAGTTTCACCCACAGCAACGCCGAATTTAGAGGAGATTTTTCATGAAGCTCGAAGCACTGTTCCAGAATCCAACTGCGTTGCCAACCGCCCCCAAGGTTGTTGACGAATTGATCAGCAGCTTCGACAAGGCCAGCGTTTCCACCGAGGAAATCGCAAAGAAGCTGTCGGCCGACCCGGTGCTGAGCGCCAAGCTGCTGCGCCTGGCCAATTCCGCCTATTACCATGTGTCGCGTTCGATCGGCACCGTTGAAGATGCCATCCTGATGCTGGGCTTTGTCACCGTGCGCACGCTGGTGATCAGCTCCGGCCTGGTGAGCGGCTTCAAGACCGTGCCTGGCATGGACCTGCGCCAGTTCTGGCGCTACAGCCTGCGCACTGCAGTGGGCGCCAAGTTCATCGCCAAGGCTTGCAAGCAAAACACCGACCTCGCCTTCACCATTGGCATGATGCATGCGATCGGGCAGTTGGTGATCCATGCCGGCATGCCTGAGCAGGCGCAGGCGCTGGACAAGGTGGCCGGCCCGCTCGACGAGCGCCGCCTGGAAGCCGAGAAGGCGGCGCTGGGTTATACCTATGCCGACGTGGGCGCCGAGCTGGCCAACCGCTGGAAATTCCCGCCGACCTTCGGCGAAACCATCGCCGCCATCCCTAATCCAGGAGAAAATGACCTGGCTGCGGTGATCCATCTGGCTGCCTGGCGCGCCCGTATCGATGAAAACAAGCTGTCGCCGGATGAAATTGCCGCCTGCTACCCGACCGAAGTGGCCGAAAACCTGGGGCTGGATGAAAATGCGCTGATTGACCAGATGCCGTCGCTGGATGAGCTGAGCGCGGGTCTCGATGAACTGATCAAATAAACAATTTCTGCTTCACTCCTGCCGTTGTGCCCTTGGGATGGGGGCGCAACGGCATTTTTTTGGAAATTTCTCAAATATTTTTCAAAAAGACCCTAAAGTTCCTTCCGAGCCCGACGTTAATCCTGACATGCGGTACTCCGCGCACAGAATCCAAGGCTCAAAATGTCCTCGACCCAAGTCCTCGCTACCTATGAAAAAATTGCCGGTTTGACCAGCCAGATGGTGGGTGCCGCGCAAGCCAGTGACTGGGATTCGCTCGACCGCATGGAAAACCAGTGTGCCGCCGCTTCGGTAGCCCTGATGGGTGGCGCTGCTCCCCTGCAGGGCGAGGCCCGCAAGCGCAAGATCGAACTGCTGAAACAGATCATGGCCAACGACCGCGCTATCCGCGACGTGACCGATCCCTGGCAGAATCGCCTGAACGGCTGATTCACGGGAACTCAACGAAAGCGCCTCCGGGCGCTTTTTTGTTGCCTGAAAAATGGGGACGTACCCCATTTAAAATGTTTCCCATTAAATGGGGTACGTCCCCATTTTTCAGGCAACAAAACAAAAGGCGCCCGCTTGGGGCGCCCTGGAATTCGGAGGGGCGAGCACCAGGTATCTCCTGGCGTCGCCTCAGCGCCGGTTGCACCCGGCGTTCATATCGCCTCAGTCGGCTATGAACTGCTTCCAGACGGGGTCGTTTCTTCAACGTCGCTCTGCGGTTCGCGTCACGCTATCGGTGGTGACTGCGGCAGAACCCGGTCCGTGTGAACCCAGTATAACGCAGGTAAAAAAATCTTGTCCAGAGCCGGACTGCAAGGCTAGTTACTACTGTGCAGCAACCTCCACTGCGTCTTGCAGGGTGGGGACATCATCCTCTGTACTCCCTTTCCTCCGGAAGGATTGCCAGATCTTTAGCGGGCCTTGGGCCTGGCGTTTGCGCAGGAAGTAGATCAGGCCGCCGAGCGCGGCCAGACCGGCGAGTACGCCTCCGGCGATCATGAACAGCCTTCGGCGCGGATTGGCTGCCAGGTCAGCTGCGACACCGGGCTTGATTGGAGTCGCGCCAGGTTTGACAGGTGCTGCGCCTGGTTTGGCTGGGGCCGGGGCCGAGGCTGCTTCAGTTTTGGGTGCAATCGCTGGCACGGACGCGGCATTGGCCGCCGCTGTTGCTGCGGGTGTGAGGATGGCGGTTTGAAGGCGCTGCACTTTGCCCTCGATATCGGCCAGTTTGCCTGTCATGGCTTCGCATTGGCGCAGCTGGGCTTCCACTTGCTTTGCGGGGGCGCACGATGGCGCCGGGCCAGCTGACGGCAACGTTGTTGTCGCTGCAACTGCAGGCTTTGCGGCGGACGATGGCGCCGGCCTGGCTTCGCGGCGCGGCTCACCCCTGGGCGTTTCAGCCGGTGCGGTTTGCATTTCTGGATTTGCGCTTCGTTCCTGGGCCTTCGCCAAGGCGACTTGCCGGCGATGCGCAAAGGCGCGTTGCGCCGCTTCGCTCAACCCTGCCTCGCCGTTATCCGGTGCAGGCAGACTCACGGCGACCGGCGCTGGCACGCCGGGTTTCGCGGCAGCGGAGGGCACAGGCATAGGCTCCGCCGCCGGCGTTGCAGCCGGATTGGCAGCGCGCTGCCCCGGCGGTTCCGGCGTCAGCCAAAGCGAGGCAGCGCGGATGATTTGCCGCCCTCCACTATTCAGCTCCAGGAACAGATGCATGGCCTCGGCATTCACCGGCTGCAGCGTGGTCAGGTGCAAAAAGCGCTTGTTGTCGCGCTTGGCGATCGAGATATACAGGCCGCCAAGTGCCGGCGGCATTGCCACGTTGGCGCCTTTGAAGACGTCTGGATTGGCGAGCCGCGCCTGGATGTCTGCCAGGTCGGCCGCCGTCAGGTCGACCAGCTCAATATCCGCCGAAAGCTGCTGGCCGATGTGGGAGTTGACCTTGGTCTCACCCAATTCAGCCGCCCGCAGCGAGCCGCAGAAGGCGGCGGCGAGCAGTGGCAACGCCAGGGCGCGAATGGTCAGTCGTTTGCTTAGCATGGAAGACAAGCCTGTTTCTTCAATGTACTCATTAACGGCAGAATATCCCGATTTTGTAGGCCTCGGCAGAGTGTGCGGTATTGGCGTTAGAATCCAGACATCACTTTCCAACGAGGGAGCCGTACATGAACAGCAGAACCGAGCGCGACAGCTTTGGCCCGATTGAAGTTCCAGCCAGCCAGTTGTGGGGCGCCCAGACCCAGCGCTCGCTCGAGCACTTCCGTATTTCCAGTGAGCGGATGCCGGCCGAACTGGTCGCCGCACTGGCCAGCGTGAAGCGCGCGGCAGCCAAGGTCAACGTCGACCTGGGCGTGCTGGACAGCGCCAAGGCCAACGCTATCATGCAGGCCGCCGATGAAGTCCTGGATGGCAAGCACCCCGGCGAATTCCCGCTGGCCGTGTGGCAAACCGGCTCCGGCACCCAGTCAAACATGAATATGAACGAGGTGCTGGCCAACCGCGCTTCCGAACTGCTGGGCGGTGAGCGCGGCGAAGGCCGCAAGCTGCACCCGAACGATGATGTCAACAAAGGCCAGTCGTCGAATGACATCTTCCCTACCGCGATGCACGTGGCGGCGGCGCAGGCCGTGGCAAACAATGTCCTGCCTGCCCTGCGCCAGCTGCGCTCCACGTTGCACGCGAAAGCGCAGGCGTTTGAAGGCATCGTCAAGATCGGCCGCACCCACCTGCAGGATGCCACGCCACTGACCCTTGGCCAGGAGTTTTCGGGCTACGTCGCCCAGTTGGACTATGCCGAAAAAGCCATCGAAGCCACCCTTCCCGCCGTGCTGGAACTGGCGGCAGGCGGTACTGCGGTCGGCACTGGCCTGAACTCCCATCCCGAGTATGCGACCCGCATCGCCGCCGAACTGGCCAGCCGCCTGAAACTCCCGTTCCGCACCGCCGACAACAAGTTTGCCGCGCTGGCCGGGCATGACGCGCTGGTTGCCGCCCATGGCGCGCTGAAAACCCTCGCCACAGCGCTCATGAAACTGGCAAATGACGTGCGCTGGATGGCATCCGGCCCGCGTTCCGGCCTTGGCGAAATCAGCATCCCCGAAAATGAGCCTGGCAGTTCGATCATGCCGGGCAAGGTCAACCCGACCCAGAGCGAGGCACTGACCATGCTGTGCTGCCAGGTGTTCGGCAACGACGTGGCAATTACCGTTGGCGGCTCGTCCGGCAATTTCGAGCTGAACGTGTTCAAGCCGCTGATCGCCCACAACTTCCTGCAAAGCGCCCGCCTGCTGGCCGACGGCATGCGCAGCTTCGACGAGCATTGCGCCCACGGCATCGAGCCGAACCTGGGCCGCATCGAAGAACTGATGGAGCGGTCGCTGATGCTGGTGACCGCGCTGGCCCCGCATATCGGTTATGATCGCGCCGCGCAAATTGCGAAGAAGGCGCAGCACGAGGGCACGACCCTGAAAGAGGCCGCCTTAGCCCTTGGTTTTGTGAACGAAAGCCAGTTCGAAGAGTGGATTGTTCCGCTGGAAATGACCAAGCCCGGCGGCAAGGGTTAATGCCATGTGGGAATACAACATCCCCGCGCCAACCCAACAGAAAGAGGATTAAAATGCAGAAAGTAGATTTCGAATTGACAGGCGAGTACATCGAGCTGAACCAGCTCCTGAAAGTGGTCGGCCTGTGCGACAGCGGCGGCGCCGGCAAGCAGATCGTGGCCAGCGGCGACGTCAAGGTCGACGGCAAACAGGAGTTGCGCAAGACGGCGAAGATCCGGGCGGGCCAGCGCGTTCGCCTGGGCGACGTGCAGATCGACGTTCATGCCGAGGGCAGTGCGGCCTGATTGATCCGCGCGGAGGGTTAGCTCCATGGATGGTCCCGACGAGAAGCATGTGCAGTCCCAGGAACAATTGATCGGCGACCTGCGGCAGGTCATCGAGAATGCCGAGGAGCTGCTCAAGAATACCGATCACTACACCAGCGTGCTGTATCAATCGGCACGCGCCAAGCTCGCGCAGGCTTTGCTGGCGGCGAATGAGGAGCTGGAACGGTGTGAAGATGCGCAGCTCTTGCGCATGATTGAGGCTACGCACCGCGCTAACCTGCTGCACCGGGACTTGTCCGGCGAGGATAAGTTAATGCGGGCGTTTAACTAGGATTTGCTGCTGCAGCCATTGCTGGAGGCTGGCGGCGAGGTCGAAATTTTCATCCAGCGCAAAGGCGGCGTCCAGCGCGGCGCCGACTGTTTTCCCTTCCCTGAGTTCCTGCAGCGCTGCGTATTGCGGCGCTTGCAGCGGCGTGACCTGGGCTGTCCATTGCGGACGGCTAAGCAGCGCGTGGCTTGGTTCCTCCATCTTTTGCGGGAATGGCATGCCCTGGTGAGCTAGCCAGAGGGGCACCACTGCCCATTCTGATTCGAATAACCGGGCGGTGGACTGCCAGGCAAAGCTTTGCGCTTCCACTGTGCCCGGGTCAATGTCGTGCGCTTGCAGTGCGGGGTCGTGCCGGGCGTAGTGGATGCGGTGCAGTTGCCATTCCAGGCGCGCCATGTCGGGCAGGTAGGGCAAGTGCTGTACGTGCTCGAAGCCGCGCAGGAAGGACTCGAAATGAGCGCCGAAGCGGTTCAGGTCTCCACTATCCGACGGGTGGGCGCGGCCGTATTCGCGGGCCAGCGCGGTGAAGAATTCTTCGCCTACTAGTTGCGCGATGACGGGATAGGCGGCGGCCAGTGCCTTGCTCCAGGTCGAAGTCAGGTTGCCGCGGTAGAGGGCGAAGCGTTCGGCGTGTTTGAGCTGCAGCGCTGCCTCGGCGCCAGGCGCGAACAGGGCCTCCGAAAATGATTGCTGCTGTGCGGCCAACGCAGCGTCGCTGCTGCGTGGGAAATGTCCACTTTGCTTCCTGCCCCCACGGTGGATATATGCTTGGGGGAAGCGGGAGGCGATGGTGGCGGCTTTGCTGGCTTCGCCGAGCAAGACTTCCATGGGCGGGATGTCGGTGTCCCATTCGATCAGCGCGGGTAGCGCGCCGAAGCGGCTAAGTGCTGCTTCATACAGGCGCCAGACGGGATCCGCAACGACTGCACCGTGATGATCGACTACGGCGCCGGGCGTGACCAGGTGGCCGGCGAGGTGAATTTCGCCGACTGTTCCGGGCGCGATTGCCGCCAGCGCTGCCATGGCGTCTTCTTCATGGTTGCACTGGTTGACGTAAAGGTTGTTCACGTCCAGCAGCAAGCCGCAGCCGGTGCGGCGCGCGAGGGCAGCGAGGAATTCGGCTTCGCTCATTGCGTCGTCGGCGAAGCGCACGAAGCTGGAGACGTTTTCCAGCAGGATGGTGCGGCCGAGCGCGTCCTGCATGCGCCCGACCCGCTCTTCCAGCAAGTCGAGCGCGGCGTGGTTCAGCGCCAGCGGCAACAGGTCATTCAGGTGGCGGTCGAAGACGGCGCCCCAGCAGAGGTGTTCTGAGATGAGCGCAGGCTGGATGCGTTGGGCGAGGCTGGCAACGCGTGCGAGGTGGCTGGCGCTGAAGCCGCGTGCGGAGCCAAGGCCGAGGCCTACGCCGTGCAGGCTGATTGGGTAGTCGCGCCTCAGTTCCTGCAATACGTGGAAGTCGCCGCCGGCCAGGTCCAGGTAGTTTTCGGTATGGACTTCGAGCCAGGCGGCAGGCGGCCGCTGCTCGAGGAATTGGCGGTAATGCGGCGCGCGCAATCCAATGCCAACTCCCTGAAGCGCGGCGGGTGACGTCATTGATTACTTGGCGGGAGCGGTGGTCTTGCCGCCGGCTTTTTCGCAAGTACCTTTGGCGACGAATTTCCATTCGCTGGCCATATTGTCGGTCTTGGCCTGGTTTGAGCAGCCGTGGGTGCCGGTGGCGCAGTCGTTCTGGCCTGCCTTGGCGATGCCGTAGCACTTTTCTTTTTCCGCCGGCTTGTCCTGGGCTGCGGAGGCAGCGCTGCTGGCGGTGGCGCAGACGGTGGCCAGGGCGGCGGCGATCAGGGCTTGTCGGTTTTTCATGCAGGGTCTCCTCTGTAGGTTTGCAGGTGTGCGATTAGAACATAAAAAAAACCCGCTGGCACCGGTGCGGTGCGGCGGGTTTCTTGCGGCCTGCGCGCCTTGCGCGTTCAGGCGGTGGTGTTGATGTTCCGGCCGAGGTGGGACGGCAGGTTGGCGGCGGCAGGCGTCGGCGGGATCGCTTCGATCAGGGCCTGGGCGCTGGAGGCTTGAACGTCCATTGCTTTTTTCAGCACGGCGTAACCGACTTCCGTACGATTGCTCGTATCAGCCATTGTTGTTGCCAGCTTTGCAATGCTCACTGCATCCATTTGATCCTCCCAGTTGTATCTATCCAGTGTTACGGATGGGAATGGGCGAACTTTAGGCTTGGCGCGGGATTTTTTTGATCAGCCAGGCCAGCACGGTGTCGGGACGGTTCAGGTCGAGCCATTGCAGGCGGGGCGGCAACCCTTCAGGGGCCGGCTGGTCGGAGGCGACGGCGACGATGGTGTGGTCGTCCAGGTAACGCGGCGGCTGGCCGGAGATGGCGCGGTAAACTTCGAGCTTGTCGATTTGCCATGCGTGGAAGCCTTCGACCAGGGTCAGGTCGGCGGGCTGCAGGCGGGCCAGCTGTTCGTCGGCGCCGGGTTCTTCGGCTCCGCGCAGCTCGTGGATGATGGCGAATCGATATGGCGAGGCGATCATCACTTCGGCGGCGCCGGCGTGGCGGAAACGGGCGCTGTCTTTCCTGGGCGGCTCGAGTTCGAAGTCGTGGTGGCTGTGCTTGATGACGTTGACTTTCCAGCCGCGCGCGGCGAGCTCGGTGACCAGGTATTCGATCAGGGTCGTTTTGCCGCTGCCCGACGGGCCGGTGAGGCCGATGACGTTCTTCTTGTCGCTCATAGCGGCACCCGGTAGCGGTAGCCGCGGAAACTGAAGATGGCTTGCTTGGGTTGGAGTTTGTCCAGGATCAGGCCGGGGGCGACTTCTTCACCTTCCCTGCGCAGGACTTTGTCGATCAGCAGCAGGCGATCGGCGGGATTTTTCGAGTACATATAGCCACCGAGGGTGACCTGGGGGATGGCGCGTTGGATTGGCTCGGGCAGTTCGCGCAGGGATTGCACTTGTTCTTCAATCGGCGCGGGCGCGGGGGCCGGAGCTGCCTGCGCTATGTCTGCAACGCGCGCTGCGGGCCCGGCTTGTTTTGGCGCGGCCAGTTGCGGGGCTTCGGCGGCGCGGGATGCGTTTGGCACTGCAGCCTGTTGCGCGACGCGGGTATTGGCGGTGGGTTGGCTGGCGGCTTGAAGGCTGGAGCTTCGCTGTGCCGGGGGCGCATCTGCCGCCCGGGCGGGAGCTGTGGCCAGCGCGGCGGAAGCGCCGCTAATGCCAACGCTCGCTGGTGCCGAAGCGGGGGCGCCTGCCATTGACGCGCCGGCCGCCGCGGAGTTGCCAAGTGGGGCGGCGGCAGGATCAACCGGGGTGTTGCCAGCTGCGGCCGGGGTGCCCGGCGCTGTGGCGAGGGGCGCGGCGGCAGCGGCGCCTGGTGCAATGGCGGCTGGTGCGGCGGCAGCTGGGGCGACGGCGGCTAGAGGCTGGTTGGCGGCGGACTGCTGGCGCACCAGCATGGCCGCAAGGCCGGCGATGGCCGCGGCCATCAATGCCATCGCGACAATCACCGGCGTGCGTTTGCTGCGCGCGCCCTGCCCGGCCGGCGCGCTGGCCAGTGTGGGGGCGTGAATAGTCGGGGTGTTGCCGATCTGGCGTTCGGCCTGCGCTTTTTTCAGTGCTTCGAGGATATAGGACATATTATTTACCCACCTCGGCCAGCAGGTGCGGCTCGGTCTCCCTGCCCGGCTGCGACAGGCGGATGAAAGTTCGTGGTCCTGCCACGCCGTCGGCCTTCAAGCCTTGGGCAAGCTGGAACTCGCGCAAGTATCGCAAAGTTTCGCCCGCAAGTGGCTGGTTGTCGCGCGGTTTCTTGACCCCGTTTATTTGTGCCAGGCGGCGGGCGAGCCAGTCAACGTCCGGGCCCTTGTCGCCTTCGCTGATTTCTTCACGCCAGGAGCGCGGTGCACGCCAGAACGTGGTGAAGCTGCCGTCAAAGCGGGCCTCCAACGCGCCGAGCGGCACTGTTTCCCTGCCGCGCGCACCAACCAGCGTGGCATTCTTGTCGTCAAGGGCGACCAGCAGGACGTTACGCGGCAGCGATTCGCCGTCGCGCATCTTGATGATGACGGGGCGGTCCAGGTAGCGGATCTCTTCGAGGCCGCCTTTGGCCTGCATGCAGCGCAGGTTGCGCTTGAGTGCTTCGGCGCAGCCTTCGCCTTCCGACAGCGCAACATCCCACTTTGCTGCCAATTGGCCCAGGGCGGCATCCAGCGTCAGCCAGGTTGGCGCAGCCAGTTGCGGGGCGGCGGCTGTACCTGCCGGCACGGCAGCCTGCGGCATGGCGGCTGCGGCCTGCGCGGCACCAGCAACGGCTTGGGACGCGGCCGCGCTGGCGCGAGGCGCGGCAGCAGCCGGCGAAATCCGGCCAACAGCCTGCTGGCTAGCGCCTGCTGCCAGCGGCGTGGCAGCAGGCCCGGTAGCGGAGGGCGCGCGTGAAGCAGGCATCATCTGCCATGCCGCAGCAGCGGTCAGCGCGGCCCCGGCCAGCACGCCGGCGGCGGCAACGCGCCAGGCGCGCGCCTTGACAGGAACCGTCTCGCCCGCAAACACTTCCTCCGCAGCGCGGCGCAGGATGATGGCATTGACCTGCGCGCGGTTTTCGACATAAGCGCCGAGCAGCGCGCGGTCGCACAACAGGTTGATCCTGCGTGGCACGCCCTTGCTCAATTGGTGGATGCGGCGCAGCAGGCTGCGGGGGAACAGCTCCACCGCACCAGCGCCAGCCACCGCCAGCCGGTGCTGGATATAGCTGCCCACTTCCGCTTCGGACAATGGCCCCAGGTGATAGCGGGCGATCACGCGCTGCGCGAGTTGTTCGAGCTCCGGCCGCGCCAGCATCTGGCGCAGCTCCGGCTGGCCGATCAGGATAATCTGCAGCAGCTTGCGTTCGCTGGTCTCAAGGTTGGTCAGGAGGCGCAACTGCTCCAGCACGTCGGCCGACAGGTTCTGCGCCTCGTCGATGACCAGCACATTATTCAGGCCCGCAGCGTGCGACTCCAGCAGGTAACTGTTGATCGCATCGACATAGGACTTGACGCTCGGCCCCTCCGGCGCCACGCCGAATTCATCGCACACCGACTGCAGCAGCTCTTCCACCGTCAGCTTGGGATTGAAGATATAGGCCAGCCGGCAGTTGTCCGGAATCTGCTCCATGAAGCAGCGGCATACCGTGGTCTTGCCGGCGCCGATCTCGCCGGTCAGCAGCACGAAGCCGCCGCCGCTGCCCACGCCGTACAGGAGGTGCGCCAGCGCCTCGCGGTGCCGTTCGCTCATGAACAGGTATCGCGGGTCGGGGGCAATCGAAAACGGCAGCTGTTTGAGGTTGAAGTATTGCGTGTACATGGTCGGCGCCTAGCGCAGCGCGGGCGGCAATTGCTTGAATTTGGCGCAGTATATCTTGGAGCGCGTGTTGAAATAGACGATGCGGCTGCCTGGCTTGGATTCCCGCACCGGATAGCGCGAAGTGTCGATTTTCGCATAGGCCTGGCCGTCCTGGCGGAGGATGGCCTTTTCCAGCTCTTCCGGCGTGGTATCGGTCACGGCACCAACAAAGCTGTAGGGGTAGCTTTCGTCGCTGATGATCACTTCCAGCACGGGAAAGCCCCACAGGATCGCATCATTGGTACGGAACCAGTAGGCCCCGCCCTCGCGCTTGTATGGGCGTCCGAAGTACTGGCTAAGGTAGTCGAAATAATAACGGTTGGAAGTCTGGTCGCGGCACAGCAAGCCATTGCCGAGCACGTCACCGAAGTGGGAAGGCGGTGCTGCCTGCGCCGCGAGACTGGCCGCCAGCAAGCTTGCCGCCATGAGGAAGCGCCGCATCATTCAGAGTTTCTGGAACCAGGCGCGGTTCGCACTGATCTTGGCCTTGGCCGAGGGAGGCAACGCTTCGTAGCAGCCAGGGTATTGCTTCAGGGAACCCTCGCGGACCTCCTTCTGCAAACCATTGATCAGGAACACGTATACCGTTCCACCCTGGTCGGTCTTTTTGGTTCCCAAGTACTTGATCATAAGTGTCTCTCCTGACGAGCATTATGACATTTCAAGGCGAAATCACAACTTTTTGGCCGGTACCGTGTGCATTTCAGTATCGGAAAAATGCAGTTGGTTCCCCGTTTTTGCGCGTCTGTCTTTTTCCGGCCCGGGGCCGGCGCCGATTCGCATATCTTTCCAGCATCACCAATCCTGAACAGTGACAATCAAAATGAATAAGCTGATCACCTACGGCGCCGCTGCTTCCCTCATCGCGCTGGGCATCACCGCCCTGCATGCGAGTCCTCCGGACAGCGAAAAGAAGGCCGACCTGACCCCGACCCGGGAAAACCGCCCGGTGACGGCGTTCTCGCGCATTGAAGTCGACGGCCCTTACAAGGTGCTGATCAACGCACAAGGCGAGCCAGCGGTGGAGGTCAGCGGCCCGAAACGCCAGGTCGAGCAGCTGGAGACCGTGGTCCAGGGCGATACCTTGCATGTCCGGCCGATGCAGCGCAACCACTGGGTGTTCAGCTTCGGCAAGCAGCGCGAGCCGGTGATCGTCAAAATCAGCACCAAAGGCCTGAAAGCGCTGAGCAACAGCGGCAGCGGCGACGTGGAACTCGAGCGTGTGGACAGCAGCGACCTGAAACTGATCTCCACCGGCCCGGGCGACTTCAGCGCCTCCGGAACGGCCACTGAGCTGACCGTCAAGGCCAGCGGCAGCGGCGATATGCACCTGCACCGCATGCGTACCACGAATCTCAACCTGGTCATGACCGGTCCGGGCGACGTCAGCGCACCGGCCATTACCGGCGACCTCAATGCGGTATTGTCCGGTTCTGGCGACCTGGATGCGAGCGACGTGCGCGCCAACAAGGTCAACGCCGTGCTGAGCGGCCCTGGTTCGGTCGAATTGCGCGGCAGCAGCCGCGACATCCGCGTCGATATTTCCGGCTCGGGCGACCTGGAGGCCTGCAGCATGCAGGTCGAAAACGTCAGCGCCATGTTGAATGGCCCGGGCAGCGCTTGCCTGAATGGCCAGATCAAGAAGTTCGACGCGGAGGTGCACGGCTCCGGCGACCTGGAAGCGCGCGGCCTGCAAACCGTAAATGCACGCGTCAACCTGAGCGGACCTGGCGGCATGAACCTGTCCGGCAGCAGCGAAACCCTGAGCGCCGATGTCAGCGGCTCCGGCGACCTGGACGCCAAGCAGCTCAAGGTAGCCAAGGCCATTGCCCGCAGCAAGGGTCCCGGCAATATTTACCTGAGCAAGGTAAGCGATTCGCTGGACGCCGACATGCGCGGCTCGGGCGAGCTGAAGGCCGAACCGGAATGCAAGGACGTCAAGGTCACCATGAGCGGCCCTGGCGGCGTGCAGCTGCGCGGCTGGGCCGGCAACCTCAACGCGCAAGTGACCGGCTCGGGCAGCCTGGATGCACGCGACATGCTGGCCAAGCAAGCCGAAGTCAATGTGCGCGGGCCAGGCAATGCCACGGTCAATGTGCAAGGCAAGGTGGACGCGCAGGGCCAGCAACTGGTCTCCGACAAACAGCGTGTGGTGACGGTCGACCGTCGTGGCGCCCACACCGAATGATTGACGACATCGCTGCTGACGCCTGAGGCGCCGGCAGCGATTAGCTTTTCCCGACTGCCCGGCATTCGTGCCGGGCTTTTTTTCGTCCCTATTGCTACTTTTGCACCACAGTCCATACCAAAGTGCATACCATTCACACCACTTGATTCCATCATAAAAATCAATAACTTGCATTCATCATGCGGCGTTTAGCCGCAGACCTAAACAATACCAGTTAAATACCTGTTGACAAGCTGGTGTGCTCCTCATATAGTCGCCACAGTTCTTTTCATCCCTTGAAAAAATGATCGAATTCCTGATAGGCGTCGATGGCGGCGGCAGTGGTACACGCGTGCGCCTGGCGCGTGCCGACGGGCAGTTGCTGGGCGAAGGCCAGGCCGGTCCCTCCGCCCTGCTGCACGGCATTAAGAATGCGTGGGCCGCCGTTGAGGAAGCCATGGCGCGCGCCTTTGCAGCCGCAGGTGTGGCGCAACCGGCGCGCGAGCACATCGCAATTGGCCTTGGCCTGGCCGGCGTGCATAACAAGCAGTGGGCCGCCAATTTCGTGGCCGCCAATCCCGGCTTTGCCGCCGTGGCACTGGAAACCGATGCCTTCACCACCGTGCTTGGCGCCCATGAAGGCCAGCCGGGCGCCATCATTGCCCTCGGCACCGGCAGCGTGGGCGAGATCCTGCATGCCGACGGCTCGCGCCATGAAGTGGGCGGCTGGGGCTTCCCTTCCGGCGACGAAGCCGGCGGCGCCTGGATCGGCATGAAGGCGATCAACCATGTACAGCAGGTGGTCGATGGCCGGGTGCCGGGCAGCGACTTCTCCCGGGCGGTGGCCGATGCTTGCGGGGGCAGCCGTGACCGCATCCAGGTCTGGCTGGCGAATGCCAACCAGACCGCCTATGCGCAACTGGCTCGCATCGCCCTGCAATTTGCGGGCAGCGATCCAACTGCGCACCGCATCCTGTCGGAAGCAGGCCAGCAAGTCGCGCTGATCGCGCACGGCCTGGACCCGAGCGGCACGCTGCCGATCGCCCTGTGCGGCGGGCTCGGTGAGCCGCTGCGCGCTTTCCTGCCGCCTGACCTGCTGCAGCGGATTGTTCCACCGAAGGGCGATTCGGCCGCGGGTGGCCTGCGCCTGATCCAACAACATTTGAAGGAGTAGCCCGTGCTATCCCAGTTGAGCGATTTCCGGCCTGACGCCGACAGCGACACCCCTCTGTATATGCAGTTGGCTAACAAGCTGTCCGATGGCATCGCCAGCGGGGACTGGCGCGCCAACGAGGCGCTGCCGTCCGAGCGGGTGCTGTCGGAATTGCTCAATATTTCGCGGGTGACCGCGCGCAAGGCGATCGACATGCTGTGTGCGCGCGGCATGCTGACGCGCCGCCGCGGTTCCGGGACGTACATCACGCCCAAGCTGGAACAGCCGCTGTCGCGCCTGACCAGCTTTTCGGAAGAGCTGCGCCAGCGCGGCTTTACCGCCGGCTCGCGCTGGCTGCAGCGCGAAATCGGCGTGGCGGCGCCGCTGGAATTGCTGTCGCTTGGCCTGTCGCCCAATATGCCGGTGGCGCGCCTGAAGCGCCTGCGCACGGCCGACGACGTGGTGATGGCGATCGAAACGTCGACCATTCCTGCCATGTACATGCCCGATCCCGGCACGGTGCACGGTTCGCTGTACGGCTACCTGGAAGCCAGCGGCAACGTGCCGATGCGCGCACTGCAGCACATCCGCGCCATCAACGCCAATGCCGAGCAGGCGCGCCTGGCCAATATCGCTCCCGGCACCGCCATGCTGCACATTACGCGCGTGAGCTACCTGGAAAGCGGCGCGGCGGTAGAACTTACCCACTCCTTCTGCCGGAGTGACTATTATGAATTTGTAGCGGAGTCGCGTCGATGAACGAGGCAATCAAAGGCAATATCCTGACACCTTCCGGCTGGCTGAACGGAACGATCTCCTTCGGCGAGCGGATTGAGGACGTGGCAGGCAGCAGCACCGATCCCAAGTCCAACGGCGACGACTATATCCTGCCCGGCTTCATCGACCTGCACGTGCATGGCGGCGCCGGCAAGGACGTGATGGAAGGCGGCGAAGCGGTGCACGCGATTGCCGCGATCCATGCGCGCCATGGCACCACCTCGATGCTGGCTACCACCATGACCGCTCCACCGGAAGATATCGACGTTGCGCTGGCCGCCATCGGCAAGGCAGTACGCCAGCGCGGCAAGGGCGAAGCCCGCGTGCTGGGCGCCCACCTGGAAGGGCCCTATATCAACAGCGGCAAGCTGGGCGCGCAGCCGAACTTTGCGCGCGCTGCCACCATAGAAGAAGTCCATCGGCTGGAAGCACTGGCGCCCATGCGCGTCATCACCGTGGCGCCGGAAATTTCCGGCCACCTGGAACTGGTGCGCGACCTCGCCAACCATGGCGTGCGCGTCCAGATCGGCCACACGCTGGGTTCTTATGAAGAAGGCGTAGCGGCCCTGGACCACGGCGCTACCGGCTTCACCCACTTGTTCAATGCGATGAGCGGGCTGCATCACCGCGAGCCCGGCATGGTCGGCGCTGCGCTGGCGCATGCCGAATTCGCGGAACTGATTCCTGATCTGCTGCACGTGCATCCGGGCGCGATCAAGGGCGCGCTGCGCGCCATCCCGCGCCTGTATTGCGTGACCGATTCCACGGCTGCCACCGGCATGCCGGATGGCGAGTACATGCTGGGCCGCCACATCGTCCATAAATGCATGGGCGGCGTGCGCCTGCCCGACGGCACCCTGGCCGGCTCCACGCTGACGCTGGACCAGGCCCTGCGCAACCTGGTCGGGCTGGGCCTCGACCTGGCCGACGCCTCCAAACGAGTTTCCACCCATGCGGCCGACTACCTCGGCCTGCAGGACCGCGGCCGCCTGGCACGCGGCGCGTATGCCGACCTGGTCGTGATGGACCGGGACTTGAAACTGAAAGCCGTTTATATCGAAGGAGAACGTTGTGACCTCAATGATGCTTAAAGAAGCCCTGTCTGCCGCCGACTGCGTGGAACAGCAGTTGGCGAACGACACCGACCGCTACGCGGAACTGGGCCGCAAACTGAGGAGCACTCCGTTCAATTCCGCGCTGACCGTTGCGCGCGGCAGCTCGGACCATGCCTGCAACTACATCGCTTACCTGATCATGTCGCGCCTGGGGCGGGTAGTGGCTTCGCTGCCGATGTCGCTGGTGACCCTGCACAAATCGCCGCTGATTACGCGTGATACGCTGACCATCGCCGTCTCGCAGTCGGGCCAGAGCCCGGACGTGGTGGAGCCGATCCGTTACTTCCGCGACGGCGGCGCGACTACCGTAGCGCTGGTCAACGACGCCGATTCGCCGCTGGCGCATGCGGCCGAGTGGGCCATGCCGCTGCGTGCCGGCAAGGAGCAGAGCGTTGCCGCGACCAAGAGCTTCATTACGTCGCTGGTCGCAGGCGCGCGCCTGGTGGCGCACTGGCAGAATGATCCTGAGCTGCTGGAAGGCCTGGCAGCACTGCCGGAAGCCCTGCGCAAGGCGTGCGAAGTGGACTGGTCGCCGGCCATCGAAGTGCTGGCGCCGGCGCGCAATATCATGGTGGTTGGCCGCGGCATCAGCTTCCCTGTTGCGCTGGAAGCGTCGCTGAAATTCAAGGAAACCTCGGCCTTGCAGGCGGAAGCCTTCTCCGGTGCCGAAATCAAGCACGGCCCGATGGCACTGATCGAGGAAGGCTATCCGCTGCTGATCTTCGCTACACGCGGCCCAACCCAGGCTGGCTTGCTGGCGCTGGCGGAAGAAATGCGCGGCCGCGGTGCGCGCGTCCTGCTGGCGGCGCCGGAAGATGTGGCTACGCGTGACCTGACCTTGCCGGTAGCGGCCACTCCGGATCTCGACCCGATCGTCGCGATCCAGGCTTTCTACGTGATGGCGGCCAAGCTGTCCGCAGCACGCGGCCTGGATCCTGACCGTCCGCGCCACCTGAACAAAGTCACGAAGACCCACTGACCTCCCTCTGCGCGGCCATCGATGAAGAACAGTCTCCTGCTTGCTGCATTGATGGCCATCGCCGGCGCTGCGCTCGCGGCGCCGGTGCAGCATATCGAGTTCTGGACCTTCAGCATGAAGCCGCGCTTCACGCCCTACTTCGAAGACCTGGTGAAACGCTACGAAGCCGCCAATCCTGGCGTCAAGCTGGAGTGGGTCGACTTCCCATGGGACATTATCCAGACCAAGCTGGTCACGCGCATCGTGGCCGGCAAGCCGCCGGCGCTGGTCAACCTGAACGTGCCCTGGGCCGAGGAGTTTGCCCGCGACGGGCTCCTGACGCCAGTTGATCCGTTGCTTGGCGACGAGCGCGGGCGCTATTTGCAAAGCGCCTTGCGCGACCTGTCTTTCGCCGGCAAGACTTACGGCTTCCCGATGTACAGCAATGTCGCTGTCATCGCCTATAACCGCGACATCTTCCGCGCGGCAGGCATTCCACACGCGCCGCGCAACCTTGATGAACAATTGGCGTTCGCGCGCCAGATCGCCCAGCGCACCGGCAAGGCGGGCCTCTGCCCTGCCCTGTCCAAGGTCGATGGGCTGATGCTGCAGCAAGGCTTGCCGGTGCTGGCAGGCGGCCGCGCGGCATTCAACTCCCCTGCGCACGTGGCGTTCGTCCGCAAGCTGGCCGAGACTTATCGCGCGGGCGGCTTGCTGAAGGATGGCCTGTTTGCGGAAGATAACTTCCCGCCAGCCGTTGAGGCCTATAAGAGCGGGCGCCTGGGAATGCTGCTGGCGCCGCCGACAGCTTTGAAGCGCATCCAGGCCGATGCCCGCGACGTTTATGCACTGACCGACGTGGCTCCGGCGCCGCTGGGGCCGACCGGGATTGCGGATGGGGGATGGCTGATTCACTTCGGCGTGCCGGCGCGCGTGCCCGCCGCGGACTTGCCCGGCATCGGCAAGTTTGCGCGTTTCCTCACCAGTGATGCGAACCAGCTTGAATTCGCACGGCAGGCCAGCGTTTTCCCGGCCTCTGCGCGCGCCGCCAACGATCCGTTCTTCACCGCCGTGCCGCCCAACGCAGGCGCAGCGGAAAAGGCCGTTGCCGCCGGTGCCGTTTCGATGCCCTACTCCCGCACCATGTACGTGGCCGGCATCGAAGACTATGACGAACTGCGCCGCGCACTGGTGAAGGCAGTAGAAGCGGGCGTCACTGGCCGCGAAGATATCCAGCAAGCGCTCGACGCAGCAGCCGCCATCTGGAACCGCAAGCTCGCGGCAACGCCGGCCAGCGCACGTGCGGCAGGTGCGGAGGTGGCACCATGAAGCGCGCAGCGACGGCCTGGCTGTTCCTGGCGCCGGCGCTCGTGCTGCTGGCCATTTTCGCCTTCTGGCCTGTACTGTTTGGCTCGGTGCTGGCATTCACCGACTTTTCGCTGGTGCGGCCGACGCACTGGGTTGGCTTCGACAACTTCCGCTACATCTTCAATAACGAGATGTTTGTCACCGGCTTGAAGAACTCGCTGGTATTCCTGCTGATCGTTCCTTGCGTTCAGCTTGGCGCCATCGCGCTGGCGGTGATGGTCAATAACCAGCTTCCTGGCATCAAGATGTTCCGCGCCGCCTATTACGTGCCGGTGGTGACCACGGTCTCAGTGGTCGGCATCATGTGGGGCTTCATGTTCCACGAACAGGGCGCGCTGAACTACATCCTCGGCACGCACATCGGCTGGCTGCAGGACGATACCTATGCGCTGGCGGCGATCATGTTCGTGACACTGTGGCGCGGCTTGGGCTGGTATATGGTGATGTACCTGGCCGCGCTGCAATCGGTGCCACAGGAGATGCAGGAAGCCGCCATCCTCGACGGTGCTTCGCGCTGGCAGCGCTTCTGGCATATCACCGTGCCAATGCTGCGCCCGACCATCATGGTCTGCACCATCCTGTCCGTGCTGGGCGCGCTGAAAGCTTACCAGGAGGTCGACGTGCTGACCCAGGGCGGGCCAATGAACTCCACCTTCACCGCCCTGTATTACGCTTACGACCAGGGCCTGAAGCACCTGAAGCTGCCGCGCGCCCTGGCCGCCAGCTTCGTCGTCTCCCTGATCTGCATCGGCATCGCCCTGCTTTGCCTGCGCTACCTGAAGCCAAAGCACCGATGAAAAAGACCGCACAATACCTGCTGCTGGCCGCCATCGCGCTGCTCTGCATCTTTCCCTTCTGGTGGACGCTGGTGACTGCACTCTCCACCGAAGGCAATATCTTCGCCTACCCGCCGACTTTCTGGCCCAAGCAGCCATCGCTGGAGAATTTCGCCGAAGTTTTCCGCGTGATCCCGATCTGGTCCTTCCTGAAGAACTCCATCCTGATCACCGCCTTCACGGTGCTGTGGAAGCTGGTGCTGTGCTCCATGGCGGCCTACCCGCTGGCGCGCCTGCATTTCAAAGGCAAGAAGCTGGTGTTCGGGCTGATCGTTGCGACCATGGTGCTGCCGTCAGAAGTGAACTTCCTGGTCAACTTCATCACAGTCACGGAACTGGGCCTGGTCGACACCTACTCCGGCGTCATCCTGCCGAACGTAGTCAATGCCGTGGCCATCCTGCTGCTCAAGCAAGCCTTCGAAGAAGTGCCGCAAGACCTGGTCGATGCCGCGCGTGTCGACGGCGCCTCCGAGTGGACCATCTTCAGCAAAATCATGCTGCCGCTGATCGCACCGTGGCTGGCGACGGTCGGCATCCTGACTGCGGTCGAAGCCTGGAATGAGTACATCTGGCCTTCCATCGTCATGAGCAAGCCGGACGAATTTCCGCTGTCGGTGGGCGTGCTGTATTTGCGCGGCACCTTCGGCAGCAGCACCCGCGTGATCGCGGCAGGTACCATCATCACCATCGTGCCGACCCTGGCGGCATTCCTTTTCACCCAACGTTACTTCATGCGCGGCATGGACGGAGCAGTTAAATGAGCACACAAGAATCACGAAAAATCGCGGGACAACTGATCATGATCCGCTTCCCCGGCACGGTGCTGGACCAGGCGACGGCAAATTTCATCCGCGCCAACGGCATCCGCGGCGTGTGCCTGTTCCGCGGGAACATGACCGACTCCGTGCAACTGGCCAAGCTGACCGCCGACCTGCGCGACGTGATGGGCCCGAACTCGCTGATCGCGATCGACCAGGAAGGCGGTGCTGTGGTGCGCTCGACCTGGGTACCGGCGCCGCCAGCCGCGATGGGCCTGGGCGCAGCCGACGATACCGACCTTGCCTACCGTACCGGCGCAGCGGTGGCGCGCGCTGCCAAGTCGCTCGGCTTCAACTGGAATTTCGCACCAGTGCTGGACTTGAACAACAACCCGAACAACCCGGTGATCGCCGAGCGTTCCTTCGGCGCCGAGCCGAAACGCGCAGTGGAACTGGCCATGGCCTGGATGGCGGGCAGCCATGCGGAAGGCGTTGCCTGCTGCGTCAAGCACTTCCCCGGCCACGGCGACACCCACGTCGATTCGCACCGCGACCTGCCGACCGTCGACAAGGCATTGCCCGAACTGGATGCACTGGAACTGGCGCCATTCCGCGCCGCGGCCCCTGTGGCGCCGGCCATGATGACCGCCCACATCGTCTACCCGGCAATCGATGCAGAAAACCCGGCCACCATGTCGCCCGCCATCCTGGACGGCATCCTGCGCAAGCAATGGAACTACAAGGGCATCATCATCACCGACGGCATGGACATGCATGCTATCGCCGGCCGTTACGGCGTGGGCAACGCCGCCGTGCGCGCCCTGCTGGCCGGCGCCGACATGGTGATGGCGCTGGGCACCACCGAAACCCAGAACGAAACCCTGGACGCCATTGCTGCCGCACTGGCCGGCGGCTCGCTGTCGCAAGCCGCCGTCGAAGAACGCCTGGCGCGCCTGAACGCGCTGGCACAAGCTTACCCTTGCCAGCAGCGCTCCTATAAAGAAGATGCGGCCGACCGCGTCATCATGGCCGAAGGCTGGCGCCGCGCACTGACGGCGCGCGGCAACCCGCAGCGTCCAGCCCCGGGCAGCAAACTGCGCCTGGTCGTGCGGCAGGACGTGGTGAGCGACGGCGTGTCCGAAGCCGGCGTGCCGGCTGCCACCGTGGCCGCCTCGCTGGGCAAGCTGTATGACGTTGACCTGGTCACCTTCGCCGACGCCAACACGTTTGACTGGTCGGCCCTGCCGCAGGATGGCCGCTTCACCGTGCTGGCCTCCACCTCCCGCCTGCGTTACGGCGACAACGCCCGCAGCAACTGGAAGCCTGACCTGCACCTGGCGCTGTGGAATCCCTACCAGGCGCTCGACATCCAGTCGCCGGCCCTGATGACCTACGGCTTTGCCGCGCCCGCGCTGGAAGCCATCAACGCCTGGCTGTCAGGCGAACTTGAAGCCACCGGCCGCTGCCCGGTTCCCGGTTTCGCCTAAGGAGAGAAGATGGACGCCGCACGCCATAACCCGCTGAAGTGGATCCCTACGCTGTACCTGGCGCAGGGCCTGCCCTACTTCGCCATCGCCCTCGTCTTCGGCCAGATGATGAAGAGCATGAACATGTCGAACGCGGAGATCAGCCACTGGCTGGCCTTCCTCGGCGGCGCCTGGATCTTCAAACCTTTGTGGAGCCCTTTCCTGGAACTGGCATCCAGCAAAAAACTGGTAGTCGTCAGCCTGCAGCTGTTTGGCGGCGTGTGCCTTGGCCTCGTAGCACTGGCGCTGCAATTCCCCTTCTGGCTCAGCGCCAGCATCGGCGTGCTGTTCCTGGTGTCGATTGCCTCCGCCACGCACGACATCTCCTGCGATGGCCTGTACATCGCCAGCTTGAACAAGAAGGCGCAGGCACAGTACGCCGGCTGGACCGGAACGTTCTTCAACGCCGGACGCTTCCTGGCGCAGGGCGGCTTGCTGATGCTTGCAGGCTACCTGGAAAAGACCCAGGGCGTGACCGCCGCCTGGACCGTCATCTTCGGCATCCTGGGCCTGACCATGTGCGCGTTGGGCGCATATAACTTCTGGGCCCTGCCGCTCAGCCCGAACGCCCGCATGGACGACCACACCGTGGCCGGCGTGGCGCGCACGCTGAAGGAAGTGATCCTCGACTACTTCCGCAAGCCGGGCATCTGGGTTTCCATCCTGTTCATCATCCTGTTCCGCGCAGGCGAAGCCCAGGTGCAGACCATCGGCCCGCTGTTCCTGCGCGAAGCGCGCGAAGCGGGCGGCCTTGGCCTGAGCACCGCCGAAGTGGGCGCCGTTTACGGCACCAGCGGCACCATCGCCTTCATCATCGGCTCCATCGCCGGTGGCTATTTCACTTCCTGGCTTAGCCTGCGCCGCGCGATCCTGTTCCTGATCCTGGCGGTGAACCTGCCAAACCTGGTGTTCTATTACCTCTCGCATGCCCTGCCGACCGACCTGACCTTGATCGGCGTCGCCCTGAGCGTGGAAATGTTCGGTTACGGCTTCGGTTTCGTCGGTGTGATCCTGTACATGATGCAAGTGGTGGCTCCCGGTAAATACACCACCGCGCATTACGCCTTCTCGACCGGTGTGATGCAGCTTGGCTTTGTGCTGTTCCGCTGGATCAGCGGCGATATCCAGATGGCGCTGGGCTACAAGAACTTCTTCGTCTGGGTGCTGGTGGCCGCTATTCCCGTCGCCATCCTGTCGCAATTCATCCCGATGGAATCGCGCGAGCAAGGCCAGGGCGACGTCGTGCCTGAGGCAGCCTGATTCATGGCGTCGGTTTCGTTGCGCAACATCGCCAAGCGCTATGGCGACAATGCCCCGGTCATCCATGGCATTGACCTGGATATCGCCGACGGCGAGTTCACTGTGTTTGTCGGCCCTTCCGGTTGCGGCAAGTCCACGCTGCTGCGCATGATCGCAGGGCTGGAGGAGATCAGCGGCGGCCAGTTGCACATCGGCGGGCGCCTCGCCAACAACGTGCCGCCGGCCCAGCGCGGCCTGGCGATGGTGTTCCAGTCCTATGCGCTCTACCCGCACATGTCGGTGTACGAGAACATGGCCTTCGGCCTGAAGCTGGCCGGCACGCCCGCCGCCGAGCTGCGGGCAGCGGTGGAACGTGCCGCCGCCACGCTGCAGATCGGCCACCTCCTCCATCGCAAGCCGAAAGAGCTGTCTGGCGGCCAGCGCCAGCGCGTGGCGATCGGCCGCGCCATCGTGCGCAAGCCGCAGCTGTTCCTGTTCGACGAACCGCTGTCCAACCTGGATGCCGGCCTGCGCGTGCAAATGCGGCTGGAAATCGGCCGACTGCACAAGGAACTGGGCACCACCACCATTTACGTGACCCATGACCAGGTGGAAGCCATGACGCTGGGCCAGCGCATCGTCGTGTTCAATGGCGGCAAGATCGAGCAGGCCGGTACGCCGCAGGAGCTGTATAACACCCCGGCCAACCTGTTCGTTGCCGGTTTTCTCGGCGCGCCGCGCATGAATTTCATCCCGGCCGACGTGATAGCCGTAGGCGCAACCCACGTGGCGGCACTGCTGCCGGGCGGCGCGATCGTCGAAGTGGCGGCCCTGCCCGGCGACGTCGAGCGCGGCAGCCGTGTCACGCTTGGCGTGCGTCCGGAACACCTGCAATTGCGGGAAGAGGCTTACAATGCGGCCGCTGTAGCGATCAGCCATGTGGAATACCTTGGCGATCAGTCAATTGTTTACGCGACTTTGCCTGGCATGGCGGAGGCTTTGGCGGTGAAACTGGCGCAGGATTTGCCCGTCCCGGCCCCTGGCGCATCCGCCACGCTGTTCCTGCCGCCGGAGCGCTGCATGCTGTTTGCAGCCGATGGCAAGGCTTTCGGCCGGCCATAAGAAATCGTTACAATTGGCTACTTCAGAAATCCGGACCCATGACAAAATTATGGGAAAATAGAAGTTTGCCTCAACCACAAGAAGGATCACACACCATGACCCAACATCGTTTCGCACGTATCGGCCTGCTGCTGGCAGCAATTGGCCTGGGCGCAGTCCCGGCGCTGGTCCAGACCGCCCACGCGCAAGACAAACAGGCTGCCGCCAGCGCTCCACAAGAGACTGTGCGCAAAGATATGGTCAAATTCCTGGACGGTAAAGTCCTGGGCCCTCTGCTGGAAGCCAAGAAGTATGGCGAAGTGATCGCCTTGCTGGACCAGGCAGATGCAATGCCGAACAAGACTCCTTACGAGCAGTACATCATCAACCGCATGCGCCTGGCTGCAGCCCTCGGCATGAACGATAAGCCGAAGCTGATCGAAATGCTGGAGTACATCCTGGCATCGGGCCGCCTGGACAAGGCCGAGCAGACCAAGTTCACCCAGGCGCTGGCCGGCTACTACCAGGAACAGAAGAACTACCCGAAAACGATCGAAAACCTGCAGAAGTACGCTGACATGAGCGGCGACCCGAAAGCCGCGCGCCAGATCATGGCGATCCGCTTCGAATCGGGCGACTACAAGGGCGTGCAAGCCGACCTGCTGAAAAAGCTGAACGACAGCATCAAGGCTAACCAGCCAATGACCCGCGAAGAGCTGCACATGCTGGCCGATGCTTCGCACCGCCTGAAAGACAAGGGCACCTACCTGACCGCGCTGGAAGGCCTGGTACGCTGGCATCCGCGTGACCGTTACTGGTCCGATATGCTGTACCGCACCCGCGGCAAGGAAAACTACTCTACCCGCTTCTCGGCTGACATCATCCGCCTGCAGAAAGTGGCCACCACCAAGATGGAAGAGCAGGACTACGTGGAACTGGCCGAAGTCGACCAGCTGGAAGGCCAGTTCATCGAAGGCAAGGCCGTGCTGGACGCCGGCATCGCCAACGGTGTCGTGACCCAGAACGCCAAGATCAAGAAGCTCAAGTCCGAACTGGACAAGCAAGCCGCGGACGACATGAAGAACATCGCGTCCACCGAATCGTCGGCCCGCAAGGCCAAGAACGGTACCGGTCTGGTCAACCTTGGCTACGCTTTCGTGACCATGGGCCAGTATGACAAGGGCATCCAGCTGATCCAGGACGGTATCGCCAAGGGCGGCCTGAAAAATGCTGATGACGCCAAGCTGCGCCTGGGCTACTCCTATGCGATGGCCGGCAAGAAGGACGAAGCCATCAAGATCCTGGAAACCGTGCAAGGCGCTGATGGCCGTGCCGACCTGGCCCGCTACTGGATCCTGTGGATCAACCGCCCATACCCGGCGACCGTTGGCGACGACGAAAAACAAGGCTAAGCAAGACGCCTGAGCGTCTGCGCAAAACAACAAAGCGGGAACGGCTTCAGGGCCCTTCTCGCTTTTTTTCGCCTGCCACCCCCGATTCAATTGAATCACTCTTGCCGTTCGCGAAATTCTAGGCTGTAATGGCGGTCCGCACCGTTACAGAAAGAGCAACACCCATGCATGCCCCGCTGTCAGAAAGCGACTTTCAGCAGTCCCTGCGCGAACCTCTGCTTAAGTATTACGGCTACGAAGAAAATTTCCTGGAACAGCTCGAGACGTTCGAGCATGTGCGGGAACGCCTGCAGCAAGCGCCCGAGATGATCGCGGCGATCCCGCTGTATAACCTGATGAACACCACCAAGCGCCTGGCAACCGATGCCAGCGCCTTCCTGGTCAATTGCTACAGCGGCGGGCATGACATCTCCCAGCTTCAGGCTTTCTACGACCGTGCGGTCGAATATTGGGAAACCTACGCCCACTACAACCGGGCGTACAACGACAGCAACGATCGCGAAGCCCCGTGGCCGCACGTTGCGCTGGCAGGTCCCGAATATCACCAGGCACTGACCATGGTTTGCCTCGGACTCCTGCTCGGCAAACAGGATGCGATGCATCGCCTGGTGCCGCTGATCGATTACCTCAATGAAAAGCGCGATGCGCTGGTCGAGCGCTTGCTCAGTTGCTGTGTTGAGGGCCGCGATCCAGCGGTCAGCATCTGCCGCCGCAACCTGCCCTACTCCAAGGCGCTCCCGATCTTTGCGGCGCGGCCTTCCGAGCGTCCAGCCCTGATGGCGCAATACCTCGCCGAATGGTATGAAGCCAGCCGCCGCGAGAACTACTATGACCTGCATAAATCGGGATACCAGTTCGTCGGCTACTGGTCATGGGAAGCCGCGGCGATCACCCTGGTGCTTGGCATCGACGACGCAAGTTATCGCCACCTGCCCTACTATCCGGCGGACATGGTTGCCTTCGCGCGCCAGGCCAACGCAGGCAGGATGCCAGCATATATGGCCCCAGCCGTCGAAGAGGACGATGAGCTGCCGCTGCCGGAAACGGTTGACGACCTGGCCGAATATTGGCGGCACAAGAAGCTGTCCCCTGCCGAATTCGAACAACGGCGCCGTTCCAGCCGCATGCGCTATGGCAGCTACGAAGAAAACCTGGTGCTCTTTACCGACAAGGTTTGCTACGACTGTGCCGACCCGGACCAGTTTGACGGAGCACAATGGCTGGCTTGGGAATCCGTGAACCACCTGCGCAACAGCTATAGCGCCGGTCATGCATTGGAGGACCTCAATACTTTTTTTCCGCTGGCTCTCAGCTTTTGGGAAAACTACTCGCGCTTCCTCACGCCATTTACACCGTCGGAGGACGACGAGGACGAGGACTTCTACAAGCATTGGCTGGACCTGCAAGACGATGACTACCACACCGGCCTGTCGCTGGTGTGCTTCGCCATCCTGCTAGGCCACCAGGACAAGCTGGCGCGCATCATGCCTATCCTGGACTACGGCAACCGCCGCCGCGACGCGTTGCTGGAGCACCTGGTCGCGCCATGGGTGCCTGGCCGCGAAGCGCCACCGAAGAAATGCACGCGAGGCAAACCGTATTCGCAAACCCTGCCAATTTTCGCCGCGGCACCCGCGAAGCGCGCCGCCATGATGGCCGATTACCTGCAGTCCTGGTACGACATGAGCGAGGACGAGCCTTACTTCGGCACCAATCGCAAGGGCTTCCAGTTCTTCGGCTACTGGTCGCTGGAGGCAGCCGCTATCAGCATCGTGCTCGGCATCGACGACACAAGCTACCGCGACGACATCTTTTACCCGCGCGAGCTGGCCGACTACGCACGCTCGCGCACCGCATAATCCGGAAAAGTACAATGAGAGTCCAATTTTTTGGCGCGCTGCTGCTCGCCATCAGCCTGCCTTTGCATGCGCAGCAAACGATCACCCCGCAACGCGACATCACCAGCATCTCGGCAAACGGCATCGAGCTGCAAATGCTTTATACGGCTATCGACAGGAATAGTCCCCACAGCCTGCACGCAATTACCTTCTTCCGCACCAATGACAAGGGGCCCGCGCAGCAGATTCCATTTGAGATCAAAAAGAGGTTCGTGCCGACGCTTCAAATGGAATCAGGAGCCGACTGCGCGATCAGCGGGTTCCGTGCATTCAAGTCCAAGACCGGGCTGCGCGTCGTTTATGCCGAGCGCGATGGCCTTTGGGCGGACGAGCGCCGCGTCACTTTCACGGTCATGGAGCTGAAAAAGAATGACGACCCAGAGACGGCCGATGCGCCGGCACTGTCCTTCCGCGAGGTCGGCAAGATCACCAGCAAGCGCAATTTCTGCGACGTAAACGAAGCAATGAACGCAGAAGCAGCCCGCCTGTTCAAGTAATATGACGATGCGAACAATACTGCTCGCCATTTCTTGCTGCACCTTGCCTCTGGATGCAAGCGCTTTCGATATCAATGGCACATGGAAGTACGATCGCAGCCTCGATCCGCTCCAGATCGTGGACTCGCCAAACGCGCCCGCAAGCCCATACCTGCAAATTGTAGACAATGCGATCTGGGTCAACGAGAGCTGCGCAGGAAACGCGAAGCAAGAGAAGCTCCATTACTCGGAGGCGTTTCAGCTTCTGCTGAAAAATGGCTTCAATGAGCAAAAGCTGAAAAACTTCCTGAACAGCGAGATCTCGTTCGATCTGGGTCCAAAGGCCGGCTACCTTAAGTCCGACGTCGGCTCGCCGAAGTGCGGCGACGATTACAGGCGCCTTCTGGTGCAAGGTGACACCTTGCTCGTTCCCGTCGGAGGCGTAGTCTTGCGCGCATACCGCCGAACAGGCAGTGAACCTGGCACCCCAAAGCTGTCCATCCCTATCGCGGAAGGCCACCAGTTCTCGCAGTTGCCCTACGATGCCTTGGCGTTTTCCAAGCTGTGTGTCGCCAAGATAACTGACTACAGTGGCACGCCACGCGCAACCAGCAAGTGCGCCCCGGTTTACTACCCATACGTTGCCGAGAGCGGAAACAGGAATATGCTGGCGCAGCTAATCGGAAATAACAATTACGAGAAGCGGGGCGCACAGATGGCGGCCGACTACGCGCCTCCCTTTTCGAACAATTTGCACCCCGTATATACGGTGTTGCCGCCGATGAAGGACGTGGTCGTGGTGCATGTTGAGGACCTCGAACCCAGGAATGGAGCGCGCGAAGTCATGTCCGGCGTCTTCCTGTCGATCAGGGACGGAAAGGTAGTTGACCAAATCAACGCAACCTGCGTTATGAACGAGAACTTCATTTGCATGGCTGGAGAAACCAAACAATACCAGCTCCAATCGACAGGAAAGTTCAAGCGATTCTGATGAAGCTACTTTCTCCATCCAGGCTTCTGGTCGTGCTGTTCTCTTTGCTTCTCATCGCAAGTGCACAAGCAGGTGCGCCCGGCGGGCCTTACGTTATCTGGGTCAACCTTTCGGAGAATGCTGGCGTCGAGAAAGCTATTGGGTCACGGATAGACGCTTATAGCGACTGTGACCACCCGGCACTGGTTGTCGTTCCGCTTCCTGACGAAATCTCGAAGGATCTCGTGAAGAGCGCAATAGTCGAAAAGAACAGGCAGTCGCTGACGATCCTGAAGACCAAATTAAAGAAACCATACAGTAGCCTGATATCGGATGGGTTTGACGGGCTTATCGCTTACGATGAGACCAGCGCCCCGCGGTTCTCGGCGGCAGCCTTGGCCTGGCCAAAAATAATCAGTGAAAAGCTGGCGCACAATGCGAGTGCAAAAGATCAGTGGGAGCTGTTTTGCAGCCTGATTCCTCCAGTTGGACGATCAGGCCTATGAACAGGCTCTTGTTTGCGGCACTGATACTGTCTGCTTCAAGCTCCAGCACTGCCGGATTCGCCGGCGGCCCCTATTTTATCTTCGCAAACTTTTCCAACAACAAGGCGGTCGACGCTGTCATCAACAAGAAGCTGTCTGAGCACGAGGACTGCGGCGAGCCTGATATGCGAATTGTGCCGTCTCCTAACTGGATATCCCGGGACTTGCTGGATAAAGCCTTAATCCATGGCGAAAAGGATTCCATTGCCACGCTGGATAGCTTGATAAGAAAAACCTACCCCGGCTATGCTCCGCAAGGCCTGGACGGAGTAATCGTCTACACCGAAGCGGGCAAGCCACAGTTTTCGAATTTCGTGCGCGGCAGGAAGGTAATCCTGAAGGACCGTCTAACGAAACCTGCCGACGATGAAGCCTTGTGGAAGGCCTTCTGTCTCATGGTCCCGCCTATCACCCGGCCAAATTAAGACTCACTTGACGTCCTCCTCGCCCTAAAGGACGAGGATTCCTGCAGCCAGCGTCGCACGTCCGCGACGGAGAATGTTTATCGCAGCATTGACATCACGATCATGGAAAGCACTGCAATCGCCACACTGCCATTCTCTTATTCCAAGCCC
>JBCNOP010000150.1:0-13117 GCA_039593775.1 Pseudoduganella sp.
GCCGCGCTGCGGTACCAGCGCACGGCCTGCACCAGGTCGCGCTGCACGCCATCGCCGCTGGCATACAGCACGGCCGCGCTGAACTGCGCCTGCGCCGATCCGCCTTCGGCGGCGAGGCTGTACCACATCAGGGCTTGCACCGTATCGCGTTCCACACCGGTGCCATGGGCGAACATGCTGCCCAGCAGGCATTGCGCATGCACTTCGCCACGCACGGCCGCCTTGCGCAGCCAGGCTTGCGCCAGCTTGCAGTCAGGCGCCACGCCCCGTCCGTTCAGATAAGCCTCGCCAAGCAGCGCTTGCGCGCTCGAGACGCCCTGTTCGGCGGCGCGGCTGAACCAGCGCGCGGCCATCGCCTCGTTCACGGGTACACCACGGCCGCGCCGGTACATCTGTCCCAGGTTTTGCTGCGCCGCGGCGTCCCCCTGGCGCGCCGCGCGCCGGAACCAGTACAGCGCTTCGGCATCACTGCAGCCGGTGCCAGCGCCCTTGTAGTACATGGCGCCAAGCTGGTTCTGGGCAAAGGCCAGGCCTTGCAGGGCCGACATGCGCATCCAGCTGAAAGCCAGGCGCGCGTCGGGTTCGACGCCGTGCCCGTTTTTGTAAAGGAGCGCCAGGTTGAACTGGGCGTAGGGATTGCCCCGCTGGGCGGGGCCAAGGAACCACCGGAAGATGCGCTCCCGGTCTGCCAGACGTTTGCCCATCGTCGCCTCCCATGCCCTAGATTGTTATCTAAAGTATAAGAAGCGACTCCGTGCTACGTTTGATTTTGCGCAAACTCAGAACTTGGCGCGCACACCAAATACGAAACTGCGGCCCGGCAGGGGCGAGACATCCTTCAGCAGCGAGGTCGATACGCGGATTTCGTCATTCAGCAGGTTCTTCGCCAGCACGAACCAGGTCAGGTCCATGTCTTGCAACTTCTGCGTGTACGAGAGATTGGCGTTCAACTGGTTGTAGGAACCGGTCGGAGTTGACTCGAACGATGCCAGCCGGTCCTGCGACTGCGCGTGGATCCAGGTAGCGCCGGCGCGCCAGTTGGCACTGCGGTAGCCAATGGTGGCGCCAACGCGCGACGCTGGCTGCAACGGCAGGCTGCCGCTGTTTTTCAGGTCACCATGCGAGGTGTCGGCGAACAGGCGGCCGTTCAGGCCCATAGCCAGCGGGTTGTATTCGATTTCCGCTTCGGCGCCGCGCACGGTGGCATCGCCCTGGCTGAACAGGCGCTCGCGGAATTCGCCGCCCTCATTGCCTTCTTCATCGAGCATGCGGCCGGTGACGTGGCCGTAAATGAAGTCCGAAATGCTGTTGTGGAACAGGTTGGCCTTCCAGCGGATCACGCCAGCAGTCTTTTGCAGCGAGAATTCGATATTGCGTGAAGTTTCCTTGCCCAGGTTCGGGTCGCCCTGGTCAAACGTGATGGTCGCATCGTGCGGCCCGCCCGAGTACAGTTCCTCGGTCGATGGAGCGCGCTGGGCGCGCGACAGGGTCAGGCCAGTCGCGTAGCCCGGCGTGAACGACCACAGTGCGCCGAGCGCGCCGCTTTGCAGCGAGAAGGAACGGTCCAGGCCACTCACCGGCTCGCGCTTCACACGCTCCAGGCGCAGGCCGGCGTTGACGCGCACAGGGCCCCATTCCTTTTCCTCGACCAGGAAGCCGGCGGTCGAATTCGAGCGGGTGACCGGCACGGTATCCGGCCCGCCCTCAGCACTGAGCGCCGAGAAGTGCGTCAATTCGGTCTGCATGCCGAATGTGCCGTGCCAGCCGCCAATGCCCTTGTGCACCGCTTCGGCGCGGGTTTCGATCGCGCGGTTCTTGAACAGAACTTCCGGCTGGCCATCTTCGCCCAGTTCTGCGTGGTGGTAATCGGTATAGCCGGCCTTGAACTTGGCCGACTCGATGCCCGGCAGCGGATTCTTGACCAGGCTATCGATGTCGTAACGTGTCTGGTGCTGGTCGATGGTCGAACCTTCGGCACTTGGGATGCCGTACTTGTTGTCCAGGCCCGAAACGGAAGCGCCTACATAGCCCCAGCTATCGATGTAGGAACCGCCGAAGCCGGCGCCCTTTTCCTTGGTGCCGGAATGCGGCAAGCGGCCGGAAGCCGAATCAGGATCGCCTTCGATACGATTGCCGGGGATTTTGTAGTCGCCGGTCTGTCGGGTGTTGGCGTCCAGGTGCAGCGCCACTTTGCCGATAGCGCCGTCGATGGTGCCGGAAGTCGCCTTGCCATCGTCAACGGTGCTGTAGCGCGCCTCGGCCTGGCCGGTCAGCTTCTGCTCCAGCGCCGGGGGAATGCGCTCATTCACCACGTTCACCAAGCCGCCAATCGCGCCCGAGCCGTACATCAGGGATGCGGGGCCGCGCAGGATTTCGATCTGGTGCGCCACGGCGCCTTCAGCCGAAACAGCGTGGTCGTTGGACAGGCCCGATACGTCGGATACGGCCATGCCGTTTTCCAGCATCTTCACGCGGGCACCTTCCAGGCCGCGGATGATCGGGCGAGAAGCACCGGCGCCAAAAGCCGAGGACGATACCCCCAATTCTGACGACAGCGTTTCGCCCAGCGAATTCGCCATCTTGTCACGCAGTTCATCGCCCGACAGAACTTTGGCCGGCAGCAGGATTTGCTCGGTTTCGCCTTTGTGGAAAGGGTTGGCGGTCACGACAACCTTGGTCACTTCGCCGTCATCGGCACATGCAATGGCGGATACGGCCGACAGGACAGCGCCTGCCAGCAGGGAGTACTTGAAATTCATATTTAACCTCTGGATACGACAAACAATAGCCAGCGCGCGGCACAGGCCACGGCGGCAGCAAATGCACTACGTTGCTTGTGTCAAACCAGGGGTGGAGCGCGAGAATCGTAGGCGCGTGCAGTGCGCGTGCCGTCAAGCTGTGGCAGGACGACGCCGGCTTGCGGCGCGCTGTAGTCGACAGCCGGGAAAGTAAAGCTCGGGGTGTGAATCGCCGTCGCCAGCGAAGCAAAAGCCGCACACTGGCTGCAGTTGTGGTCGAGCGCAAGACCGGCACTCAGGCCATTGCCATCGACGTCAGTTGCCTGCTGCTGTTCGCCGCCGTGGCGGAAGTCCGACCAGTGCGAAACCGCGTGCGCCATCCCGAGCTGCTGGGACAGTACCAGCAGCAGCGCGAGTAAAACGTGCAGGAAATGGCGATTGGCTTTCTTCACGGCGGCTATTGTAAGCAGATTATGCAAACTTGCGCAATGCATCACGTGCCAGGCCGGCGCCGATGCTGCCGAACAGGTCCCCCTCGACACGGCGTGCTCCCGGCACCAGCGCGGCAATCCGCTCACGCAGCAGGCGCACGCCGCTGGAACCGCCAGTGAAGAAGATGGTGTCGACCTGCCCTGGCTGCACGCCGGCATCGGCCAGCAGTTGGGTTACCGTAGCGCCAACGCTCGAGACCAGGTGGTCCACGGCACTATCGAAGCTGCCGCGCGTGACGTCCAGCAGCACCGGCGGCGTGAAGCGCTCCAGGCTGAGCTGCACGTCATCGGCTGTGGACAGGCCGATCTTGGCCTCCTCCACCTTCAATGCCAGCCAGTGTCCCGCGCGCTCCTCGATCAGGTGCTGCAGCCGCTCCAGCTTGGCCGGCTCGCGCGCATCGCGGATCATTTCGGTCAACTGCGCCTGCATCTTGCGGGTGTATGCCTGGTTGATGGTGTGCCAGGTCGCGAGGTTGAAGTAGTAGCTCGACGGCACCTCGGCGCCGCTCAGGAACTGGCTGCCATAGCCCAGCAGCGGCATCACGCTCGACAGGCTGAGGTATTTATCGAAATCGGTACCGCCGATATGCACGCCACCCGTCGCCAGGATGTCGTCCACACGCTCGGGGCGCGCCACACGGTCCGGGCCCAGGCGCACCAGGGTGAAGTCGGAGGTACCGCCGCCGATGTCGGCGATGAGAACCAGTTCTTCGCGGTCGATCTGGGACTCGTATTCGAACGCGGCCGCAATCGGCTCGTACTGGAAGGCCACTTCGCGGAAGCCGACACTGCGTGCGATTTCTGCCAGCGTATCTTCGGCCAACTGGTCGGCTGCCTTGTCGTCATCGATGAAATGCACCGGACGTCCCATCACCACATGGTCGAAATGGCGGCCCGCGGCACTTTCGGCACGGCGTTTCACTTCCCCGATGAACTGCGCCAGCAGCAGGCGGAATGGCAGCGCACGGCCGCCGACTTCGGTCTGGCCGTCTATCAGGCTGGTGCCCAGCAGACTTTTCAGGGAGCGCATCAGGCGTCCCTCGCAGCCGGCCAGGTATTCAGCCAGGGCGGCACGGCCATAGCTGGTTTCCTCGTCCTCCGCATTGAAGAAGACCACCGAAGGCAGGGTCATTTTGCCATCTTCGAGTTCCAGCATGATGGGCTGGCCGGGGCGTACCCATCCTGCGGTGGAGTTGGAAGTGCCAAAGTCGATGCCGCAAGCCTGTGCCATCTTAATCATCCGAAACCAAAAGGGGCGGTATTTTAACAGAGCGCAGCGCGGCTTGGGCGCCACACCCATGCCCGGCCGGAGCCTGTAAACGCAGGGAAACTATTGCCATGTGGTAAGATTGGGGGTCTATTTTCAAAATCGCAAGCATTCCAGCCGCAAACCCGCATTCATGCGCCAAACCACGCCACAACCTGCAATCAGCCTTGCCGAGCAAAAGGCCATCATCCTACGGGAGGGACGCCGTGTCACCTCCTATGATGTCGCGCTCGTGGCGGGCGTATCGCAATCGGCGGTTTCGCGCTGCTTCAAGCCCGGCGCCAGCGTGTCGAAAGCGACTTATGCGCGGGTAATGAAGGCGGCCGAGGGGCTCGAATACATCCCGAACGCGGCGGCGCGCAGCCTGATTACGCGGCGCACCAATATCGTGGCAATCGTGGTCTCCCACACCAGCATGCTGTACAACCCGGCGGCCTTGTCGGAGCTTAGCCAGCAGCTCAATCGCCGTGGCAAGCGCGCCCTGCTCTTCACCATGCAGCATGAGGGCGAGATCGAGAGCATCATGACCGAGATCTGGCAGTTCCAGGTGGACGGCGTGGTGGCCGCTTCCAGGCTGACCGAGGCGCACGTGGCCGAATTCAAGCGCCGGAGGGTGCCGCTGGTGGTGTTCAACCGCCATTTGCGCGACCTGGACGTGAATACGGTGCTGTGCGACCAGTATGAGGCTAGCCGGGCCCTGGTGACCCGCCTGGCGGCTGCCGGGCATCGGCAGTTTGCCCTGATTGGCGGGCCGGCGCAGAACTCGGTGGCGCGCGAGCGCTTGCGCGGGGCGCTGGACCGGATCGCTGAACTGGGGCTGCCGGAGGCGCCGGTATTCCATGGCTGCTTTGACTATTCCAGCGGCGTGGCGGGCCTGCATGAACTGATCGCGCGCATTGGCGCGGTGCCGGATACCGTGATTTGCGGGAATGACGCGATGGCGATGGGTTGCGTGGATGCGGCGCGCCAGCATTTGCATATCGACGTGCCTTCGCAGATGTCGGTCGTGGGGTGTGATGCGGTGGAAGGCTCGCAGTGGTTGAGCTATGAGCTCACGACGTTGAAGCAGCCATTGCACAAGATGGCGGTGGCGACTGCGGACTTGATTTGCAACCTGATTGAGGCTGACGGGGACGTGGCGGCTGAAAAGCGGGTCTTTGCGGCGCAGTTTGTTGAGGGGGAGACTGCGCGGCTGGTGCTGCCGAAGGCTGCTCTTGTTGCTTGAAAACCGGTAAACCTGGGTCAGACCCAAGGGTCTGACCCTGAACGGTATTACGGCCGCGGGTTTGGGTTAAAGGCCTTTGATCTTCTCAGAAAGTCAAAGACGCACACCCCAAACCCGCGGCCGTTGTACCGTTGGGGTCTGACCCTGCGGGTCAGACCCCGGTTTACCGGTTTTAGCCCGCAGCGATCCGGTTAGCGATATGCCGCAGCGACTCCTCCACCTGATCCACCAGGATCAGGCAAAGATCGCCATCCTGCAGCCGATCCATCGCCGTATCAATCGCAATGAATTCGCCGGTAATCTGGTCGATATTCTTAGTGCGGCTAGCACCTTCCAATCCCTGGCGCAGCAAGCCAACCACCTCACCATCAGCACGCCCACGCTGGCAGGCATCCTGGTACAGGATCACATCATCAAACGCCTTGCCCAGGATCTCGGTCTGCTCGCGGATATCCTGGTCGCGGCGATCGCCCGCGCCGGAAATCACCACTGAGCGGCGCTTGGCCGGCATCGCATCCACTGCCTGGACCAGTGCCAGCATCGCATCCGGATTGTGGCCGTAGTCCGCAATCACGGTCGCGCCGCGGTACTTGAAGATATTGAAGCGGCCCGGCGCATTGTGGCTGTCCGTGGTAAAGGACAGCAGACCTCGACGGATCGAATCCCAGTCAATGCCCGCAGCCCAAGCGGCTGCCACAGCAGCCATGGTGTTCTCCACCTGGAAACCGATGGTGCCGTTGAAGGTGATTGGCACGTCGGCCAGCGGAATGCGCTGTTCGTTCTTGCCTTCTACCGCCACCAGCTGGCCATTCTCGATGTACACGGTGCGCTTGCCCTGCGCCAGGTGCGTCGCCACCACAGGATGGTAACGGTCCGCGCCAAAGAAGATCACCTTGCCCTTGCACTTGGCCGCCATTGCAGCCACGATCGGATCGGTCGCGTTCAGCACGGCATAGCCATGCTCGTCGACGTTCATCACGATCACGCGCTTCAGCACCGCCAGGTCTTCCACGGTGGTGATGTAGTTCAGGCCCAGGTGGTCGCCGGCGCCGATATTGGTCACCACGGCCACTTTGCAGCGGTCGTAGGCGAGGCCTTCGCGCAGGATGCCGCCACGGGCGGTCTCAAACACCGCGGCATCCACGTCAGGATGCTGCAGCACGTTGCGTGCCGAACGCGGGCCGGAGCAGTCACCCGAATCGATCTGGCGGCCGTTGACGTACACGCCATCGGTATTGGTCATGCCCACGCGCAGGCCGGAAGATGCGATCAGGTGCGCCGTCAGGCGGACGGTGGTGGTCTTGCCGTTGGTGCCGGTCACCGCAATCACGGGAATGCGGCCATCGTCGCCTTCAGGGAACATCGAACTGATGATCGCCTCGCCGATCGGGCGGCCCTTGCCGTACGAAGGCGACAGGTGCATGCGCAGGCCTGGCGCGGCATTCACTTCCACCACGCCGCCATTCTGTTCTTCGATTGGACGCAGCACGGAATCGCACACCACGTCCACGCCGCAGATATCGAGGCCGATCATTTGCGCCGCTTCCACCGCGCGCGCTGCCACTTCAGGGTGCACGTCGTCGGTCACGTCGGTGGCGGAACCGCCGGTCGACAGGTTGGCGTTATTACGCAGCACGACGCGCTGGCCGATTGGCGGCACGGAATCCGCAGCCAGGCCTTGCAGCGCCAGGCGCGCCAGGGCGATATCGTCGAAACGGATCTTGGTCAGCGCGGTGCCGTGGCCAGTTCCGCGGCGCGGGTCGGCGTTGACGATGTCCACCAGTTCGCGCACCGAATGGACGCCATCGCCCACCACGTGCGGAGGATCGCGGCGCGCAGCGGCGACCAGCTTGTTGCCGATCACCAGCAGGCGGAAGTCGTGGCCAGCCAGGAAGCGCTCGACCATGATGTCGTCACGGAATTCCTTGGCGGCGTTGTAGGCGGCGATGGTCTGCTCGCGGGTGGTGATGTTGACGGTCACGCCCTTGCCCTGGTTGCCATCCTTCGGCTTGACCACGACCGGCAGGCCGATTTCCTGTGCGGCCTTCCACGCGTCCTCGGCGTCGACCGCAGTGCGGCCGACAGGCACTGGCACGCCAGCGGCGTCCAGCAATTTCTTGGTCAGTTCCTTGTCCTGCGCGATGGTTTCGGCGATCGCGCTGGTAGTGTCCATTTCAGCGGCCTGGATGCGGCGCTGCTTCGAGCCCCAGCCGAAGCTCACCATCGAGCCTTCCGTCATGCGGCGGAACGGGATCTTGCGTGCCACGGCGGCATGCACGATGGAGCCGGTCGATGGGCCCAGGCGCACGTCTTCGTCCAGTTCGCGCAGCTCGTGCAGCGCAGCGGCCAGGTCGAACGGCGTGTCTTCAACGGCGGCCTTGATCAGCTTTTCGGCCCATTCCACGGCCAGGCGGCCTACTGCTTCTTCGGTGTATTCGACCACCATCTGGTAGATGCCATCTTCCAGCGTCTGGGTGGTACGGCTGAAGGTGACCGGGCAGCCGGCTTCGGCTTGCAGGCCAAGGGTCGCCAGCTCCAGCACATGCGCCATCGGGATGGTATCGGCGTGGCCGTCCGGCTGCAATTGCGCCAGGCGTGGGAAGCGGGTGCGCAGGCGCACTTCGAAACCAGGGATCTTGTCGACGGAGCGTTCCTCCGGCGCGCAGGACACGATGGCCTCGACAGCCGTATGGTGGCTCCACAGATTAGGGCCGCGCAGTGCGCGGAGGCGAATAACTTCCATTCCTGGTAATCCTTAGTTTTTCTTGGTATTCCACTCAAAGGTGCGCAGGGCAGCACCAATCAGGTCCGGCGACAGGCCCATGGCCCAGCCGGCGCCGATTGCGGCCAGCACGGCTTCCTTGCGGTCTTCGCCGCTCGCCGGCAGGCAGGACGGCGGCAGCACTGCCAGTTCGTCGCGGCCAGCAGCCATGACGAAACCGCCATCGCGCAGGAACACTGCACGGCCGCCATCCTGGCGGTGCGAGTCGATCGCAGGTACGTGTTCGCCAGTGCCGTAGAAGATCACGTCGCCGTCGCACAGTTCGGCCATTTCGACCACTTGCGCATCGGAGGCATTCAGCACTGCGGCGCCTTCCGGCAGCACCACGTCAACCTGGGTGCGCAGCACGCCGAACATCTGCTCCGGCGTGTTGATGTAGAACTCGCCCAGTTCTTCGTGGCCGGCAGCGTCGGTGACCACGCCTACCATGCACTTATCGTAGGAGAAGCCTTCGCTCAGGATCATGCGGCCGGAGTTCGCGAAGACTGCTGCTTCAACGTTCTTGTTCAGCAGCAGGCGCTCGCCGGATTCCCATTCGGTCAGCGGGCCGCGCGCCACATTGCGGCCATTCAGGAATACACCCTGTTCGGTCGCGGTGCCGACATAGCGGCCGCTCATTTGCAGCAGCCAGCCGATCAGGCGGGCGATCAGCGCATTCTGGCGGCTGCCGGCCACGCCCACGATCGGGATGCGGCCGTCGTCGTCTTCGGCGAACAGCTGGTCGGCAATCGCGTGGCCAACCGGACGTGCAACGCCGCCGGCGGCAGGCTTCAGGTGGGCCAGCAGGCCTGGGCTTGCATTCACTTCGATGATCGCGCCGCCCTGCTCTTCCAGCGGCTTGGAGATGTCGGCGGCAACCAGGTCGATGCCTGCGATGTCCAGGCCGATGGTGCGTGCTGCCAGAGCTGCCATTTCGGCAACGGCTGGATGTACCAGGTCGGTCACGTCATTGGCGACGTTGCCGTTCACCTGGATCAGGACCTTGCGGCCAGCTTCCACCACGGAGTCCGGGGTCAGGCCCTGGCGCTTCAGGTCCAGCTGCACTTCTTCCGACTTCTTCGGTTCAACGATATTCAGCGGGAATTCTTCGGTGGTGCCACGGCGCGGATCGGTGTTGATCTGGGTGTCCACCAGCCCCTGCACGGAGGACTTGCCGTCGCCGGTCACCCACAGCGATTCGCCCATGGAGGCAGCCACCATGCGGCGGCCGACCACCAGCAGCCGGTGTTCATTACCGACGATGAACTTCTCGACAATCACGCTCTTGCTGCCACCGCGCGCAACGGCGATGTCGTACGCAGCGCGCACGTCGGCTTCGGTCATCAGGTTCAGCGACACGCCACGGCCATGGTTGCCGTCGTATGGCTTGACGGCCACCGGCAAGCCGATGTCCTGCGCCTCTTCCCATGCTTCGTCTGCACTCTTGACCAGGGTGCCTTCCGGTACCGGCACGCCAACGGACTTCAGCAAGTCCTTGGTCATGTCCTTGTCGGAAGCGATGCCTTCGGCGATGGCCGAAGTATTGTCGGTTTCCGCAGTCCAGATGCGGCGCTGGCGGGCACCGTGGCCCAGTTGCACCAGGTTGCCGTCGGTCAGGCGGATATGCGGGATCTTGCGGTCAGTCGCCGCATCAACGATGGAAGCGGTCGATGGGCCCAGGCACAGCGATTCGACCATCGAGGTCAGTTTTTCAACGGTGGCAGCCAGGTCGTATGGCTTGTCGTCGATGGCAGCCATCAGCAGGTCTTTGCCGGCGGCCAGTGCGGCGCGGCCAACCTGCTCCTGGCGGGTGCGGAATGCCATTTTATAAATACCGCTGCCTTCCGCGGTCTGGCGCGTCTTGCCAAAGCCAGTACGCATGCCGGCCAGGTTCTGCAACTCCAGCACCACGTGTTCGAGGATGTGGCCGGCGTAGGTGCCGTCGCGCAGCCGCTCGAGAAAGCCGCCGCGCTCACCGACGCCGCAGCGATGCTCGACCAGGCCTGGCAGGAAGGCGATCAAGCGTTCATAAAAACCGGGGAGTTTGTTCGAGGGGTAGTTTTCAAGCTCGCCGATATCCAGCCAAGCCTCAATCACCGGGCGATAGGTCCAGATGTTCGGTCCGCGCAGGTGTGTTACACGGAGAAACTCAATGTCTTTCTTTTTTGTCATGTTTTAGCTCTTGTACCTCTTGCGGTATACTCCGCCCGTCCTTCTATTTTCCCACTGTTTCGCAATTCTTGCCACTTGGCAAAGAGTGCCGGAGTCTGATCCACAATGATAACAAACCAACTTTCCTCTGAGCTCAGCCTGACAGAACTTCCCGACAGGTGGCGCACAGAGTTGCCAGCGCTGGCACCCGAAGAAAACGTACTTAGCGCGCTGGAGGTTGACCTAGACTCCAAGCTTCACTTCAACAAAGGCCTGGTGCTTCTCACGGAGCGCCGCATTATGGCACGCGCACCCGGTGAAACGGTATGGCGAGATTGGACTTATCATCCTGGCATGTCGCTAAAACTGCACGATCACGCCGGCGTGGGCCACCTTGAACTGGTGGACGACAAGCAGCGCCTGGCTGCATGGCGCTTCACGCTGGGCCAGAACCTTCTGGCGATCCGCCTGTCCGAAAATTTCCCGCGCCTGCTGGAAGCGCACGTGCACGGCAAGCCGCTGCAGCAAATCGAACAGAACTCCTGCCCTACCTGCAAGGCGCCGTTGGAAGCGGACCAGGAGGAATGCCCGGTGTGCACCAAGGTCGTTCACACGCCGCCTTCCACCTGGACCCTGTTCCGGCTGTGGCGCTTTGCGCGTCCGTATCAATGGCAGCTGGCGCTTGGCTTTGCAATGATGCTGCTGTCCACCGGCGCGCACCTCATCCCGCCGTACATCATCATGCCGCTGACCGACAATGTGCTGATCCCTTACCAGAACGGCAAGCCGGTCGAACACATGCTGGTAGTGCAGTACATGGCCGCCCTGACCGGCGCCGCCGTGCTGGCCTGGATTTTTGGCTGGGCCAAGACCTATGTGCTGGCACTGGTCTCGGAACGTATTGGCGCCGACCTGCGCACGACTACGTATGAACACCTGCTGCGCATGTCGCTGGAGTACTTCGGCGGCAAGCGCACCGGCGACCTGATGTCGCGTATTGGCTCCGAGTCCGACCGCATCTGCGTCTTCCTGTCGCTGCATTTGCTGGATTTCGCCTCCGACGTCCTGATGATCATCATGACCGGTGTCATCCTGTTTACCATCGATCCATGGCTGGCCGTGGCTACCTTGCTGCCGCTGCCATTCATCGCCTGGATGATCCACCTGGTGCGCGACAAGCTGCGCACCGGCTTCGAGAAGATCGACCGCGTGTGGGGCGAAGTGACCAACGTGCTGGCCGACACCATCCCCGGCATCCGCGTGGTGAAAGCCTTTGCGCAGGAAACCCGCGAAGCGACCCGCTTCCGCACTGCCAACAAGCACAACCTGGCCGTCAACGACAAACTGAACAAGGTGTGGTCGCTGTTCTCGCCAACCGTATCGTTCCTGACCGAACTGGGCATCCTGGTGATTTACGTGTTCGGCATCTGGATGATCTCCAAGCACAACATCACCGTTGGTGTTTTGAGCTCCTTCGTCCTGTACGCCAACCGTTTCTACGGCAAGCTGGACTCCATGAGCCGCATCGTGTCGGTGACGCAGAAATCCGCTTCCGCGGCCAAGCGCATCTTCGACATCCTGGACCACGTTTCGAGCGTGCCGGACCCGGTGCAGCCGGTGAAGGTCGACAAGGTCCGCGGCGACATCACGCTGCGCGAAGTGGGCTTCCGCTACGGTAACCGTGCGGTGAACCGCGGCGTCAACCTGGAGATCAAGGCCGGCGAAATGATTGGCCTGGTGGGCCATTCCGGCTCCGGCAAATCGACCCTGGTGAACCTGATCTGCCGCTTCTACGACGTGGCGGAAGGCGCGATCCTGCTCGATGGCCAGGACATCCGCAACTTTGCCGTGTCGGACTACCGCCGCAATATCGGCCTGGTGCTGCAGGAGCCCTTCCTGTTCTTCGGCACCATCGCCGAAAACATCGCCTACGGCAAACCGGAAGCGACCCGCGAAGAAATCATGAAAGCAGCCCGTGCTGCGCACGCCCACGACTTCATCCTGCGCCTGCCGCAGGGCTACGATTCGATGGTGGGTGAACGCGGCCAGGGCCTGTCGGGCGGCGAACGCCAGCGTATTTCGATTGCCCGTGCGCTGCTGATCGATCCGCGCATCCTGATCCTGGACGAAGCGACGGCCTCGGTCGACTCGGAAACGGAAAAAGAAATCCAGAAGGCGCTCGACAACCTGGTTGCCGGCCGCACGACCATCGCGATTGCGCACCGCCTGTCCACGCTGCAGCGAGCCAACCGCCTGGTGGTGATGGACCGCGGCAAGGTGGTCGAAGAAGGCCCTCACGAAGAGCTGATGGCCAAGGAAGGCGCCTACTACCGCCTCTACCAGGCGCAGGCACGTAACGTCGATACCGACATGGATGACAAAGCAAAGAGCCGTGAAGATGATTAATTTTTCCCTGAGCCGCGACAGTTTCGGCAAGTTGAACCTGATCGACGCCAACGGCGTGTTGCATGAGAACGTGTCGCC
>JBCNOP010000151.1:0-13000 GCA_039593775.1 Pseudoduganella sp.
GAATTTCTTGCGCAGCGCCATTGCTGGTTGCCACTCGTCTTCATTTGGAAAGCATAGCCAGAGGGTGCGCCAAGCGTTGCGCTCGCATTTCGCTACGTCATTGACGAACTGCCCGGGAGTGACCGGCCGGCCTTCGTACAGCAGTTCGCTGCCTTCGACATGGGCAAGGTAGCTTTTACGCTTGTACACGGTACGCAACGTAGTCCCGTCCGGAAGAAACAGGCATTTCCACTGATATCCATCGAGAGTCGATGCCAACCGGCAATTCTGCTGTTCAACGAACTTCGCCATCCAGTCAGCGATTGCAATATCAACCAGCTCATGCATTTCCTGCTTGAGCCCATGGGTATGCATGAAGTTTCCGAGGCCTTGATATGTTTCCAGCGACGCTGGGAGACTAAACAAAATTGGGGTCATGGCATTCTCCACATTCTTTCAGAAGGACATGCCGATTTCGACCGAAACCAGACCAAAAAAGTTCAATCCGGACCAAAGCAGTTCGATCCAGACCATTCCAGACTTTTCCGGAAATTCGCGAACACCCCTCTATTGACGCATCCAGTCGCGCAGCTCGAAGTACCAATAAGTCAGTTGGGCGGCTAGCAAGCCGGCCGGGCCACCGGTCGTGGGCAAGCCCCAGGAGGCGAATTGCTCAACTTTGCTGAGTTCACCCATCAACGCGGCGGAAAGAACGTCGCCGGCCAGCGAAGTCGGCCCCACGCCATGGCCGCCGAATCCCATGCCATACCAGACGCCGTTTGGCAGCTTGCCCAGTTGCGGCATTTTGTGGCGGCCGTAGCTCATCAGCCCACTCCAGGCATAATCAACCTTGGTGCGTGCAAGCTGCGGATAGACCTTCAGCATGTCTTCGTAGAGCAAGCGCGCCACATCTTCCGGGCCGCGGGAACGAATCGAAATTCGGCCGCCCCACAGCAGCCGGCTGTCCTGCAATGGCCGGTAGTAATCGAAGGCAAAACGCGTATCGTAGATCGCGGCATCGGTCGCCAGCACTTGCGGCAAACGGTCGCCAAGCGGCTCCGTCACCATCACATAGGTGGCTATCGGCAGGATCGCCCCCGCCAGAGCCGGATACAAGCGCTCAATATAGCCGCCGCAGCACACCACTACTTCGTCGCACAACACCTCGCCGCCGCTCGTGGCGACGCGCCAACCCTGTGCGCCAGCAGCCCGCCGCCGCGACTCGATCGCGGTCGCACGACTGCCCTCATGCACACGAATGCCGCCGGCATGCAAGGCGCGGGCGAGGCCCTGGGCGTATTTCAACGGATGGAAGTGGAAAGCGTTTCGTTCGAACAAAGCGCCGAAATAGCGTTCGCTGCGGGCGCGCTGCGCAAACTCGGCCGGCGAAATGCGCTCCCATTCCACGCCAAGCTGGTCCTGCATGAAGCGCTGGCGCTCGTCCAGCACGCGCGGGTCGTCGAACCAGTTGGCGAGGTAAATGCCGCCATGCGTCGCGTCGCAATCGATGTCGTACTGGCCAATGCGGCGGCGGATCTGGTCGACCGCACCCAAGGTCAATTGGTAAAGCCGCCTGCCCTGCTCCGGGCCAACCGTCGCCAGCAAAGCTTGCTCGTCCAGCGAATAGCCACCGAAAACGAAGCCGCCATTGCGGCCGGAGGCGCCATGGCCGACGCTTTCAGCTTCGAGCAGGACCACCTCACGTTCGCCGTGCTCCATCAGCGACATCGCCGTGGCCAGCCCCGCAAATCCAGCTCCAATGATGCAGATGCGCGCCTCTTGGCGGCCCGCCAGCGGCGCATAGTGTTCGCCTGGCGCTGTAGCGCGGTAGTAGCTTTCCGCGCCGTTCATCACAAAGTTGGATAGCCGCTTACGGTCAGGTCGAAGCCTTCGGCATCGGAAACAAGATGCGCCTGCGCCCCAAATGGCAAAGTGCAGCGCACTTCCCCGTGCCCAAACGGCAGCCCGGTCAGCACCGGCACCCGCAGCAAGCCTCGAATATATGCCAGCATGGCATCGAAGTCATAGCCGTTATCGTGCGGCGCCAGCCGGTATCCCGAGATATCCCCCAGCACAATGGCGCGCTGGCGCTCCAGCACCCCGGCAAAATGCAGCTGCAGCAGCATGCGCTCGATGCGGTAAGGGTGCTCGCCGATATCTTCCAGGAACAGGATGCCGCCATCGATCTGCGGCCAGAACGGCGTCCCAAGCAGGTGATTCACCATCGCCAGGTTGCCGCCCCAGAGCGTCCCCTGCACGTCAACCAGCGGGTTGCCGGCTGCAGTACCGTGCACGGAATGGGTCGGGCCGCGCAGGCAATCCCAGAACTGCTGCAGCGTGTACTCGACCGTTTCATCGCGCAGGAAATCCGTGCTCATCGGCCCGGCGAAACTGATGCGGCCCGTGGCCTGGTACAGCCCCATATGGAAGGCCGTGATATCACTGAAACCGGAGAACAGCTTCCCGCTGTCGGCCATGGCGCGGAAATCGATGTGCGGAAGGATGCGGCTGATGCCGTACTGGCCGCGCAAGGCAAGCACAACCTGGCAGTCCGGGTCGGCCGCGGCCGCATTGAGCTGGGCCAGGCGCTCGCCATCCGTGCCGGCGAAACGCTGGAATTTGCGCTCCGGCTCGTAGTAATTGTGGACGATGCAGCCCTGCGCCTCGAGGCGGGCGATGCCGCGTGCCAGCGCGGCGTCATCGATGGGATAGCCGCTGGTTCCGGCAATGGCAATTCCGATATTTTTCACCCGGCCATATTACTCTGGAGATGTTGGTCTAGCAAGGTTAGCAGCCTGCCAACCACGGCCGGCGGCAGGTCGTGCCCCATGCCCGCAATCAGCTCCAGCCGGGCACCCGGAATCTGGCGCGCCGTATCGATGCCGCAAGCGCACGGCACCAGCGGATCGGCATCGCCATGGATCACCAGCGCAGGGCAGCGGATCTTGCGCAGCAGCGCGCTGCGGTCGCCGGAAGCGGCAATGGCCACCAGCTGCCGCGCCACCCCGTCGCCATTCACGTTGCGCGCCACCGCCTCGCCAGCCATCTGGCGCAGCAAAGCCTCCGGCATCGGGAAAGCCGGGCTGCCGATGGTGCGGAAGGTATCGACCATCTGCTCCACTACGCGCGCCCGGTGGTGGGCGCTCGGCGTGCGCCGCAGCAGGATGCGGCGCGCTGCCGGCGTCGGCCCGGGCAGGCCCGGCCGCCCGCTGCTCGACATGATCGAGGTCAGGCTCAGGGTGCGCGCCGGATAGCGCGCCGCCATGATCTGCGACACCATGCCGCCCATGGAAACCCCGACGACATGCGCCGCCGCCACGCCCAGCGCATCGAGCAGGCCGACCGCATCGCCGGCCATATCGTTCAGGGTGTACGGCGCGCGCTGGCGCCAGCCGAACAGGTGGCGCAGGTAGGCCAGCCACAGGTTGGGCGCACCAAGATGGTCGAAATGGGAAGACAGGCCGGCATCGCGGTTGTCATAGCGGATCACGCGGTAGCCGCGCTGCACCAGCCCTTCGACGAAATCACAGGGCCAGGAAATCAGTTGCAGGGCCAGGCCCATGTTCAGCAGCACAGCCGGTCCGGCGGGGTCGCCGCTGGACTCGTAGGTAATCGTAATACCGTTTATATCAACGCTGGCCATGGCTCAGCATAGCACCGCAGCAGCAGCGCGTGGCGCGCGCTCAGGCCACGTTGTTTTTGCGCAAAGCCCGGCGTTCGGCGAAGAAGTCTTTCAATACCTGGCCGCAGTCCTCGGCCAGCAAGCCGCCCTCCACTTCAGCGTGGTGGTTCAATTGCTCGCTCTCGAAAACATTGACAACCGAGCCACAGGCGCCGGTCTTGGGATCGCTGGCGCCGTAGACAATGCGCGCCAGGCGCGCGTGCATCATGGCGCCGGAACACATGACGCAAGGTTCCAGCGTGACATACAGCTCGCAGCCCGGCAGGCGGTAGTTGCCCAGCGCTTCGGCCGCGGCGCGCATCGCCACGATTTCGGCGTGGGCGGTCGGGTCGTGGCGGCCAATCGGCTGGTTGTAGCCGCGGCCGATCACCACGCCATCCTTGACCACGACAGCGCCTACCGGCACCTCGCCCTCGGCCCAGGCACGCCGCGCTTCAACGAGCGCCTCGCGCATGTACAGCTCATTCGACAATTTCAGCCCAGCAGTTCGGGGTTTCGTGCAGCACCAGCTTGTGCAGGTGCAGGCCGGTGCCGTAGCGGTCCTGGAAGGCGGCCTTCAGGATGTCCCAGGCCACGGCGGCCAGGTTTTCCACGGTCGGGATGCGGTCGATCACCACGGTCTTGTGGTTGGGCAGCGAGGCCAGGAAATCCTTGACCGCGGCGTCCTTCTCGTACACCAGGAAGGCATGGTCCCAGACATCGACCAGGTGTTCCTTGGCGATGGTCTTGACGTCGGAAAAGTCCATGATCATGCCGTTATCGGAATTGCCCTCGGCGTCGATCACCTTGCCGGTCAGGGTGATTTCAAGGGTGTAGCGGTGGCCGTGCAGGTTGCGGCATTGGCTCTTATGGTCCGGAATGCGATGGCCAGCATCGAATTCCAGCTTGCGGGTAATGGTAAGCATTTACGGAATGTTCAACAGTTTATGGGTTTGCAGGCTCAGTTTCCATTTCGGATTGCGCTTGCAGGTCTCGATCGCCAGCGTGGTATTGAAGGCCGCCAGCGGGCCATCCATCGGCTGCACGAAGAAATTCTCGAAATCCAGGCCTTCGTAGGCGGCCAGGTCCTGGTCCTTCTGCGGGATCACGACCTTGATTTCATTGCCTTTGCTGACCACCAGCTTGGCGCCCATTTTCGGGCTGACGCAGATCCAGTCCACGCCCGCCGGCACCTCGATCGTGCCATTGGTTTCGATGGCGATGGTGAAGCCCAGCGCATGCATGGCCGCGATCAGCGGCGCATCGAGCTGCAGCAGCGGTTCGCCGCCGGTAAACACCACGTACTTGTGGCCATGCCCGGCCGGCCACAGGCTCTCGATCTCCTGCGCCAGGGCCTGCGGCGTGGCGAACTTGCCACCGCGCTCGCCATCGGTGCCCACAAAATCGGTATCGCAGAACTGGCACACTGCGCTGGCGCGATCCTGCTCGCGGCCAGTCCACAGGTTGCAGCCGGAAAAGCGGCAAAACACGGCAGGCCGCCCGGCATGGGCGCCTTCGCCCTGCAGGGTGTAGAAAATTTCCTTGATGCTATAAGTCACGGGTACATCCAGTGGTCGGCAACCCTACATTATAGCGCGTTTCACGAAACGAAACGGCTTTGCGCTTCGTCAACATTTGCCGCTGGCGGCAGCGGCACAATCAAGTTCCCGACGCAGTGAACAACAAACAGGGCCGCCGCCAAATGAATAGTCTCCTCAAGATCTCCCATCTGATGGAAGCACCCGCCCCCGGCCAGCCGCAGGGCTTTGCGCTAAAGCTGATGGAACTGCTGGTCATTCCCACCTTCGTGCTCGACGCCCAGGGCCGGGTCATCATCTGGAACCGCGCCTGCGAACGCCTGACCGGCGTGCCGGCGCACGAGCTGCTTGGCACCAGCGGGCACTGGTGCGCCTTCTACGCCAGCCAGCGCCCGACCCTGGCCGACCTGGTGATTGCCGGGCGCACCGGCGAAATCCTCGACCTGTACGACGGCCAGGCGCGCGGCCCGGGCGGCGCCAGGGACAACCTGTGCGCGGAAAACTGGTGCGAAATGCCGCGCACCGCCGGCCGCCGCTACCTGGCTGCCGACGCCAGCCCGATCTACGACAGCGACGGGCAACTGGTGGCCGTGGTGGAAACGCTGCGCGACCTGACCGAGGAAAAGCAGGCCCAGATCGCGCTCGAGCAGCTGGCCACGCGCGACGGCCTGACCGGGCTGGCCAACCGGCGCTGCTTCGACCACACCCTGCTGGCCGAGTGGCAGCGCGCCCTGCGCCAGGCCCAGCCGCTGTCGCTGCTGATGGTCGACGTCGACAACTTCAAGCAATACAACGACGCCTACGGCCACGTCGGCGGCGACGATTGCCTGAAGCGTATTGCCGGCGCCGTGGCCAGCGAAATGCGCGCCAACGACCTGGTGGCGCGCTACGGCGGCGAGGAGTTTGCCGTGATCCTGCCGAACCAGTCGCTGAAAGGGGCCGCCATCGTGGCAGAGCGGATCCGCTGCCGGGTCGAAGCGCTGCGCCTGCCCAATAGCGGCGCAGCCCAGCACTACGTCACGGTCAGCATCGGCGCCGCCACCGCGATTGCCTCGCACGAGCACCAGCCGGCGCAGCTGGTGGCCACCGCCGACGCGGCGCTGTACCGTGCCAAGCACATGGGCCGCAACCGCATCAGCCTGCCTGGCACCTAGCCGCCTGCGCGCCGCCCAGGGCGGCGCGGTTGCGGCCTGCGCGCTTGGCCTCGTACAAGGCCTGGTCAGCCGCCTGCAGCAGGCTGGCGCCGGTCTCTTGGTTGTCGGGCGCCATTGAACTCAGGCCCACGCTGATGGTGACATGCGGCGCCACCGGCGAGGCGGCGTGCGGCAAATGCAGCGCGGCGACATGCTCGCAAATCCAGGCCCCATAGCGCCGCACTTCGTCTTCACAGCTATTGGGCAGCAGCACCACGAATTCTTCCCCGCCATAGCGCGCCACCAGCTCGCCCGGCCGGCGCGTGCACTGCGCCAGCGCTTGCGCCACCGCGCGCAGGCATTCGTCGCCCATCTGGTGGCCGTAATGATCGTTATACAGCTTGAAGTGGTCGACATCGACCAGCGCCACGCCCAGCGCCGCGCCCTGGCGCCGGTGGCGCGCCACTTCGAGCGCGAACTGCTCGTCGAAATAGCGCCGGTTGTGCAGGCCGGTCAGGCCATCCTTGTGCGCCAGCGTATCGAGGCTGGCCAGCGCTGCCTGCAGGCGCAAATGGGTGCGCACGCGCGCCTGCACCACCGGCCCGCTGAGCGGCTTGGTGATGAAATCGACGGCGCCGGCGTCGAGGCAGGCCGTCTCGTTTTCCACGCCGCTGCTGGCGGTCACGAAAATCACCGGGCAATGGCGCAGGTCGGGATCGGCCATGATGCGTTCGCAAACGGCGAAGCCGTCCATGCTCTTCATCTGCAGGTCGAGCAAGATCAGTTGCGGGCGCTGGGCGCGCGCGATTTCCAGTCCCGCCAGGCCATTGGTGGCAAACAGCACGCGCGCCTGTTCGCGCAGCATTGCGCTCATCAGCCGGATGGTGTCGGGGTTGTCATCGATGATCAGGATGGTGCTTTCCATGCTTCCTCACTCAGGACATCGAGCGCAGTACCGAAATCCAGCGCTTCTATGGCAGTTTCCAATTGGGCCGCGGCGTCGTCGCCGCGCTGGCTGGCCAGGTGCGGGCGCAGCTGGCGGAACTGCACCAGCGCATCGAGGTCCTGGCGCCGCAGCATGTCGGCCAGCGTATCCATGGCCGCCTGCAAATCGGCCTGCACGCCGGCGCCTGGTGCCGGCTGCTCCAGTTGCAGCCAGCGCCCTGCCGCCGCCAGCGTTGCCGACAGCGCGGCCTGCACCTGCGCGAACTGCTCGCGCACGGCGCCGGCATCGCCGGTGCGCAAGGCTTGTTCGGCGGCCAGTGTGGCATCGGAAAAATTGCGCGCGCCCAGGCTGCCGACGCCGCCGCGCAAGGCATGCAGCGCTGCCGCCGCCGCCGCCGCATCGCCGTCCTGCCAGCGCGCCTGCGCCGCGTCGAATTCAGCTTGCGACTGGCGCACCACGCGCTCTACCAGTGCCACAATGTTCTGGCGCTGCGGGCCGTTGCCGATCACGGCCAGCAGCTTGCGGATGGCGAACACGCCGGGCTGCTGGTCGGCGTCGCCAAGGGCGGGCGCTGGCGCCTGCACCGGCGCAGGCCCGGCAGCGGGCGTGGCCGGCGCCCCTTGCGGCCGGCCCGCCCCGCCCAGATGGGCCGCGATGGTGGCCAGCATTTGCGTATAGTCGACCGGCTTGGGGATGAAGCCATCCATCCCGCACTCCAGGCACCTGGCCTGTTCGGTATCCAGCACGCCGGCGCTCATGGCCAGGATCGGCAGCCGCAATCCCAGCTGTCCGCGCGCGATGCGGGTAGCTTCGAAACCATCCATCACCGGCATCTGCACATCCATCAGGACCAGGTCGAAGCCTGCCGGCGCAGCACGCAGCAAATCGACCGCCTGCTGGCCATGCTCGGCCACCGTTACCAGCGCGCCGGTTGGCTCGAGCACGCCGCGCGCCACCACCAGGTTGGTCGGATTGTCTTCCACCAGCAAGATGCGCGCGCCGCGCAGCACGCTGGCGTAGCCGGCCTGCGCGGCCTGCGCCGCCGGCAGCACGGTGCCCTGCTGGCGCAAGCCCTGCAACAGCAGGCGCATGGCGCCCGGCAGCACCGGCTTGGCCAGCGCTGCCGCCTCGCCCGGCAGCGAAATGCGGTCCAGGCTGCGGTTCAGCGCCACCAGGCACATGCCCTCGAACGCGGCCGTGCCCTGTGCATCGAGCAGCACGGAATCGACCAGCGCCACGTCCCACTCTCCGCCATCGGCAGCCGGCGCTGCCGCATGCGCTTCCACCACACAGCCCCAGCGCCGCAGCTGCCCTTCCAGGTAATGCAGGGTCGGCACGTGGTCGTCGACCAGCAGCACGCGCAGGCCGGCCAGCGCACCGGCATCCGGCTCATCGCTGCGCTGGCGCCGCGCCACCTGCAGCGGCACCGAGACAACGAACTCGCTGCCGCGCCCGGCTTCGCTGCTGACCGTGATCGTGCCGCCCATCAGCTGCACCAGCTGCTGCGAAATCGACAGCCCCAGCCCGGTGCCGCCAAAGCGCCGCGCGGTCGAGGTGTCGGCCTGCTCGAAAGGATTGAACAGGCGCCCCAGCTGCTCGCCGCTCATGCCGATCCCGCTGTCGCTCACCACCAGCTGCAGGATCTCCATCGAACTGCCCGGCGCGCTGCTGCCGATATGTACCCGCACTTCGCCTTCGGCAGTAAATTTGATGGCATTGCCCACCAGGTTGAGCGCAACCTGGCGCAGGCGCTGCAAGTCGCCCACCAGGCTGGGCGGCAGGTCCGGGTCCAGCGTCAGCAGCAGGTCCAGCCGCTTGCCGACGCTGGCCGACTGCATGGCCGCCGCCACCGCCTCGGCCAGTTCATCGACCTGGAACGGCGCCGCCACCACGGTCAGCTTGCCGGCCTCGATCTTGGACAAATCGAGGATGTCGTTGACCAGGGCCAGCAGCGCGCTGCCCGAGGCGCGGATCAGGCGCACATACTCCTGCTGCTCGGCGCTGAGCGGGGTGCGCTCCAGCAGCTGGCCGATGCCCAGCACCGCGTTCATCGGCGTGCGGATTTCATGGCTCATATTGGCCAGGAAAGCGCTCTTGGCGCGGCTGGCCTCCTGCTGCTGCAATTCGGCTTTCTTGCGCGCCGTGATGTCCAGCGCCACGATGTGGAAGCCGCACACCTCGCCCTGCGCATCGGTGTCGGGGATGTAATCGGTCATGAAGTGGCGCTGCCAGCCGGCGCGCTCGGTGTCGGTCTCGAAGTGCACCCGCTCGCCGCGCAGCGCCGCCGTGACCTGCGGCTCGATTTGCCGGTACAGGGCCTCGCCCAGCACTTCCTTCATGCTGCGCCCGATCATGGCGGCCGGGTCGATGCCCAGCAGGCTCTGGTAGCTGCGGTTGGCAAAGCGGAAGATTTCGTCCTGGTCGACATAGCCGATGGCCGCCGGGTTGTGGTCGGCCACCGTGCGCAGGAAGCGCTCCTTGTCGGCCAGCTCGAGCTGGGCGCTGGCCAGGGCCGACAGCTGTTCGGCCGCCGCCTCTTCGCTGCGCCGGCTGTGCGTGGCATCGGTCACGAACACCACGTACGCTTGCGCCCCGTCGACCGCATGGCGCTGCAGCGTCAGTTCGGCGTCAAAGCGCGTGCCGTCGCGGCGCCAGCCCGTCAGCGCCACCGGCTGGCCCACGCTGCCGTCGCCCAGGCTGGCCAGCAGGCCGGCACTGGCCTGCAGGAATTGCTCGACCGGCTTGCCCAGTACTTCGGCGGGCTGCCAGCCAAAGATCTCGCCGGCCCTGTCGTTCCAGCCAGTGACGATGCCGTCGCCGCTCAAGCCGATGAAGGCTTCCTGCGTCGCGTCCAATATGGCGCGCATGCGTGAAGCGAGTGCGCATCCCTCGTCCTGCGCGCGCGCCAGCTCGGCCAGGCCGGCATCGCGCTGAACTTCCAGTTCAGCCTTCTCGTGCGCCAGCTGCTGCGCATGCTCCCCCTGGCGCCGCAGCAGCGCGTTGCAAGCCTCACGCAAAGTGTCCAGTTCGCGGATGCCGGCGGCCAGCGGCGGCACTTCGGCTGCGGCGCCCTGCGCCACGGCCTGCAAGGCCGCCTCCACCTGCTGCACCGGCTGCACCAGCTTGCGCGCTATCCGCCAGCCGAGCAGGCCAAACAGCACGGCCAGCGCCACGCCGCCCATGGCCACGCCGGCCTGCAACCGGCGCACGGGCGCCAGCACGCTGTCGCTGTCCTGCCGCAGCAGCACCGTCCAGCCCAGGCCCGGATAGCCGTCATAGCCGCGCGTGCGCCCATAGCCGACCAGGTAATTGCGGCCGTCGGGCCAGCGCTCTTCCACGTAGCCGGCGCGCTGCAGGCGTGCCTGCGCCAGGGCGGCGCTCGGCAAAGCCTGCCCGCGCACGCTGTCCGGCCCGGCCAGCACCTGGCCCGTGCGCGACACCACCAGCGCCTGCTCGCCCAGCAGTTCGCGCGCCCAGTTCCAGTGCAGTTGCGCGCCCAGCACGCCGGCCGGGCGGCTGGCGCCGTCGTACAGGGGGAAAGCCAGGTCAAGCACGCGCAGCGCCCGGCCGCTGTTGGCCGGCAGCCAGCGTCCCAGCAGCGGGTCGCTGTGCACGTCGTGCACATACACCCCGCTTGGCGCCTCGGCCCACCATGGCTGCTGCGACACGTCGGCGCCTTCCAGCACGCCGCCGGTTGCCGCCGTCACCTTGCCCGAGGTGTCAGCCATGCCCATCCAGGCATACAGGGGATAAGTGCGCTGCAACTCTTCCAGCTCGCGGCGGCGTTGCGCCACGCTGTGCTCGCCGGCCGTGGCGCCGGCGCGCCGCGCCAGCAGCTGGACTTCGCGATAGCGCTCGAACATGGCTGCGTCAAGCAGGTCGGCACTGTCGCTGGCGCGCTGTTGCAGGCCGAGGCCGATGCTGTGTTTGAGTTCAGCAGCAGTGCGCCAGCCCAGCAAGGCAGCGGCCAACAGGGCCAGCAGCAAGACCGACACCGCCAGCAGGCCGGCCAGCACTGTCCCCAGGCCCGCCGGGCCAATCCTGTGTCGCAGCGAGGGACGTGCGGGCAAGGCTTCGTCTGGCATGGCAGCTCCGGTTCTCCGAAGCTCCGAGTATAACCGACTCTCCAGCCAAAAGTTGCCAGAAAGTCTTGCTTAAAGTTCCTTGCTTAATGCACTTTACGACCCGAGCGCGATTTCTGCGCCTTGGTCTCGCCATGCTCGCGGCGCTGCTTGTTGACGATGCGCGCTGCCACTTCCTCTTCACGGCCGGGGTAGCGGTGCTCCTGCTTGAATTCCTGCTTGAGCTCCTTGTATTCGCGCTCCCGTTTCGGGCTGGCTCCTCTTGGCATGATAGGCCTCCTTGTTTCACGTGCTGTTCCCATGCTAGCCAAGCTTTGGCAAGCACAGCGCACGTAATGGGCGGCCACTTTTACTAGTTGATCGACACGCAAGTGTTAACTCCAGACAATGGGTGTTATCAAAAATGATTGGAGGGTACCGATGCAAGACCATTACACCAAGGCGCACAAGCTGTTCATCCCGACCCTGTGGCTGCTCATGGCGCTCGCGCTGGGCCTGGCGCCGTGGTACGGCACCTGGCAGGCGGCGCTGCTGGCCGGCTTGCCGGCCGCCGTGCTGCCCACCGTGCTGGCCTGGAAAGCGCCGCAGGCGCTGGCCAGCCGCATGGCCGTCGGCATCGCCTGCATGTGGTTCTGCGCCCTGCACATCCACCAGGCGATGGGCATGATCGAGCTGCATTTCGGCATCTTCGTCCTGCTGGCCCTGCTGGTGGTCTACCAGGACTGGCGCGTGATCGTTGCCGCCGCTGCCTTTGTGGCCGTGCACCACCTGCTGTTCAACTTCCTGCAGCAAGCCGGCTTCGGCACCATGTGCCTGAGCCGCCCTTCGCTGCCGGTAATCCTCGTGCACGCCCTGTACGTGGTGGTGGAAACCGCGGCCCTCTGCCATTTCGCCATCAGCTTCGCGCGCCAGCGCGTGCAGACCGAGGCCGACCACCACAGCCTGCAAGCGAGCTTCGACCGCATGCAGCAGACGGTCAGCGCAGCCCATGTCGGCCTCGGTGCCATCAGCGACGCCGCGCACGCCATCGCCAGCGGCAACCAGGATCTGTCGCTGCGCACCGAGCAGCAAGCTGGCGAACTGCTGCGCACTGTGGGCACGGTACAACAGCTGGCGCAGGCGGTGCGCCAGAATGCCGACGATGCGCACGCCGCGACTGAACTGGTGGCCAGCGCCTCGCAGGTGGCAGTCCAGGGCGGCGCCATGGTGGCCAGGGTCGTCAGCACCATGGGCGCGATCCACGACAGCGCGCTCCGCATCCACGACATCATCGGCGTGATCGACGGCATCGCCTTCCAGACCAATATCCTGGCGCTCAATGCGGCAGTGGAAGCGGCGCGCGCCGGCGAACAGGGGCGCGGCTTTGCCGTTGTTGCGAGCGAAGTGCGCAGCCTGGCCCAGCGCAGCGCCACGGCCTCGCAGGAAATCCGGCAATTGATCGGCGACTCGGTGGCCAGGGCCGAACAGGGCAACCAGCTGGCCGGCGCGACCGGCGAAGTGATGGAGAAACTGGTGGGGTCGGTGCAGCAGGTGACGGGGCTGATGCAGGGCATCACGGCCGGCAGCCGCGCCCAGTCGGCCGGCCTCGAACAGGTCACCAGCGCCGTCAGCGGGATGGACCAGGTGACGCAGCAGAATGCCGCCCTGGTGCAGCAGGCGGC
>JBCNOP010000152.1:0-12748 GCA_039593775.1 Pseudoduganella sp.
TCTACCGCCTGAACGTGATCGAGCTGCGCCTGGCGCCGTTGCGCGAGCGGCTCGACGACCTGGATGAACTGGTCGAGGCCATCCTGGCGCGGCTGGGCAGCTTCGAGCACAAGGTGGTGCTGGCGCCCGGCGTGCTGGAGGTATTGAAGGGTTATTCTTTCCCGGGCAATGTGCGGGAGCTGGAGAATATCCTCGAGCGCGCACTGGCGTTTTCCAACGATGGCGTGATCTCGGCGGAAGACCTGGCGTTGAAAGGCGGCTCGCTGCCGCCGTCCGCGCCTGCCGTTGCGCCCATGCCTGCGGCAGCGGCTCCCGCCAGCCCGGCAGCCGGCCAGCCAGCGATCCAGCCGGCCAGCCCTGCTGCAAGTCCGGCCGCCAGCGCGGCGCCGGCAGCAGGCGAGGCGGCCGAAACCCCCGCGATGGAGACGGCGCCAGCCGGTGAGCCAGCCATGCCGCCGTTGCCGGTATTCGACGTCCTGCCAAGCAACCTGCCAGCCTACCTGGAGGCGGTCGAGCGCGCCATCATCACGCGCGCCCTGGCCCAGACCAACTACAACCGCACCCAGGCTGCCCAGCTTCTGGGCATCAGCTTCCGCCAGCTTCGCTACCAGATGCAGAAGCTGAATATCCAGGATCCAGTCTAGCCGTGCGCGGCGGCGGGGCAGCCGCCGCCTGATTGGTCTATAATCCCGGTCCGCCGCGAAAAACCCCGGAAATCCTGTAGCGTTTTCGCCAACGCACAACCCTGTGCTGCGCCGCAACATTGCTTATTAAACCAGCACTGAAAAAGCTGTGTTAGTGCTCGCTCACCGCCGATCGCCTGTACTGATCGGCCATATCAAAAGTCAATAAGAAAACGTGGTCTAAACGAAAAAATTTCACCTTGTACGATCTGAATCACGTCACTACAATTAGTGGACGGAATTCGTTGGTCCACTAGATATAGTGGCCATAAACAAATACTGAATACGCGGAGCATAAATGCAATCTACTCAAGATATTTCCACCACTCAGGCGCCTCAAGTGCCTGTTTCCGCTGGCGAAACTGCTGGCGGCGTCGCTGTTTCCGCTAGCCAAATGGCCGACTACCGCATCATCCGCCGCAACGGCGCCGTGGTCGCTTTCGAGCCATCCAAGATTGCCGTGGCAATGACCAAGGCCTTCCTGGCAGTAAACGGCGGCCAGGGTGCGGCTTCCGCCCGCATTCGCGAACTGGTGGAAGAACTGACCAAGAACGTGGTGGCCGCCCTGATGCGCCGCCAGCCAGCCGGCGGCACCTTCCATATCGAAGACGTGCAAGACCAGGTTGAACTGGCCCTGATGCGTTCCGGCGAACACGACGTGGCACGCTCCTACGTGCTGTACCGCGCCAAGCACATGGAAGAACGCCGCCTGAAGAAAGAAGCAGCCGGCGCCACCGCCACTGCCGAACCGCAGATCAACGTGACCGAGAACGGCGTTGCCCGTCCGCTGGTGATGCAGGAAGTGCGCGACCTGATCGGCGCCGCCTGCAAGGGCCTGGAAAAGCACGTCGATGCCGACGCCATCCTGGCCGAAACCGTGAAGAACCTGTACGACGGCGTGCCGGTCGAAGAACTGCACAAGTCCGCCATCCTGGCTGCCCGCGCGCTGATGGAAAAGGACCCTGCGTACTCCCAGGTGACCGCCCGCATCCTGCTGCACACCATCCGTAAGGAAGTGTTCGGCAAGGAAGTGCCGCAAGCCGGCGCCGCCGCCGCTTACATCGAGTACTTCCCGCAGTACATCGCCAAAGGCATCGCCGCTGAACTGCTGAACGAAGAGCTGGGCAAGTTCGACCTGGCCAAGCTGGCCAAGGCCCTGGTGGCCGACCGCGACCTGCAGTTCGGCTACATCGGCCTGCAAACCCTGTACGACCGCTACTTCCTGCACGTGCGCGATGTGCGCATCGAAATGCCGCAGGCCTTCTACATGCGCGTCGCCATGGGCCTGGCCCTGAACGAAACCGACCGCGAAGCACGCGCCATCGAGTTCTACAACCTCCTGTCGACCTTCGACTTCATGTCGTCGACCCCGACCCTGTTCAACTCCGGCACCCAGCGTTCGCAGCTGTCCTCCTGCTACCTGACCACCGTGTCCGACGACCTGGAAGGCATCTACGACGCCATCAAGGAAAACGCACTGCTGGCCAAGTTCGCCGGCGGCCTGGGCAACGACTGGACCCCTGTTCGTGCGCTGGGCGCCCACATCAAGGGCACCAACGGCAAGTCGCAAGGCGTGGTGCCGTTCCTGAAAGTGGTTAACGACACCGCCGTGGCAGTGAACCAGGGCGGCAAGCGCAAAGGCGCCGTCTGCGCCTACCTGGAAACCTGGCACATGGACATCGAGGAATTCCTCGACCTGCGCAAGAACACCGGCGACGACCGCCGCCGCACCCACGACATGAACACCGCGAACTGGATTCCGGACCTGTTCATGAAGCGTGTGATGGAGAAGGGCCACTGGACCCTGTTCTCGCCATCCGACGTGCCTGACCTGCACGACAAGTTCGGCAAGGAATTCGAAGAAGCCTACCTGGGCTACGAAGCCAAGGCAGCCAACGGCGAACTGCGCCTGTTCAAGAAGATCGAAGCGCTGGACCTGTGGCGCAAGATGCTGTCCATGCTGTTCGAAACCGGCCACCCATGGATCACCTTCAAGGATCCTTGCAACATCCGTTCGCCGCAGCAGCACGTGGGCGTGGTGCACTCGTCGAACCTGTGCACCGAGATCACCCTGAACACCAACGCCGACGAAATCGCCGTCTGCAACCTGGGTTCCGTGAACATGCCTGCCCACATGAAGGAAGGCAAGATCGACCACGTCAAGCTGCAGAAGACCATCCGCACCGCCATGCGCATGCTGGACAACGTGATCGACATCAACTACTACGCAGTTGAGAAAGCACGCAACGCCAACATGCGCCACCGTCCGGTCGGCCTGGGCGTGATGGGCTTCCAGGACTGCCTGCACATGATGCGCGTGCCATACGCCTCGATGGAAGCGGTGAACTTCGCCGACACCTCGATGGAAGCCGTCTGCTACTACGCCTACCTGGCTTCGACCGAGCTGGCAGAAGAGCGCGGCCGCTACGAATCGTACGAAGGCTCCCTGTGGTCGCGTGGCATCCTGCCGCAAGACTCCGTGCGCCTGCTGGCAGAACAGCGCGGCGGCTACCTGGAGCAGGACCTGTCGTCTTCGATGGACTGGACCCCGGTGCGTGAACGCATTGCCAAGTTCGGCATGCGTAACTCGAACTGCGTGGCGATCGCTCCGACCGCGACCATTTCGAACATCATCGGCGTGTCGGCTTGCATCGAACCGACCTTCCAGAACCTGTACGTCAAGTCCAACCTGTCTGGCGAATTCACCGAGATCAACGCCTACCTGGTGCGCGACCTGAAGGCACGCGACCTGTGGGACGAAGTGATGATCGCCGACCTGAAGTACTTCGACGGCTCGCTGAGCAAGATCGACCGCGCACCGCAAGACCTGCGCGACATCTACGCCACCGCGTTCGAAGTGTCGCCAACCTGGCTGGTGGAAGCAGCATCGCGCCGCCAGAAGTGGATCGACCAGGCGCAGTCGCTGAACATTTACATGGCTGGTGCTTCCGGTAAGAAACTGGACGAGACCTACAAGCTGGCATGGCTGCGTGGCCTGAAGACCACCTACTACCTGCGCACGATTGCAGCGTCGCACATGGAGAAATCCACCACCCGCACCGGCGCCCTGAACGCCGTGTCCGCGAACGTGCCGGATGCCCCAGCAGCAGTGACTGCCGAGGTAACCGAAGGCGCCGCCTGCTACCTGCGTCCTGGTGACCCAGGTTTCGAGGAATGCGAAGCCTGCCAGTAATACAATATATATAGTTAAAACCGGCAAACCAGTCGGGTGGCCGCCCCGTCAGACCCGCAGGGTCTGACACTTGCTGAGCAAAGGCCACTGGCCGTCGAGCAGACGGTGTCTGACCCTGCGGGTCAGACACCGGTTTACCGGTTTAAAAAGAGTCAATCTAAGAGGAAAAAAACAAATGCTATCCTGGGACGATGAAGCCGCGGCAGCACCGCGCCAAACCCCACCACTGGGCGCCACCGCCGAAGCCACTGCCGAACAAGTCGCCCTGCGCGTCAACGCCGACGACAAGCGCGTGATCAACGGCCAGACCGACGTCAACCAGCTGGTTCCATTCAAATACAAATGGGCCTGGGACAAATACCTGGCCGGCTGCGCCAACCACTGGATGCCGCAGGAAGTGAACATGCAGCGCGACATCGAGCTGTGGAAGAACCCGAACGGCCTGTCCGAAGACGAGCGCCGCCTGGTCAAGCGCAACCTGGGCTTCTTCGTCACCGCCGACTCGCTGGCAGCCAACAACATCGTGCTGGGCACCTACCGCCACATCACCGCTCCTGAGTGCCGCCAGTACCTGCTGCGCCAGGCATTCGAAGAGGCGATCCACACCCACGCCTACCAGTACATCGTCGAGTCCCTCGGCCTGGACGAGCAGGAAATCTTCAACGCCTACAACGAAGTAGCGTCGATCCGCGACAAGGACCAGTTCCTGATCCCGTTCATCAACGTGCTGACCGACCCTGCGTTCAAGACCGGCACCATCGAGACCGACCAGCAGCTGCTGAAGTCCCTGATCGTGTTCGCCTGCCTGATGGAAGGCCTGTTCTTCTACGTCGGCTTCACCCAGATCCTGGCGCTGGGCCGCCAGAACAAGATGACCGGCGCCGCCGAGCAGTACCAGTACATCCTGCGCGACGAATCGATGCACTGCAACTTCGGCATCGACCTGATCAACACCATCAAGCTGGAAAACCCGCACCTGTGGACCCCGGCCTTCAAGGAAGAGATCAAAGGCCTGTTCCTGCAAGCGGTCGAACTGGAATACCGCTACGCGGAAGACACCATGCCACGTGGCGTGCTGGGCCTGAACGCAGCCATGTTCAAAGGCTACCTGCGCTTCATCGCCAACCGCCGCGCCACCCAGATCGGCCTGGAAACCCTGTTCGACCAGGACGAGAATCCATTCCCATGGATGTCGGAAATGATCGACCTGAAGAAGGAACGCAACTTCTTCGAAACCCGCGTGACCGAGTACCAGACCGGCGGCGCGCTGAGCTGGGATTAATCTCCCGACCCCCAGGAAGCCCGGCACTGCCGGGCTTTTTGCTTTTGGCGGCGGCTACGCACGGCAGAAAACAGTTTTTCTTACCTTTTGTATAATTACGCGTTTATTAATATTGCCGTGATACAACATGGAAGAAAATACGACACCAGACCAACCAAAGCGCGCCAGGAAACTGGGCCGCATTGCCATCTATATTTTTGCCGCAGTCGGCTTGCTGTTTTCGGTACTGATCGCCTTCATGGCGCTGCGCGGGAAGCCGCCGGAAACCCATACCTTCGACGCTGCCGACGCGATCGATGGCGTCATGACGCGCAACTACGGCAAATACTCGGAAACGCAGCGTGGCTGGCTCTATGTCGATGAGGAGAGCCACAGGACTTACCTCGTCACCGTGGTACAGCAGAAGAAAGTCGAGGGCAAGGAGGGTGATGAGCTCTACCTGGTCGCCAGCGGCAATGCCATCGAATCGAACAGCGGGGCCGATTCGTTCTACGGTGTTTTCCAACTGCGCTACCGCGATGGCCAGCTTTACGAATACAGCGATCCGCGCCGCCCCAGCGGCGTTGATCCAGTCACCCCCGAACGTGTGCACTTTGAAGCTTTGAGTGCGGGTGTATGGGGCTGGGTCGTGAAGACAACTTCTTCGGAAACCGGCGAGGGCGCAGAGTACATTTCCACCCGCAACGTCGTCCTGGCGCCACGCAACGAGCAGATCGTTGTCTTGAGCGACTTCCTTGCCGCCTACCAGGTTATCGGGGCCGGGGATTGCAAGGAAACCGAGCGCCAGTATGCGGCATGGGAAAAGGCGCAGCATGAGAAGAAGGCAGCGCCAGCCGAGGGAGAAGGCACAGCGGAATCCTCCACTGAGGAAGAGGGTGATGGCGAAGAATACGTGCCGCCGCGTTGCACCCAGCTGGCATGGTCTTATCGTACCGATCCGGTAGGCGATTCGACCTTCACCCCGCTGTACATCACGCGCAAGGCGGGCATGCAGGAAGGCGTGCAGGTCGAGGCGAAGAACTGGAAGGTGATGTTCGATCCCAAGAGCTACACCTACCTGATGCCAAAAGAGCTGCAGTACGTGGGCTCCTGAAGCCGGACAACCCCTAACGGAACTGGGCCAGGATCCGCGCCAGCGTACCGTCCCTGGCGGCGGCAGCGATCGCGCGGTTTGCTTCCTCCAGGCTGAGATGGCCCTTGCGTGAGACTGCGCAGCGGGTGCTGAAGCTTGCCGCGGGCAGCGGTGGGTGCAGCTTCAGCGGTATGGCGCGCAGGCGTTGCCGGTATTCGAGGACGCCGCGCGCGATCAAAATGTGGTGCACCCGGCCGCGCGCAAGTTTCTCCAGGTTGGTTTCCATATTCGGCGAATCGTCCCGCACAAAGCCTGGTCCCAGGATCTTTTCGATTTCAGGGTGCTGGTAGCCGAGGATGGTGCCGATGGCCTGTCCGTGCAGGTCGGCGATGGAATGCGGTTGCGGCTGGCTGGCATCTGTCACCAGGACTTCCTCTGCCGTGAACACGGGCTCGGTCCATAAATAATCTCCCTCGATCCATTCCGGGGTATAGCCGCACAGGATGTCAGCCTCGCCTTGCTGCAGCGCCCTGGCAATTCGTTTTCGCGGCAGCAGGAGGAAGCGCAATTCGCGCCCTGTGCTACGGGCCAGCGCCTCTCCCAGCATTTTGTGCACGCCATCGGTCAGCCGGCCATTTTCAATGCGCGACATCGGCATATCGGCCGCGCGGTCGACCAGCACGACGAGCTCACTGCACCGTCCATACGGTACGGGCAGCAGCAAACAGCTGAGGGCGAGCATGCGAAACGTTTTCATACGCGGCAGTGGTGGGCGCTCGGATTGAGTTGTACAGCATTGTGTGCAATGATGGCACGCAAATTGACGCGAAGGAATCCATGCTGCTGCGCACGCTTTTCTGTCTTTTCCTGCTCACGCTTAGCCAACTAAGCTATGCCCTGCAAGCGGCCACGCCGACGGCCCAAACGGAGGTGCCGGCCGCGCGCCTGGCGGTCGGCAACCGGACCGTCTTTGTCTTCCGCTCGATGCTGAGCGGCTATACCCCGCAAGACCGCGCCGATGCTGCGGAAAAACGCCTCGAACGCGCATTGGCGCAAGGCGGCCCGCAGCAGGCCAGCATCCGTTCTATTGCCGAGGGCACGCAAGTGCTGTTGGACGGCTCGCTGCTGTTCCTGGTCGCCGCCGGCGACGTCAACGCCCTGGCGGGCGATACCACCGACCTCCTGGCTCAGGAAAGTGCGGCGCAACTGAACAAGGCGCTGCTGGAGCGCCGCGAGCAGCGCAGCCCAGCCTATCTCGCGCAAGCACTGGCCCTGTGCGCGCTGGCGACGGGCGCGCTGGTATTTTTCCTGTGGCTGCTGGCGGCGCTGCGCCGCCAGGCCCGGCGCCGGCTGGAGGCGATCCTGGGCCGGCGCCTGGCGCAGGTTCGCGTCCGCAATGTGCGCGTGCTCGATGCCGAACACCTGGTTCATTTCATGCGCCTTACCATGGACGTGCTGGTCTGGTTCCTCGGGCTGCTGGCAGCTTACGTCTGGCTGGCCTTTGTCCTGGCGCGGATTCCTTTTGCTCGCAACTGGGGCGAACGCTTGCAACAGTTCCTGCTCGATACCGCGGCCGATATCGGCAGCAACGTGGCCGGTGCCATTCCCGGCCTGCTGCTGGTTGTCGTGATTGCGGTCCTGGCCCGGCTTGCCACCGTTACGCTGGCTTCCTTTTTCAAGCGCATCGAGCGCGGCGAGCTGCATTTCGGCTGGCTTGATCGCGATACGGCCGTGCCGACGCGTCGCCTGGGAACCGTGGTGATCTGGCTGTTCGCGCTGGCCATGGCTTATCCCTATTTGCCGGGGGCGCACACTGCAGCGTTCCAGGGCGTGACGGTGCTGGCCGGGCTGATGCTGTCGATCGGTGCCTCCAGCATTGTCGGCCAGGGGGCGGCAGGGCTGATCCTCATGTACACACGGGCGCTGCGCAAGGGCGACTATGTGAGTGTCGGCGACGTGCAGGGGACGGTGGTGGAACCGGGGATCTTCGACACCCGCGTGCGCACCGGCATGGGCGTGGACGTGGCAATGCCGAATGCCTGGGTGCTCTCGAATACGATCAAGAATTACTCGCGCGCCGTGCCTGGCGCCTATGTGCTGGATACCACAGTGACCATCGGCTACGACACGCCGTGGCGCCAGGTTCACGCCATGCTGGAAGAGGCGGCTGCGACCACCGATGGCGTTGCTGCCGAACCGCGGCCGTATGTGATCCAGAGCGCACTGTCCGATTTCTATATCGAATACAAGCTCGTGGCCTGTTCGGTCCTGAGCTCGCCCAACGGTCGTGCCGAGTTGATCAGCCTCCTGCACCAGAAGGTGGTCGACGTCTTCAACCGTGAAGGCGTCCAGATCATGTCGCCGCACTTCACCCAGGAGCCGCAGCAACCGCATATCGTGCCGCCGGCAAAGCAGGAGGCACCTTACTGACGGTGGTATGATGACCGGCTAAATACATCATACTGTGATATAAATATGCCGTCATTACCAGACTCACTGTCCAAGGCCGACTTCATGGCCTTGTCCGAATTCCGCTACCAGATGCGGCGCTTCGAGCGCTTTTCCGAGAACGCCGCCCAGGCCGAGGGCATCACGCCGCTGCAGTACCTGCTGCTCCTGCATATCAAAGGCTTCCCCGGCCGCGAGTGGGCCACGGTCGGCGAGCTGGCCGAGCGCCTGCAAGCGCAGCAGCATGGCGTCGTCGCACTGCTGGGCCGCTGCGAAGCGGCCGGGCTGGTGCAGCGCCGTCCCCATGCGCAAGACCGGCGCCGGGTCGAAGTTCACCTGCTGCCCGCAGGCGAAGAAGTGCTGGTGCGCCTGGCTGCTATCCACCGCGCCGAACTGCAATCGCTGCATGGCGTTTTCACTGTCCCCAACCTGCCAAAAAAAGGATGAAAGCGCACGGCCCGTGCCGCGCATTCAGCGGGGAGCGGTCAACATTTTTTGCGGTTCCGCGAAGGGAATGGGTCGCCCAACGCAGCGGGAAACAATCATCGCGAAGATTGCGCTGGCCGCCAATTAGCGTATTTGCGGTCAATCGCGGCCGAGGTACCGTCTTTCACCATGTCGGCCATGGCGGCCGACATCGCCGCAATCTGTGCATCCGGCACTGTCTTGTTGCAGGCCAGGTAGGCACGCGAGGTATGGAAGGTAAGGAGTGGCACGATCTTCCCCACCAGTCCCTCCTGCGCCAGCACCCCGTTGGCCAGTTGATGGCTGGTCGCCCATAAATCGATACGGCCGCCAATCAGTTTGCGCGGGTTGGAAAAATTGTCCGGCGCCGCATCCACCTTGAAGCCGCGGTCCAGCAGGAATTGAGCGCGGACATCGCCGTTGTAGCCGCCGATGCGCAAGTTCCTGGCATCATCCAGCGTCGCCAGCCGGAATGGCGGGTTTGCCAACCCATAAAACGTCCAGTCCACCTCGCGCAGCGGGCCTACCCATTTGAACAACGCCTCCCGCTCCGGCGTGCGCGAAGTGGAAAACACACAGGACCCGGGCGTGCGCAAGGCAAGTTCGTAGGCGCGGCGCCAGGCCATGATCTCGATGGTGTAGCTGATGCCGGCGCGCGCCATGATTTCCTTCACCTTGTCCGGCGATATGCCGATAACCCGGTCGCCTTCGCGCATGATGTCGGGCGGCGTGTACTCGGTAAACAGCTGAAGCGATCCCGCCGACGCAGCCAGGGGGAGCGCCAGGAACGTTGCGGCAAAGTGCAGCTTGGGAGCCATAGTCAGCCAATCATGTGCGTCTTGGCGGGCGAAGTCAATCAAAGTGACGGGCCTTACTTGTGTCCTCCAATAATTGCTGGTACAACATTACTAGTAGCGCAAATCCAACAATTAATCAGTAACTGGAGATCCACATGAAACGACGCGCCCTCATCACCGCAATGGCATGCCTGCCCCTGTTCGGCGCCGGCCTCGCGCAGGCAGAGACTTACCCGACCAAGCCAATCACCATGATCGTGCCGTTCGCCGCCGGCGGACCAACCGACACCGTGGCGCGCCTGCTGGCGCAGTCCATGGGCACCAAGCTGAAACAGCAGATCATCGTGGAGAACGTCGGCGGCGCCGGCGGCACGATTGGTGCGGCGCGCGCGGCCAAGGCGGCGCCGGACGGCTACACCATCTTCCTGCACCACATCGGCCACTCCACCGCGCCGGCCCTGTACCGCAAGCTGAGCTACAACGCGATCGACAGCTTCGAGCCGATCGGCCTGGTGACCGACGTGCCGATGACCCTGGTGGCGCGCAAGGATTTCCCGGCCAAGGACTTCAAGGAATTCCTGGCGTATGTAAAAGCCAACAAGGCCAAGGTCACTTACGCCAATGCAGGCCTGGGTTCGGCGTCCCACCTGTGCGGCATGCTGTTCATGTCCGCCATCCAGACCGACCTGACCACCGTGCCATATAAAGGCACCGGCCCGGCCATGAACGACCTGCTGGGCGGCCAGGTGGACTTCATGTGCGACCAGACCACCAACACCACCAGCCAGATCAAGGGCGGCAAGATCAAGGTCTATGGCGTGACCACCAAGACCCGCGTGCCGTCGATGCCGGACGTGCCGACCCTGAACGAAGCCGGCCTGCCTGGCTTTGAAGTGGCGGTATGGCACGGCATGTATGCGCCGAAGGGCACGCCGAAGCCGGTGATCGATTCCCTGGTTGGCGCGCTGCAGGTGGCGCTGAAAGACCCGGCCGTCAAGCAGCGTTTCGCCGACCTGGGCACCGAGCCGGTAGACACCAAGCGCGCCACGCCGGAAGCCCTGCGTGCCCACCTGAAGGCCGATATCGACCGATGGGGCCCGATCATCAGCAAAGCTGGCGTTTACGCTGACTAAGCGCTGAGCAAGGAGTATTTGATGTCTTCTGCAATCCGTCACCCGAAGGATTTCTGGATCGGGGTGATCTTTATCGCCATCGGGCTGGGCGCCGTGTTTACGCGCGGCGACCTGGCCATGGGCACGTCGTTCCGCATGGGGCCAGCCTTCTTCCCGGTCGTGCTGGGCATCCTGCTGGCCGTGATCGGCGCCGCAGGCGTTGTGCGTTCCTTCGTCCGCCACGGCGAAGCGATGGAAAAGCTGCACCTCAAGCCGCTGGCCCTGGTGACCGTGGCCGTCGTGCTGTTTGGCGTCTTCATGCGCGGCGCCGGCCTGGTGCCGGCTGCTGTGGTGCTGGTGCTGGTCAGCGCTTACGCCAGCCCCAAGTTCCGCTGGCATGAGGCAGGGCTGCTGGCCGTGGGCCTGGCAGTGTTTGCCTATGTGCTGTTCATTAAACTGCTTGGCCTGCCGATCCCCGCGCTCGGTCCCTGGCTCGGTTTCTAAGGGGCTCGCATGGAAATCTTCAGTAACCTGGGGCTGGGCTTTGAAACCGCCTTCACCCTGACCAACCTGGCGTATTGCCTGATGGGCGTCTTTATCGGCACCGCGGTCGGTGTGCTGCCGGGCCTGGGCCCGATCGCCACCATCGCCATGCTGCTGCCGGCCACTTTCGGCCTGCCACCGGTGGCGGCGCTGATCATGCTGGCCGGTATTTATTATGGCGCCCAGTACGGCGGGTCGACCACGGCCATCCTGGTCAACCTGCCGGGCGAGTCATCGTCCGTGGTCACCGCCATCGACGGCTACCAGATGGCACGCAGGGGCCAGGCCGGCAAGGCGCTGGCAACGGCGGCGCTGGGCTCTTTCTTTGCCGGTACGGTGGCAACCGTGGTAGTGGCCTTTTTTGCGCCGCCACTGGCCGACCTTGCGCTGGAGTTCGGCGCAGCCGACTACTTCTCGCTGATGGTGCTGGGCCTGGTGGCTGCCGTGGTGCTGGCCAGCGGCTCGCTGCTGAACGCGATCGGCATGGTGATCCTGGGCCTGCTCCTGGGCATGATCGGCACCGACGTTAATTCGGGCCAGCAACGTTATACCTACGACGTGCCGGAGCTGGCGGAAGGCATTTCGTTCGTGATCGTGGCCATGGGCATGTTCGGCATCGGCGAGATCGTGCGCAACCTGGAGCACGACGAGGAGCGCCACATCCTGATGGACAAGGTGAAGGGCCTGATGCTGGACAAGGCTGACTTCAAGCGCATCCTGGCGCCGGTGCTGCGTGGCACCTTCCTCGGTTCGGCGCTGGGCATCCTGCCGGGCGGCGGCGCCATGCTGGCGTCCTTCGCTTCCTACTCGATCGAAAAGAAAGTGTCGCCCAACGCCAAGGAATTCGGCAAGGGCGCCATCGAGGGCGTGGCTGCGCCGGAATCGGCCAACAATGCGGGCGCCCAGACGTCCTTCATCCCGATGCTGACGCTGGGCATCCCCTCCAACCCGGTGATGGCCCTGATGATCGGCGCCATGATCATCCAGGGCATTACCCCGGGCCCGGCAGTGATGACCGAGAAGCCCGACCTGTTCTGGGGCCTGATCGTGTCGATGTGGTTCGGCAACCTGTTCCTGGTAGTGCTGAACCTGCCGATGATCGGCTTGTGGGTGAAGATGATCACCGTGCCTTACCACCGCCTGTTCCCGGCCA
>JBCNOP010000153.1:0-12708 GCA_039593775.1 Pseudoduganella sp.
TGGACTGCCAATCTTCCGCAATGTTGGCCGCAACCGCGCGCGTGGGCTGGAAATGGAAGTTGAGCGTTCCTGGAACAATGGCGCCAAGCTGCGTGCCAGCCTGGCACGCCAGCATGTGAGCAACGCCCCAGGCGAAGTCAATTCGCCGCGCTGGTTGGCCAAGCTGAATGCGACCGGGCGCATGTCCGGCGTCTGGCACGCCGGCGTCGAAGGCCAATACGTCAGCGCGCGCAGCCTGATTGACGGTGGAGAGGCCGGTGGCTTTGTGCTGGCAAACCTGAACATTTTTTCCGTCGGCCTTACGCGCCACTTCGACGCGTCGATCGGCGTGCAAAACCTGTTCGACCGCCGTTACTCCGATCCTGTATCGCTCGGCTACCTGCAACGTTCCATCGAACAGGATGGGCGCCGTGTTTACTTCAAGTTGAAGGCGGCCTACTGATGATGCGCCACCTGTTCGCCCTCCTGCTCCTGCTCCTGATAGCGGGCGGGCAGGCGCGCGCCCAGCTTCCTGCAGGCGCGGACGAGGCGCAACTGAAGGCTGCCATCCTGTTCAACTTCGCCATGTTCACGGAATGGCCAACGGACACCCTGCCAGCCAGTGCGCCGCTGCGCTTGTGCGTTTTTCAGGGTAACGGCATGCTGACGGCGTTGACTGGGCTGCAGGAAAAGCAGGTCAACGGCCATCGCATCTCTGTGCGCACACTGCCACCCTCATTAGCAGGCGCGCAATTGGCGACCTGCCACTTGCTTGTGCTGGACGCGCAGGACCGCGAGCGCTGGACCCTGCTCAAACATGACCTGGCGACCAGCAGCGTGCTGACAGTCGCAGATGACAGGATCATTGGCGCCAATGGCGCCATGATTTCTTTTGGTATCGACAATCGCCGCGTGGGCTTTGACGTGGACCTGGTGCCGGTGCGCCAGGCCCGCCTGGCCCTCAGTTCCAAGCTATTGCGGCTGGCAAGGAGTGTTCAATGACGTCGCGCGCCAAAACCGCGCTGCTGCCAATCGGCAGCAAGGTAGTCCGTTCCACCATGCTGGCGGCCGGCGCAGCCTTGTGCCTGGCCGGCATATTGATGGTGGTGTTCCAGTTCATAGCCCTGCGCAGCACCCTGCTGCGCGACTTGCAGGTACAGGCACGCATCGTTGGCAACAACAGCACGGCCGCCCTGCTCTTCAGCGATGCCCGTGCAGCGGAAGAAATCCTCAGCGGCCTGTCGGCTTCGCCCAGTGTGCAGAGCGCAAACATCATCGTCGGCAGCACCCCGCTGGCGCAGTTCCGCCGCAACAATGCGCCAGTGCCGGAACTGCCGGTCAGTGAGACCGGCGAATCATTGCACGAATACGGCATCGATTATATCGAGGTACAGGAACCGATCACGGTCGACCATAAGCTTATCGGCTGTGTTTCGATCCGCGCCACCCTGCTCCCGCTTTACCGCCGCTCACTGGCTTTTGCCACCTTCACGGCATTTGCGACCTTAGGCTCCTTCGCATTGGCCTGGTTGCTGGTGCGGCGCATGCGTGCTGCGGTGGCCCAGGCGGAACACAAGCTGCACGTGCTGGCGCATATCGATCCTGTCACCTGCCTGCCAAACCGCAATGCCTTCAATGACAACCTGGCCCATGCGCTCAGGCGTGCGGATCGCCAGGAGACCAGCGTCAGCATGCTGTTGCTGGACCTCGATAACTTCAAGATCGTCAACGACACCTTAGGTCATGACATTGGCGACATGCTGCTGCGCCAGGTGGCCGAGCGCCTGGCGCAAACCCTGCGCAGCACGGACATCATCTGCCGCATCGGTGGCGATGAATTCGTGGTGATTGTCGAACCGGCCGACGACGAGATGGAACCGGACCAGGTGGCGCGCAAGATCCTGCGTGCGCTGGCCGATCCATTCATGGTCGGTACCCATCAGCTCTTCGTGAGCGCCAGCATTGGCGTCAGCGTCTATCCGAAGGATGCGCCCGATGCAGCGGCCGTGGTGCGCTGTGCCGATATCGCGATGTACCACGCCAAGAACAAGGGCAAGAATGCCTTTGAGGTCTTCCATGAGGAGATGGCGCACCGGGCCAGCAAGCGCCTGGCCCTGGAGGCGAACTTGCGCAAGGCCTTGCAGAACAATGAGTTGTCCTTGCATTACCAGCCTCAGATCGATGTGCGCAGCGGGCGCATGTGCGGCATGGAGGTCCTGGTGCGCTGGCATTGCGAGGCCTTGGGCGGCATGGTGAGCCCGGCGGAATTCATTCCGGTAGCGGAGGAAAGTGGTGTGATCGTGCCGCTGGGGCGCTGGGTGCTGCAAATGGCGATCCGGCAGGCTGCGGCCTGGCGCAAGGCGGGGCTGATGGAGGACATCGAGCATGTGGCGGTGAATGTGTCGGCTTGCCAGACCAAGGATGTGCAGCTGATGTATGAGGTGCAGGCTTTGCTGATGGAGACGGGCTTGCCGCCTCGCTTGCTGGAGCTGGAAATTACTGAAGGCGTGCTGATGGAGAATGTGAATGCCAATATCGCTTTGCTGCACAAGATCCAGGCGGCGGGCATTCATCTTTCCATCGATGATTTCGGGACTGGGTATTCGTCAATGGCTTACTTGAAGCGCTTCCCGATTGACCAGTTGAAGATTGACCGGAGTTTCGTGAATGCGGTGCCGGGGGATGGGGCTGCGATTGCGAAGGCGATTATTGCGATGGCGCATTCGCTCAATATGACTGTGGTGGCGGAGGGCGTGGAGACGGAGGAGCAGGTGGCGTTCCTGTCGGATGCGGGGTGTGACGTGATGCAGGGGTATTACTTTGCGCGGCCGATGCCGGCGGAGCAGCTGGAGGCTTTGCTGCGGGAGGGGCGGCTGTGGGCGGCTTAGGAAAACCGGTAAACCAGGGTCAGACCCAAGGGTCTGACCCTGTCAAATCACCGGCTGGAGGCAGGGTTTGGGGTCTTTGACTTTCGTCGAAGCTCAAAGGCCTAAACCCCAACCACCGTCAATGGCGCAGACAGGGTCTGACCCTGCGGGTCAGACCCAGATTTACCGGTTTTAATCCAGCTTGGTCGCATGCTCACGTGTCGCGTGGAACGTCAGCTTCGGCCAACGCTCCTGGGTCAGGCGCAGGTTGACGCCGGAAGTCGCCAGGTAAGCCATGTTGCCGGCCGCATCGTATGCCACGTTATGCCCCAGCGCAGCTTCAAAGTCAGCCAGCATCTTCTTATCGTCGCACGACACCCAGCGCGCAGTCGAAATCGAGGTGCTTTCAAACACCGCATCCACGCCATACTCGTTCATCAGGCGCGAAGCCACGACTTCGAACTGCAGCACGCCGACCGCGCCCAGTACTACCTCACCGCCCTGCACCGGCTTGAACACCTGCACAGCGCCCTCCTCGCCCAGCTGCTGCAAGCCCTTCTGCAGCTGCTTGATCTTCAGCGGGTTACGGATGCGCACCTGGCGGAAGAAATCCGGTGCAAAGTATGGAATACCGGTGAACTGCAGCATCTCGCCTTCCGAGAAGGAGTCGCCGATCTGCATATTGCCGTGGTTCGGCAGGCCGATGATGTCGCCTGCGTATGCCTCTTCCACCTGTTCGCGCGAGGACGCCATGAACGTCACCACGGACGACACCTTCACCTCGCGGTTCAGGCGCAGGTGCTTGACCTTCATGCCGCGCTCGAAACGGCCCGAGCATACGCGCAGGAAGGCGATACGATCGCGGTGTGCCGGATCCATATTCGCCTGGATTTTGAACACGAAGCCGGAGAATTTCTCTTCGGTCGGCTGCACCACGCGTACCGAAGCATCGCGCGAACCCGGAGCAGGCGCCCAATCGACCAGCGCGGACAGGATCTCGCGCACGCCGAAGTTGTTGATCGCGGAGCCGAAGAAGACCGGTGTCTGCTTACCCGCCAGGAAGTCTTCCAGGCTGAATGGATGCGAGGCGCCGTGCACCAGTTCCACTTCCATGCGCAACTGGTCCATCTCCAGCGGGAACATCTCCTGCAGGCGTGGGTTGTCGATGCCCTTGATGACTTCGAAGCCCTGCACGCTTTCCTCGCCAGCGCGGAACAGCAGGATCTCGTCGTTGATCAGGTGGTAGACGCCGCGGAAGTTCTTGCCCATGCCGATCGGCCAGGTCACTGGCGCACACTGGATCTTCAGCACGGATTCCACTTCATCGAGCAGCTCCAGCGGATCGCGGCATTCGCGGTCCAGCTTGTTCATGAAGGTCACGATCGGCGTATTGCGCATGCGGCAGACGTCGAGCAGCTTGATGGTCTGCGCTTCCACGCCTTTTGCAGCGTCGATCACCATCAGGCCCGAGTCGACCGCGGTCAGCACGCGATAGGTGTCTTCGGAGAAGTCCTGGTGGCCTGGAGTGTCGAGCAGGTTGATGATGTGGTCGCGGAACTCGAACTGCATCACCGAGGAAGCCACGGAAATGCCGCGCTGCTTCTCGATTTCCATCCAGTCGGAGGTGGCGTGGCGGCCGCTCTTGCGGGCCTTGACGGTACCGGCCATCTGGATCGCGCCCGAGAACAGCAGCAGCTTTTCGGTCAGCGTGGTTTTACCCGCATCCGGGTGGGAAATAATGCCGAAAGTACGGCGGCGAGCGACTTCGCGCGCAATCAGCGCGGGGGTCTTGCTCGAACTTTGAATTTGGATATCGTCAGACATGATGGCAGCCAGCGGTTGGCGCAGACGGAAAACCCGCTATTTTACCACCACTCCCCTCACATCCGGAGGGTGTCGTCCAGCATGATTTCCATCGCCAGGTGGCCGCGCACGGCGATGCGGCCGATGCGGCCCGGCTGGAACCGGACGCTGGCAAAAGCGGCCAGCAGCAGTTGCTCTTCCTTTTCGTTCATTGGCGAATCGAGGGCGATGCGTTCGACCGCGCCTTCATCGCTGATCCAGACCTGCAATGCGACGGTTTGCGGGGTGATGCCCGGCACCACCAACAGCTTGCCGGCCACCAGTCCCTCCGACACTTCCGGCTGCCGGGTCATGGCCTCGGCGCCAAAATAGTGGTGTTCGGGCTGTGCCTGCACTGGAGGCAAAGGTGCAGGCTTCGGCGCAACGACCGCTTCGGAAGACGCAGCAGCGGCCAGTTGCGAACCGTCAGGCACCCCCGCCGGGCGCGCCGCACCGAGCAGCCGCACGGTCAGCACAGGCCCCGGCGGCGCCGCAGCGGCGCCGTCATTGGTGACGCGGCTGGCCTGGCCCAGCAGGACCAGGGCCAAACCCGCATGCACCAGGCCTGAGACCAGCAGCGCCAGCCACGGCCGGAGACGGTTCGCCATCATCGCACCATCAGTCCGAAATTTCCCGCCACAGGACGCGGACCTTGGCGGAATCCAGGTCATCCGGGCCCACGCGCATTACCTGCGGGATGCCCATGCCGTTCGATGCCCCTACCGGATAGATCATCGGGGTACCGTTAGGCAGCTTGACCACGCTGTTACCGACAATCGGCGAGGTGTACTTCAAGCCGCCCGCCACATTGACCTGGACGTTGCCGCCGGTCTTGTAATCCAGCTGGTACAGCCAGCTGTAGCCGCCAGGCTGGCAAGCCGACACCGAGGGCACCGTGGACGCGTAAATCAGCGTGCCGAGGAACAGTTGCGGTGCGAGGTTGATGCGCTCGCCGGAGTCCGGCAAGTCGACATACCAGCCCATCTTGCTGGACCAGTCAACCGCATTCTTGCTGATATTGCGCGTAGTACCGGTGGTGGTCACGGTCTGCCCCACCAGCTGGCTGTTGCTGGTCACCGTCGTGCTGCCATCGTCCTTGATGCCGTAGATGGTCTGGGTATCAGCATCGTCCAGGTCGCTTTGGCCCAGGTAGCGGCCAGTGCCATAGAAGATCGCCAGCTTGTCCTGGATCTGGCCGATCGCCGGCGCAACCATGATAGGCTTGCCCGGGAAATAGGCCACCTTGCTGGCGGTGCCCCGCTCCAGGTCGAAGCGCCACATGGCACCGGTCAGGTCGCCACCGTAAGCGCCAACCGCCGTATTATTGGTCGTGAAGTCAGGCGACCTTACGTTAATGCGCGCCAGGCCACTTGGGTTTGCGGTGCTGCCAACGCCGGTTGCAATGGTTTTCAGCAGTGTGCCGCTGGCAAGGTCAAGGATGAAGACATAGCCGCCGCCATCGCCGCCGGCATACCTGGTACCCTCCGGCACGTTGTTGTAGCCCGAGGCCAGCACGGCAACCCAGCGGCCATCAGCCATCTTGGTGATGTAAGCCGTGCCGAAGCTGTAACCCATTTTCGGATTGTTCTCGGCCGTGTAATTCCACAGCGGACGAGGATCGTCAGGATCGGTCACGTCCAGCGCAAAGTAGCCGCGGCCGCCCTTGCCCATGGCGCCGATCAGGACAGTCTTCCAGCTGCCATTGATCTTCGCGTCGCTCATGGCCAGCGGGCCGTCGAGGTAGTAACGGTGCTGGCTGCCATAGTTGGCATCGGCCAGGCGCCACATATTCGGCAACACCGTTGGCGGCACGTAGGCCCAGCGTTCCTGGCCGGTCTCGCCATCGAAGGCGTGCAGCATGCCATCGTTGGCCGAGGTGTACAGCGTTGGCTGCCGGTCCGCATTGGCAGCCTTGAAATCGAGGTAGCCGTCGTCGTCGAAATTGAACGGTGGCGCTTTCACATAGATCGGCTGCGCATGGACGATATCGCCCAGCGCTTTCTCGCGATCGCGGTACAGGCGCTCATAGCTGCCGTATGCCAGCGTGCGCTCCTGGTCTTCGTAGCGGTCCTGGCCGCGCAGGTAGTTGACCAGCGAGGCTGGGGTGGCAGCAGCCGCCTGACTGGTGGTCCAGGTGCTGGCCTGGCTCAAACGGCTCGTGTCAAACAGCGCCAGCTGGGCCGCCGTCAGGCCGCCCCGGCCGCTGGTAAACAGGGTGCGGGTGGTGCCGTCGGCAGTATAGATGACGCGGGTGTCGCTATCGCCTGTCGCAGCGATCTTGTTGCGCAACAGGGGTTCCGCCTGCCAGAAAGGCGTCTTCGATACTTCGCCGTTCGACAGGTTGATCGAATAACCGCTCACGTCGCCGTCCCATTTCACGGTGCGGTAAGTCGCCACGTAAATGAAGTTGTCGCCCGCGGTCGGCTGCAGCGCGCTGGTTGCCGCTGCCGCACCATTGCCAGTCACGCTGTCGATGCTGCGCAGTGCCCTGCGCAAGCCGCCCTCCAGTGCCGCCGGATCCTTGGTGCTGAAGTAGGTGCCACGGCCGTTGACGGCCGCGTGCCACAAGTCGTCGATGGTCTCCGGCTGGTTGCCGCTTGGTGCCGGCCATTTGGTGACGCCTTGCTTGATGTTGAAGTAGTCGCCCGAAGTGCTGGTCTTGTAGTTCGGGTCGTAAGTCAGCGAACCATCGACACCAAGGCCGATGGTGAACGTGGTCATGTGCTGGTGCTGCGCCACATCGTCCACGTCGGCATTGGCGCCCGATGGGGCAACGTTATCGGTGCAGACATCTTTCGTCGTGCAGGAGGCGCGCAGGTCGGTGTGGTAGTAGTAATACGCCACGTCCGCCAGCGTATTGGCCGTTTTCAGTGTATCCCTCGATGGCAGCGTCACGCCGGCTGCACCGTCGGCGTCGCCCACCCCGGCATAGCCATCGTTCCAGTAGCCATCGGTTGCCAGGATGGTGAAGTTCTTTTGGCAAGAATACTGCACCGGATCCCTGTACGTCGTGCTGGTGCCCATATACATCTTGCCCAGGGAATCAAGCGAATTGCGCAATGGGGTGCCACCGAGCGGATCGAAGCTGTACAAATCGGTATAGAACGAACTCTTCTGGGCGGTGTCGAAGTTGTCGATGTTGAGCGCGATCGGGTTGTTAATCGTGGTCAGGCCAACACGCGCGTGCAGGAAGGCCGAGTCGTCGGGATCGCTGGCAAGCGGGGTGCCGCGCACGTCCTTGAATGCCTGGCCGATCGCACTCTTCGTCATCTGGGTACGGGTACGGTACCAGGCGAACCAGGTTGCGAAGTTCGCCATTTCCTCCTGGTAGGTGCATCGCGTACCTGCGCAGTCGGTCCGGCTGGCGGCCTTGATCGGGAAGGTGGTGGCCGGCGTGATGTCAACGCGCGACCAATTGTAGTAGCGCACGTATTTGTAGGTGCTCGTCTTCTTGGCCTGGCAGGTGCCAGCCTTGCCGAAATTCTGGTTGGGCGCATTATCCGCAGTCTTGCACCACTCAACACTCACGTTGTAGTAGAAAGGCGCGCCATCCTTCGCATACAAAACCTTGTAGAAGTTGTTTGGATACGAATAGCTGCCGTTCTCGATTGCCGGCTTACAATTGTCGCTCGGCGGTACATCCTTGGAGCTGGTGCACCACATGCGCTCAGGGTAGCCGGTCACCAGGTTGACGACGGCGGTTTTCGACAGGCGCGGGCAGTTACCTCCCGACACCACGCCTTTGCAAGGGGTGGCACTCGGTTGTTCGGCGCTGGTATCGTCGATCAGCTGAACGCCGTAGCCATCGCTCGGCACGGCACTCCAGGGCGCCCCATACGAAGTATTGCCCTTGTGGTCAGGCAGGCGCGTGCCGTCGGCCTTGGTTGGCCACATGTAGCGGATGGCCGGGTTGTAGTACAGCCCGTTAAAGGCACTGGCAAAGAATGGCGGGTCGCCGGGCTCGCACACCACCAGGTCATTATCCTTGTTCGGCCCGCGGCACATGGTGCCGAAGTTGCCGAGCGAGGTGTAGCGCACGTAATCGGGCATATAGCTCCACGCCATACTGCCGGAATTATCGAGGTCCAACATAATGTTGGGCAAGATCGGCGCGGTCGATGCGTTGGCCAGCGGGATATCGGCCAGCTCAGTCGGGCCGGCAGCCGCCGGCTGCGCGGCCATCGCCAGGCTCAACCCGAGCGACGCGAGCAAGGCACGCAGGCCTGGCTGTGGGACATTGGTCCAGTCCATCTGAATTCTCCTGCGTTAGATTGAGACCACAGCCTGAACGTAGCTGGTGGTGTTCCTCGGCCCGGTCACCCGCGCCGTAATACGATAGAAAGCCCGGGTCGCCGAGCTGTCGAATTTAGGCGGGCGGTAGCCTTCCATTGCGCCCTGCGAACCTTCGTCCTGGCCCTTCCTGAACACCTGCTGCGTGGAACAGGTGCGGGCATCCAGCGGGCCGGGGCCATCGCACATGCGGTGGATCACGTAGGACACCTGGTTGCCGGCCGCATCCGCTGCCAGCTTGGTCACGGCAGCTGCATCGCTCCAATCGAGGTCGTCATCGGCCGTTGCCTCTGGCTCGCGCTTGTTGCCAGTCAGGTCGAGTGCATCCTGGCGCGTGGCGTAGTAGCCATTGCCTGGCATGTCCTGGTCCAGCGAGCCGGTCGGCGCGGTCTGGATCAGCCAGGCGATCGCCGCTTCCACGCCGGCATCGCCGCTGGCGGTGGCGCTTTGCTTGAAAGCCAGGTTGCCCGCAATAACGGCGGAAGTGTCAACCGAACGCAGCAGCGCAATGCCGGCCAGCGTCATCGCCACCAGCACGATCAGGGTGACCGGCAGGATCACGCCCTGCTGCCAGGCTTGCCGGACTGCGCCGGCTCGTTTGCTGTGATTCATCGTCTTATCCCCAAATGACATTACGCAGCGGAATGATCGTCTCGAACACCTTGTAGCGGTAGCACTTCCAGTCGGCCGGATAGCTGGTGGTCTTGAAGGTCGCCCAGGTCGACCACTTGCTGGCCATGGCATCCGTCGTGGTTGCGCATTGCTGGTTCGCCGCTGGTTTCTCATACTGCACGCTGCGTGCGACCAGGGCGACACGTATCGCCTTGACCGACTGGAGCGCTGAAGCTGTAGGGCTGGCCCAGGCGCCGGTGGCAGGCGTCCAGGTGCTGACCCACGACTGGCCGGCCGCCGCGATCCCATACTCGAGCTGCATGTCGACGATCTCGGGCGCCACGACATCATTGACGATCGCGGGGTTGGCCGAATTATCCGAACGCAGCAGCTGGTGCAGGTTATTCACGCTATACGAGCGCTGGAACAAGGCGCCGCCCGGCGGCGCACCAAAGCAAGACAACTGCGCAGGCTTGGTATAAGCCGGCCAGTTATTGGCATTCTGGTAGTTGGCCGGCGGATTGTAGTGGCCGCTGTCGCCAGGGTTGTGCTGGATTTTCAGTGCCTGGTCCTGGATCTGCGTAGCCTGCATCAGCGTGCACTTGCCGTTCTGCTGCACAAGAACCAGGTCGCCTTCGCGGCAGCCGGCAGTGTTACCAACATTCAGCTCGGACGATGGCTGCGGCATGTTGCTGCGCAGTTCCGTGTTGGCCGGGTAACGGAATGAACCCTCCCTCGGGTTGGCGAAGTATTGCACCAGGAAGCTGTCGGGATTGTCGCCGCCGTCGGTAATGACGGCTGGCGCCATCATCAGGCCGTTGAGCGCGCCGGTCGTGCCGCCGCAGCTCAGGTCGCCGTCGCAATAGGAGTAAGTCGTATTGCAGTTGGAGAACATAGAATTGGCCATGCCCCAGCCTGCCATCTTGGCATCGCGTTCGATCATGGACAGCGCGATCGCGCCATTGCTTTGCGCATCGGCGCCGCCGGTCGCGGTGCGCTTCTGCCCTTCCGCCTGGCTGAACACCTGCATCACGACCACCATGGCCAGCATGCCGACGCCCAGGCCGACCATAATTTCGACCAGGCCGAAACCGTTTTGCTTGTCGTGCATTGGATTATTCCTTTTCTAACCGGCGATCAGCTGCACGCTGGTCTGTGTATGAACCTTGCTTTCGCCCGGTATTTGCCAGCTCACGGTCACCGTGACGGTGACACCCGTTGCGGCGTTCCACGGGCCTGGCACCGTGATCGTCAGTTTCCCGTTCGGCAAAGCACTGACTGCCTGGTCCTTGACGGCGTGCAGCTGGATGCGCTCGCGGTCTGCCCATATCGCGCCTAGCGACTGGCTGACCACGTTGGCAGCGTCGATGCGGTACTTGGCGTCGCTCACCTGCCGCACCGAAGCCGCCTGCAGGCCGACGATGGCCAGCACGCCGAAGGCAAATATGACGATGGCAACCATGGCTTCCACCAGCGCCACGCCGCCCTGCTTGCGCAATATGCGTTGAGACTTCATGGGATTCTCCTTAGCTGCAGCCGCGCGGGTCGGTGGCGAACGACATTTTCGGATCGCACATCCGGATCTGGCCGCCGGACGACACCACCACCACATAACGGCGGGCGTTAGCATTGGCAGTGCTGGTCACGTCGGCACGGTTGAACAAGGCACCGGCAGGCGGCGTAAATACCCGGCCCAGGCCGTCGAAATTGACTTCGGCCGGCAGCTCGCCCGGGCTGCTGATCAAGGCAGTGAAATAGCCGGCAGGCGCCGGTACCGGTATCGCAGCAGAGCTGACGGTCACCTTGGCCAGGTTGCCGCTTTCAGCCGCCGACCGGGACTGGATGCTCGCCGGGCAGTCGGCAGTCGCGGTCGGGCAACCGACGGTCCAGCTCACCTTGCCGTCGCTGTCCGTCAGGGAGAAACGGATTACCGTGTTGCGCCTTACCGCTTCGGCACGCGCGGTCTGCAAGCCGTTCAGGATCGATTCGGCGGCGGTGCGGTTTTGCGTATCCTGGATCCAGCTGGTGAAGGCCGGGATGCCCATGGCGAGCAGACCCGCCAGGATGGCAATGCCAACCATCAGCTCAATCAGGGTCACGCCCTGTTGGCGGCGCGTTAGCATGCTCCGCCCTTTTTACGGACCCAGCAGGTAATCGGCGAGGCTTCCGTCGCCGTGCCCCAGGCGCTGGGCAAGCCGGTGGTCTTTTTATTGTTCGATTCGTCAATGGTGTAGACGAAGTCAGCCATTACCCCGCTGCCTACGGCCTTGACGACGTAGCTGGTGGCCGTCAGCGTCGGGCACGAGTAGGTAAAGTCATCCGCAGCCGGCAGCGCGGCAATGGTGCCGGCGGCACAGGCGCCAATATAAGTGCGGTTGTCCTGGAAATACTGCTCCAGCTTGGCGCGCATGCTGGCCAGGTTGTTGGTGGCTTGCGGTATGCGGCCCGACTTGACGTAATTGCCATAGGCGGGGATCGCCACCGCGGCAAGGATGGCGATAATTGCCACTGTCACCATCAATTCAATGAGCGTAAAGCCCTCCGGGCGGGACGTCACGGCCTTTTGCTGGTCCATGTATTTGCTCCATAGCTGGTATCTGATAATGCAAGTCTAGACAAGCAAGCTTGCATTACCCTGAGGAAAACCTGACAAATACCTGACAGGAGCAGTTTTAGGAGGGGAAATACACAGAAAAGAGGGCACCCTGCCCGCTGGCAGGGGTGTCGATGGCAACGCTGGCGCCATGGGCATTGGCAATGTCGCGCACGATCGCCAGGCCAATGCCGCTGCCCGTGGTTTTTTCGTCCAGCCGCTGGAAGCGCTGGAACACCGCGGCGCGCTTGGCTTGCGGGATGCCGGGGCCGGAATCTTCCACCGTGAGCATGCCGCCGCCCAGGTGCGGGAAGCAGCTGACCGTGACCGTGCCTTTCGGCGGCGTGTAGCGGATCGCATTGTCGACCAGGTTGTCGACCAGGTCACGCAGCAGGAAACGGTCGCCCGTCACCTTGGTCGGCTGCAGGTCGAAGCCAAGATCAATGTCCTTGCGCAGCGCCTGCTCGACGAAATGCTGGATCGATTCTTCCAGCACCTGGTCCAGCGACAGGCGCTCCATGTTCG
>JBCNOP010000154.1:0-12643 GCA_039593775.1 Pseudoduganella sp.
TGGCTTCTTCTTCCCCCGCATCACCGAGGAGCAGTTCGAGCGTGCCGAATGGCTGGATACCCTGCCGCTGTCGGTGGCCGACAAGTTCACCTTATCGCTGGTGCCGATCTCCTCCAACGTGGTGACGTTGCAGAAAGCCTGGGAGCACTGGTGCGTGTCCCTGTCGCGCCAGCGCGTGACCCACTTGCATCCGGAGCAGAACCCGCTGCAGTGGATGAACCTGCAGGAAGCGGAAGATGCCTGCCGCCTGTACTCCGCCTATGCCTGGCTCGGTTACCGCTTGCCGGAATTCTTCCCCGACGTGGCGCAGGCGCTGGAACTGTCGCGCTCCGCGTCCGAGCGCGTGGACGGCATCCTGCAGGACCAGAACGCCGCCAACCGCCGCCGCCAGCCGAAGCGCTTCCGTTAAGGATGCTGGATCAAAGAAGCCTGGCGGCTTTGAGGTACTGCTCAACGTCCTTGAAGCTGCCGTCGTTGCCGGCGTAGCGCACCAGGTTGCGTGCGGTGCGTAGCCAGTCCAGGGTAGAGGGCTGGGCCATTTCCAAGGCATAGTCGATATCCAACGGACCGATCGGACGCTCTGCGCCACCTTCCAGGATGTCGTGGATCACATGCTCCTTGGCCAGGTCGAGCAGGCCGTCGACGTCCGCTCCAGAATAGTGCTCGGTCGCCCTGGCCAGTGCATCGGCATCGATGCCACTTGAGGGAACTCCGCGCAGCTTCATCTCAATAATGTGGCGGCGCGCATCGAGATCCGGCGGCGATACGAAAATCTGGCGCGCAAAGCGACCTGGCCGCTTCATCGCGGAATCGACATCCCATGGCATATTGGTCGCGCCAAGGAACAGTACGTTCTTGTTGTCGTACTGGACGCCATCCATCTGCGCCAGGAATTCGTTGACGATGGTCCGACTGTGCTCGCTCTGCGCCTTGGAGCGCGCAAAAGCCAGTGCATCGAGTTCATCGAAGAACAGGACGCATGGCCGCTGGGCGCGCGCTTTTTCGAACAATTGCGCCAGGTTGCGCTCGCTTTCGCCCATCCACATATTGAGTACATCGCTGATGCCTACCGAAATGAAGCTGGCATTGCACTCGCTTGCGACCGCCCGCGCCATCATGGTTTTTCCGCAGCCCGGCGGACCGTACAGCAGGATGCCGCCGCCGCCTTGCTTCTTGAAGCGCTCAAACAGCGAAGGTCGCAGGAAGGGCTCGATGATCTGCATGCGCAGCGTTTTCTTCAGTCCTGCCATGCCACCGATGTCATCGAAGCGCACGGCATTCGCCTCGGCCGCCTTGATAGGGACCACCTTATGGGTGCCGCCGACGATGGCGAGGGTGGGACCGCCAGCCGGGCGTGCGCTTTGCTCGAGTTTCGCAAGTTCGGCATCGGCGACAAATCCTTCGTGCTCGCGGGCGCGGCGATAAGTTGCCAGGGCTTCCGTTTCGCGGTCGAGCGCCAGTTGGGCGCGCGCCATGCCAACCAGTGTAGCCGCATCCCCGGATTGGCGCGTCGCAAGCTCGAATTGGGTCAGGGCGGCAGTGGCATCGCCTTCGTCGAGCAGCAGCGTTGCATATTCACCGCGCATGGCGGAATTGAATGGGTCGGCCAGCAAGGCGTGTTCGAAATGTGTGCGAGTCGTCATAGTCTTACAGTCCCGCGCGCCGTTTGAGCCAGCGCACCAGCAGTGGAGGATAGAACCAGGAGTACGCCATGAAGGCGATCATGAAATTGGAAAAGGCCGAGCGGTGTTCGGGCGCAAAAATCCCCAGCAGCTTGAAGATAACCATGGTTGCGATAAACACGACCACGGTTGCGGCTACGCCCCATCGGTTGAGTGGCCACAATGGTAGTACCGTCCAATGCGACAACGTCTCGAGTTGGACCACCAGTTCGAGATTTTCGCGCGAATTCGGCTGTGACTTGAGCAACTCGACTGCGATTCGTTTCGCAGCCCAGTATTGGCCGATTCCAATCAGGTGCACCACCAGCAGGCGCGCCGTGTCGGCATTTTCGGGATACTTGCGTATTAATGCCGAGAGTGTCGCAGCCGGTACTTTGCGGTCGCCCTCGATCAGGTCGCCGATTGCGCAGGCGATCAGCGCGAGTTCATCCTCCGGCGCCAGGCGCAGGGCTTCGCGCGCCAGCGCTTTGGCCTTGTCGATGTGAAAAGTACGGTACATCAGCATTGCATAGCGCGCATAGAGCATGCCGAATTCGGGATACTCGCGCAGCAACTCGAGCAGCACCGCTTCCGATGCGGGCAGTTCCTTTCGCTCGTCGTAGATGCAGGCGAGCAGGTAGCGTGCGTCCAGGTGCAGTGGTTCGATTGCGAGGACATGGCGTACCGTCTCCAGCGCCTGCTGCAGGTCCTCGGTCAGGTAGTCGACACGCGCCGACTGATACAGCAGGTCGGCGTCGTCCGGGTGCGAGGCGAGCGCTTCGGCCAGCACAGAGCGCGCCTGGCCGAAGCGCTGGCGTTCGATCAGTACAGAGGCACGTGTTGAATATTCGGCGGCGGTCAGGATCGCGAACTCGTTCATGCGCCACCCACGCTGCTGAAGATTTGAACCGCGATGTATTTGAGGCCCCAAGCCAGCAAGCAGCAGGCGATACCGGGAATCCACGGCGAGGGAGCGGCCTGGAACATAGTGCTGGTACGGTGCTGTTTACGGTGCAGGGCGTAGAATCCGCCGCACAGGAGGATGGCCAGCAGGCTTGAGCTGCTGCGCACCCCTACGTTGCTGAACAGCCAGTCGAGAGGTTGCGGTGCAGGCGGGTGCAGCGCTGCATACACCATGGCAGCCCAGGCGCCTAGTGCCGCCAGATATACCGGTGCGTCGGCCAGCCGTTTGAGACGGTAGGAGTTCAGGATGCTCATCATGATGACGGCTGGCGCCCCGCCGAAAATCGAGACAGCGAGGCTGGAATTGCTCGAATAGAGACTGACCGAAGGCTTGGTTTCGGCAGTCAATGATGGTGTGAGTAGGTGTTCGCGCATCTGGTCGAATGAAGGGCTTGGACTTGACTATATTAAACAGAAGGGGCAGGGCGCGTATAGGTGCCGGCATTGCCGAAAGCGAAAACAAAAAAGCCTCGTCCGAAGACGAGGCTTTCCTGTTCATTCTGGTAGGCCGTGCGGGGCTCGAACCTGCGACCAACGGATTAAAAGTCCGCTGCTCTACCAACTGAGCTAACGACCCGAAAGAGGCCGTATTATATACGAGGATTTTGGCGTTTGCAAAGCCCCTTTTTAGCCGTTACCCCATGGCGGTAACTTTGAGTACTTCCTCCGCCGTGGTTGCGCCTTCGCGTACCTTGAAGGCGCCGGCAATGCGCAGCGGGATCATGCCTTCGGCTACCGCTTGCTTGCGCAGCGCTGTGATGTCGGATTCTTCTTCCAGCATGGAGTTGAACGATTCGCTGGTGGTCAGCAGCTCGTAGATACCGGTTCGGCCGCGGAAGCCGGTCTGGCGGCATTCGGGGCAGCCCACCGGGCGGTATACCTTCTCCGGCTTGGCGATGTCCCAGCCACCGACCAGGCCTTGCCAGATATCGTCCGGCAGTTCGCCGCCTTCTACCTTGCAGTCCACGCACAGCGTGCGCACCAGGCGCTGCGCCATGATGCCGATCAGGGTTGCTTCCAGCATGTAGTAAGGCACGCCCAGTTCCAGCAAGCGCATCACAGCCGATGGCGCGTCGTTGGTGTGCAGGGTGGACAGCACCAGGTGGCCGGTCAGCGCAGCCTGGATCGCCATTTCCGCGGTTTCGAGGTCGCGGATCTCACCGACCATGATGATGTCCGGGTCCTGTCGCATCAGGGCGCGCACGCCGTCGGCGAAGGTGAGGTCGATGCCGGGCTGCACCTGCATCTGGTTGAACGACGACTCCACCATCTCGATCGGGTCTTCCACCGTGCAGACATTGACTTCCGGCGTCGCCAGCGTTTTCAGCGTGGTGTACAGGGTCGTGGTCTTGCCCGAGCCGGTAGGGCCGGTGACGAGGATGATGCCGTGCGGGCGGTTGGTCAGCGAATCCCAGCGCTTGGCGTCATCCGGCGGGAAGCCCAGTTCCGGCAGGGTCTTGACCACCACTTCCGGGTCGAAGATACGCATCACCAGCTTTTCGCCGAAGGCGGTCGGCAGGGTCGAGAGACGCAACTCGATTTCCTGGCCGCCGGCGGTGCGGGTCTTGATGCGGCCATCCTGCGGGCGGCGCTTTTCGATCACGTCCATGCGGCCCAGCAGCTTGATACGTGCGGTCATCGCGATCATCACCACTGCCGGCACCTGGTAGACCTGGTGCAGCACGCCGTCGATACGGAAGCGGATGGTGCCGAGGTCGCGCTTCGGTTCGAGGTGGATATCCGACGCGCGCTGTTCGAAGGCGTACTGCCACAGCCAGTCGACGATGTTGATCACATGCTGGTCGTTGGCATCGACCGTCTTGTTCATCTTGCCGAGTTCGACCAACTGCTCGAAGTTATTGCGCAGCGCGACGTCCTGGCCGGTGTTCTTGTTGGCGTGCTTGATCGACTTGGCCAGCGAGAAGAACTGCGAGGTGTACTGCGAAATATCGAGCGGGTTCGAAATCACGCGCTTGATAACGCGGCGCGCCACCTTGGCGATTTCCGCTTCCCACTCCAGTGCGAAGGGATCGGCGGTGGCAACGGTCAGCGTATCGGGTGTGATTTCCACCGGCAGAATATTGAAGCGCGCCGCATAGCTGGCCGACATCACGTCCGCCACCTTGGTGAAGTCGATCTTCAGCGGATCGATGCGGTAAAAGGGCAGCCTGGCGCGCTGCGCCAGCCATTCGGTCAGCACGTCCAGCGTCAGCAGCTTGCCGCTCTTTGCCGATACCAGCTTGCAGTGGGCCACGGCGCTCAGGGGATGCATGGCCCCGGGCGTGTTGCGCAAGATGCCTTGCGCCTGTGTGTAGAGCCCTTTGACTTCGGCTTTCTCGACCATTCCATCAGCCAGCAGCCAGGTGAAGATAACTTGAAGATCGAGTGCTTTTGCCATGTGTGACCTTATGCGAGTGCGGCTTTCAGTCCTTTGAGCCAGGACTTTGCGGGCAATTTAGTTTCGGCGACGATCTGCGCGGCGCGATCGGCCAGCGCTGCCACGTCGATGTTGCGGCGAGTCTTGAAAGCGATTGCCACCACGTTCCCATCATGCACTTCCGGCAGCGACACGACTTGCGGGAAGGCGAACTTCATCGCTTTCAGGTTCTTTGCGTAGCTTGGGTGGTCGCCGAACAAGTTGATGGTCATGATGCCATCGTCCTTCAGGCAGGCGGCGCAAGCCTGGTAGAACTCGGGCGTGTCGAGCACCGGGCCACGTGCGGTGGCGTCGTACAGGTCGACCTGCAGCGCGTCCAGCGTGTCGTGGTTGTCCGGGTTGGTGACGTAATCCATCGCATCCATCTCGACCACGTTGAGGCGGCCGTCATTGTCGGGCAGCTTGAACATGGAATAGCAGATGCTGATGACCGATGGGTTCAGCTCCACGGTTGTGACTTGCGCTTCAGGGAAGTGCTTGTAGCAGAACTTGGTCAGCGCGCCCGTGCCCAGGCCCAGCTGGGCGATGTGGTTGGGGGAATCGTTCCACAGCATCCAGGCCATCATCTGCTGCGCGTATTCCAGCTCCGGCCAGTCCGGCTTGCGGATGCGCATGGCGCCTTGCACCCACTCGGTGCCGAAATGCAGGTAGCGCACGCCATCCAGCTCAGAAAGCGTGACCGGTGCAAACTTTGGTTTTCGCGTGGCAGGACGCGAAGACTCTTCTTTTTCGATGGATTTACGTTTAATCAGCATGGCCGCATTATCCCGCGTTATCTTGCTTACAAGCAAGCGTACAAATGAAAACTGCCGGCCATTGCTGGCCGGCAGTCCGGGTAAGGAGAGGTGGCCCGGGACTTAATTATTCATCGGTTCTACGTTCACGCGCAGGCGGATACGCTGGCCCGGATCATAGCTCATGAAATTGGTGTAAGTACGGCCGCGATAATCGTACTCCACGTTATAGCCGGTGGTGCGGGTTTCATAAGCATCGACCATGCGGCACTGCTTCACGGCTTGCTCCTGCACCGCGCCTGGCTGCGCGTTGGAGTTCTGGGTGCGGTCGCCGATCACGGCACCGGCAATCGCGCCTGCCGCGGTGGCAGCAGTCTTGCCGTGGCCGGAGCCGACCTGGCTGCCGACAGCAGCGCCCAGGATACCGCCGAGGATACTGCCGCCAACGCCGCGTTCCTGAGGCTGCTGCACCTGGACATACTCAGTGCGGCATTCCTGGCGCGGACGGTTGATCTGCTCGGTCACCGGAGTGACGCGGGTCACACGGCCGTAATCCTCAAAATCAGTCGCTTGCGCCTGCGCCAGGGGCAGGGCGCCGAGGCTCAGTGCTGCGAAAAACAATTTAGTTTTGGCTTTCATTTTATTTACCTCGTTTCTGTCTTTTGGGCAGTTCGCTTTGGTTTAATCGGAAATGCACGCCTAAATATTAACGCCAAGGCTTGTATCCTTGGGGGAAGTAAGGCAACAAAATGTAACCCCATGCTTTTGGGTTAATATGGTAAGTTTTTAACAAAACTTGCGTTAGGACTCACTTTCGGGTTGATTCATAGAGTACAACACGTTACCCTTATGGCGTGGAATCAGATTGACAGGGAGAAACGAAAGCTCCGGCCCCGGCGCATTGACCCGCCTACGGCATGTAAACGATAGGTCGATTTGAGGGAAAGATGAGTTTGTTGATAACTGTGCCGCCTAATTTAGTCCAGTCTATTCGCGCCTTCCGCGTGGCAGAGCTGCAGGACGAGGCAGCGCGCCTGGGGCAGCACTTCTTGTATGCGCATTGCAATGCCGGCCTGACCAAGCAGCAAGTCCTGGGCATTATTTCAGAGTCTTTCCACATCCCTAAACCGCACGCCAAGAATTTCGACGCCCTGCGCGAAACCCTGACTGAAACCATGGCCAAGGCCGGCGAGCAGACCGGCTTCCTGATCGTGCTGGAACAATTGCCAAACACGCAAAAGTTTGACCGTGAAGCACGCGAGTGCCTGCTGGATGTCTTCCGTGATGCGGCTGATTACTGGGCCGAAAAGAAAGTACCGTTCCGCGTCTTTTACTCATTCGAGTAGCCTCAATTCTCCTCTTGCATGGTTTGCTGCAGGGCAGCATAATGTCGCGTTGGCTCGCCTGAGCAGGTACAATGGCGGCCATGAAAAACATCGTCATCCTCATTTCCGGACGCGGAAGCAATATGGAAGCGGTGGTCCGTGCAGCCCAGGCCGAACAATGGCCCGCCCGCATTGCCGCCGTCATCAGCAATAAGGCGGACGCCAAAGGCCTCGAATTCGCGGCCAGGCACGGCATCCCGACCGCAGTAGTCAGCAACAAGGATTACCCTAGCCGCGAAGCATTTGATGCTGCGCTGCAGGAAGTCATTGACGGCTTCAACCCCGACCTGGTGGTGCTGGCCGGTTTCATGCGCATCCTCACGCCGGGTTTTGTCAGCCACTACGAAAACCGCATGCTGAATATCCACCCATCGCTGCTGCCGCTGTTCCCAGGATTGCACACGCACGAGCAGGCGCTGGCATCCGGCGAAACCACGCACGGCGCCACCGTGCATTTCGTCACCGCCGAGCTGGATCACGGCCCGCTGGTGGACCAGGTGTCCGTGCCCATCCTGCCGGGCGATACCGCCGAAGCGCTGGCGGCGCGCGTGCTGGAACAGGAATGGATCATGTACCCGCGCGCTATCCGCTGGTTCATCGAAGGCCGTTTGAAGGTCGAGGATGGCAAGGTCAACATTGACCGCAACTGAATAAAGAAAGAACACAATGCGTTTGCCCCCATACGTCCTCACCAGCGCTGAAAACGTGCTGCGTGAAATCATGCGCTTCACCGCGCCAGCCGACACCACCCTGTCGCACTTCTTCAAATCGCACCCGAAGCTGGGCGGCCGCGAGCGCGGCGCCATTGCCGAATCGGTGTACGCCGTGCTGCGTAACAAAGCCTTCTTCACCGACCGCGCCGAAGCCGGCGCCGGCGGGGCCACCATGCGCCGCCTGGTGTTGCTGGGCATGGCCGATGCCGTCGGCATCGACGCGCTGCCGGGCCTGAGCGAAGAAGAATCCGAATGGCTGAAGCGCCAGCTGGAAATCGACCGCTCGCTGCTGCACAAATCAATGCGCGCCAACATGCCGAAATGGCTGTTCGACAAGCTGGTCGAGCAGTACGGCGAAGAGGAAACGCTGGCCCTGGCTGATGCCCTGAACACCCCGGCGCCGCTGGACCTGCGCGTCAACGCCTTGAAGACCGACCGCGATGCGGTGGTGGCCGAACTGGCCACCGCGCCGATCGTCGCCGAGCCGACGCCATACGCGCCACTGGGCCTGCGCCTGAAGAAAAAGCCGGCCCTGCAAAATCTGCCGCTGTTCAAATCCGGCGCCATCGAAGTGCAGGACGAAGGCAGCCAGCTGCTGGCCCAGATCCTCGGCGCCAAGCGCGGCGAAATGGTGGTGGACTTCTGTGCCGGCGCCGGCGGCAAGACGCTGGCGCTGGGTGCGCAGATGCGTAATACCGGCCGCCTGTATGCGTTTGACGTATCGGAAAAGCGTTTGGGCAAGCTGAAGCCGCGCCTGGCCCGTTCCGGCCTGTCGAACGTGCACCCGGTTGCCATTGCCCACGAAAAGGACGCCAAGGTCAAGCGCCTGGCAGGCAAGATCGACCGCGTGCTGGTAGATGCACCATGCTCCGGCATGGGCACGCTGCGCCGCAACCCGGACGTAAAGTGGCGCCAACCGGAAAGCGCGATCGCCGAAATGCATGAAAAGCAGGTCTCGATCCTGGACGGCGCCGCGCGCCTGGTCAAAGGCGGCGGCCGCCTGGTGTACGCCACCTGCTCGCTGCTGAACGAAGAAAACGACGCCGTCGCCAAGCAGTTCATCGAAACCCATCCGGATTTCGAGCTGGTGCCGATGTCCAAAGTGCTGGCCGAGCAAAAGATCGCCAACCTCGAAATGGGCGACTACCTCAAGCTGCTGCCGCACAAGCACCAGACCGACGGCTTCTTCGCCGCCGTGTTCGAACGCAAGCCAATGGCCAAGCCGGCCAAGGTCGACGAAGAGTAACAGCCCAGCCCGTGTCCCACCTTGGGGTCACACCCGAAATGGGACACGGGCGCAACCGTAACATAGCTGGGCTCGTGTCCCGAAACGGGTGTGACCCCATGGTGGGACACGGGCGCGACCATAAGGAGAAAACCGAACGATGCCGTTGGCGAATTTGCTGAATGATCTTCTGGGTGATCTGCGCGATCCAGGCCTGATGTGGCAGGCGGGTGCGATCGTGTTGTCCATCTTGCTGGGCTGGACCTTGTCGCGCTTCCTTTGGCGCGGTGTGAAGGCGCGTACCGCGGACAACGGCGTGGCGCGCTTTGGCCTGGAGAGCTTTGGCCGCGTCGTCGGTCCGCTGGCCATCGTCGTGCTGCTGTGGATTTCGCATAAGATGCTGGGCCGCATGCACCAGCACGTGAACCTGGTTAACCTGGCGCTGCCGATCTTCAGCTCGCTGGCCGTGATCCGTTTCGGCTTCTACCTGCTGCGCCGCGTGTTTGCGCGCGGTGGCGTGGTGGGCGAGGGCATGCAGAATTTCGAGAAGGCTTTCCAGCTAGTTGTCTGGCTGGCCTTCGTGCTGTATATCACCGGCTTCTACGTCGACATCTTCGACTTCCTCGACGATACGCTGATCCCGCTCGGCAAGCACAAGGTGTCGATCGCCACCATCCTGCAGGCAGCAGTGTCGGTGGTGGTGCTGCTGTTGCTGGCCATGTGGGCCGGGGCGGCGCTTGAAGAGCGGTTGATGAACCTGCACACCATGCATTCCAACCTGCGCGTCGTGTTCGCGCGCATGGGACGTGCAGTGCTGATCCTGGTTGCGGTGCTGGTCAGCCTGTCGCTGGTGGGCATCGACCTGACCGTGCTGTCGGTGTTCGGCGGCGCGCTGGGTGTCGGCCTTGGTCTCGGTTTGCAGAAGATCGCCAGCAACTATGTGTCCGGTTTCATCATCCTGCTGGACCGCAGCCTGACCATCGGCAATGTGATCACGGTCGACAAATACAGCGGCCAGGTCACCCAGATCAATACGCGCTACACCGTGCTGCAGGGGACCGATGGTGTGGAATCCATCGTGCCGAATGAAATGCTGGTGTCCGGTGCGGTGCAAAATTCCTCGCTGACCAATCCGGCAGTGGTGATCATCACGCGCGTGACGGTCGGCTACGAAAGCGACGTCGACTTCGTGCTCAAGCTGATGGAAGATGCCGCACTGAGCATCCCGCGCGTCATGAAGGACAAGCCGCCTTCCGGCATGCTGCAGGCCTTTGGCGCCGATGGCCTTGAACTTGCCTTGGCTTTCTGGATCCAGGACCCGGAAAATGGCCGTGGCGGCGTGACCTCGGATGTCAATCGGGCAATCTGGAAGTCCTTGAAAGAAAACGGGATATCTGTACCGTTCCCGCAACGCGAGATTCGCGTGCTCGGCACTCTGCCGGGACAGTCTGCCTAAAAAATAATCAGTGCCTGCGGGAAAACCTTCCGCAAATCACCTACGAAAGCGCGTACAATTGCGCGTATTCGCAGTCCCTAAAATGGAGTTGTAATGGATTTAAGTGCAGTTCTCGATTTCATCAGCAATGGCGTGACCGGCCTCGGTGTCTGGGCAACGGTTGGCGTTACGCTGATCCTGACCCACATCACCATCGCCAGCGTGACGATCTTCCTGCATCGCCACCAGGCGCACCGCGCATTGGAACTGCACGCGATCCCGTCCCATTTCTTCCGCTTCTGGCTGTGGCTGACCACCGGCCAGGTGACCAAGGAGTGGGCTGCCATCCACCGCAAGCACCACGCCAAGTGCGATACCGAAGAAGATCCGCACAGCCCTGTGACCAAGGGCATCAAGACTGTGTTCTGGCAAGGCGCCGAGCTGTATCGCGCTGAATCCAAGAACAAGGAAACCATGGAGAAGTACGGCCACGGCACTCCTGACGACTGGATCGAAAAGAACCTGTACAGCAAGTTCAGCTGGCAGGGCGTGGCGCTGATGCTGATCATCGACTTCATCCTGTTCGGTGCCAAGGGCATTACCGTGTGGGCCGTGCAGATGCTGTGGATCCCTGTGACCGCCGCCGGCATCATCAACGGCATTGGCCACTGGTGGGGTTACCGCAATTACGACTGCGCCGATGCAGCCACCAACATCATCCCTTGGGGCATCATCATCGGCGGCGAAGAGCTGCACAACAACCACCACACTTATGCGACTTCGGCCAAGCTGTCGTCCAAGTGGTATGAGTTCGACATCGGCTGGGGCTATATCCGCGCCATGGAAATGATCGGCATGGCCAAAGTGAAGAAGATGCCGCCGAAGCCAAAGTTCGACCCAGCCAAGGTGAAGGCCGACTTCGAAACCCTGCAATCCGTGATCGCCAACCGCTACGACGTGATGGCCAAGTACGCCAAGTCGGTCAAGCACGCATGGAAAGAGGAACTGGCGCAGTTGACCGACAAGTCGCAGCTCAAGGCGCGCTTCCCGAAATCTACCCGCAAGCTGCTGCAGCGCGAGCCAGCCAAGCTGGAAGCCCCGCAGAAGCAGCAACTGGTGGAACTGTTCCAGCACTCGAAGGCGCTGGAAACCATGCACAATATGCGCGTGGAACTGGGCATGCTGTGGGAGCGTTCGCACTTCACCCGTGACGAACTGGTGCAGAAGCTGCAAGACTGGTGCGAACGTGCGGAAGCGTCGGGCATCAAGTCCCTGCAAGAGTTCTCGATGCGCCTGCGCAGCTACGCTTAAACGCCACTGCCCTCAACGAAACGGCCCTGCATGCAGGGCCGTTTTTTTATGGAGCGCCATTCGCTGCGTTTTGAAGCAGCCGGGCCCGTTCACGTGCCAAAGGGTCGCCATGGCTGAGTGCCTTGGCGTACCACAGCTCGGCTGCTTCCTGATCGCGCTCCACGCAACAGCCGTCCTCGTAGCGCTGGGCGAGTTCATATTCCGCCATGGGGAAGCCTGCATTGGCGACCAGTTTCAGCATTTTCATGCCGTTCTCCTTGGTCTCCTTCACACCAAGCTGCAGTTTGGCGAACATGTACAGGGCCGCTGGATCCCCTTCTTCTGCCGAGCGCAATATTTTTCGCCACTCACTGCCCATGGCGCCAGATTCCGATGCCATCCAGGAATAGTAGACGCTCTTCCACATGGCTACTGGCCGTTGATTGACGGTGCCTGGTTTGAAGATGCAATTCTTTAGCGCGGCTTCCGTTGCGTCGTCGAGATTTGGAAAGCCGGAAGAGAGTTGGACGGCGGTCTTGATGACTTTTCCGTCTGCGCCGACCATGGCGGCTACCTGGACACCACCTTCATGTCCCAGCTCCATATCGCGCGGCGGCCAACCCAGGCCGGCTATAGTGTGGCGTTGCTTCCAGATCAGGAGTATGCTGTTGCTGTGAGTCAATAAACTATAAGGGGAACGATTGTGAAATGGTGGTGTGCGTTGGTGGCAATGACGCTGGCGGGGAGTGTCCAGGCTGGACCGAACTGGATCATCAAACCGGATGGGTTGGGGCCATACA
>JBCNOP010000155.1:0-12643 GCA_039593775.1 Pseudoduganella sp.
GGCCGTGGCAGCACTCAGTACCGGCTCATCATGCGGCGCGCCGATGCCGCGAATGCCGGCTATATCGAACGTTTCAACCGCGGCTTGCGCAAGCTGAAGGAAAGCGGGAAGTATGACCAGTACCTGGCCGACCTGGAGGCTGGACGCTACTGAATCCTTTGCTACTTGCTGGAAATAAAGAACTGTATATAATCACAGTATTTTCAGCTAGCTAACATTGGAGCCGCGATGATCGATGAATTGATGGAAGAAGAAGTGCTGGTGCAGGAAGACCGCGTCTGGCAGGACAATGGCTGGACGGCGCGCGTCATCAAGAATGAGGACGATGACGGCTGGGCGGTGGCGATGATCAAGGATGGCGAGGCTGAGCCGGCGCTGGTTGGTCCCTGGACCATGGGGCGCGACAAGAAGAATCCCAAGCCGCTTGACGTGAATGCCTTCAACACGCTGGTCAAGACCGCCAGCGAAGTCATCCGCCGCCATGAGCAGCAGCTGCACGCGCAATTGCACCGCAGCGTGCGCGTCCATACCGAGGGCGCTGCCTATATCACCGTCAACCTCGACATCACCCCGGATGAAGATGATCCGTACGCGACCCTGACTGCTTTCGATCCTTTCGGCGAGGAGCAGGCGCAAGTGCGTGTGGCGCCGAATTTCAAGCTGAGCGTCGCGAGTGCGACTGCGTGGATGGAATCGGGATACCGCAAGCCTTCCAGTTCGCATTAAGATCAGTGCGCACGTGAAAAAAGTTCATGTGCGCCGACAGCCCATTCGTGACAATGCGCGAACTTTTCGGGCCACTCCGCTGCTAAGCTGGTTTGCGCAAGCTCAATTGCCGACGATCCTCGCGACGATATAGTCGCTAGACGACATCGTGGCGTTCCCGCGTTCCTTCCACTCACTGCTTAACAGGAGGTTCAGCATGATCGCAAGCTCCAGCAGCAAAGTCGTCCAACTCGGTTCGTACAAGGCATCAAAGCGCAACAACTCGATCTCCGGCCTGTCGTCCGGAGCCTTCATGACTGTGCAGCTTCACCTGGCGCATTCGGCCAGCTTCGCGGGCGCTGGCATCATTGCCGGCGGGCCGTTCCGCTGCGCTGAAATTTTCCGGCCGGACGACATGATGACCGCGGAAGATGCTTGCATCGAGAACTCGCTGTATATCTGCATGAACCCTTTGATCCCGCAGGTTTCGCCGGACGCGCAGAAGCTGGCTGCGATGGCGCAGGAGACCGCCAGGGCAGGGCGGATCGACGCGGTGACCAACCTGGCCGATGACCGCCTCTACATCTTTACCGGCAGCGCGGATGATGTGGTGGATTCGGACGTGGTGGCGCGGACGCGCAAGTTCTATGAGCTGTTGGGGGTGAATCCAGCCAACATCCGCTATGTCGACAGCGTGCCCGCCGGGCATAGCATCATTACCGACAACCCTGAGGACTCGGGGCTGTCCACCAACCAGCCGCCGTACATCAACAACGGCGGCTTCATGCAGTCGCACGATATCCTGCGCCACATTTACAGCGATTTGCAACCGGCGGCGGAACACCTGGCCGGGCAGTTGCTGCGCTTCGACCAGACGGAGTTCTTTGCCGATGCGCGTGACCGGGCCAGCATGAGCCAGTTCGGCTACATCTACATTCCATCGAACGTCGCGGCAGGACGCGTGAAGGAGCCGAGGGTGCACATCGCGCTGCATGGCTGCAAGCAGGGCTACAACTACACGGATTACGTCAACGGCCGGGCAGACATTGCCAACCAGCCGCCTTACGGCAACCGCTATTTCACCACCACGGGCTACAACCATATCGCCGAGAGCAACGACATCATCGTGCTTTATCCGCAGGCCGAAGGAACGGACAATGACACGGTCCAGAATCCGGACGGTTGCTGGGACTGGTGGGGCTACACCAGCGTGAATCCCCAAGCCCCCGACTACTATTCGCGTGAAGCGGTGCAGATCAAGGCGATCCATGCCATGCTCGACCGCCTTTGTGCTTAAGCGCCACTGGAGAACGATATGAGCAAACTTCCCGTTTCGGTCGGAGTGAAAGCCATCGACAAGCCGGGCGTTCCCGCCTTGCGCGAAGCACCGGCCGCCAAGGCCCTGGCGCCGCTGGCCAATACCATGAAGGCGAATGCGCTGGTCCAGCGTCAAGCTGCGCGCATGCTGCACAACAGCGTGTTGTCGGCAGGGCTGGCGAGCCGCCTCGCCGACCCGCAGGTCTGGAGCGAGTGGCTGCAGTTGCAGGGAGCCGTCATGCAGCGCCTGCACCAGCAGAACCTGGATTGGCGCCTGGGCTGCGCAATACTGGCCGAGGACTTCGCCCTGATCCGCAATGCCAACACCATGTCCAAGATGGCCGAGAAGCAGGGTAACTTCTTCTCGCAATGGACTTTGTTGTTGACTAACCAGGCTACGAGCCTGTTTGAGCTCATGGAAAATATCCATGTCGATTACGGCTACTGGGCGAGCCAGAAGATCCCAATCGAAGCGAGGTAGATATTATCGACATGCTAATATCCGGCGATTTTTGAATCCCGGAGATCAGATGCGTTACTTGTTCTTTGCCCTGATGGCAGCTGCTGCCTCAGCCCCCGCGCTCGCTGCGGAGCCTTTCCATTTCTGGTTTGAAGGCGATGTTTCGCGAGTCGCGGGTTTCCAGTCCATCGAAGACCATCCTTGCGGTGAGATCGCGGTCGTGAAGGTGGACAAGCTTCCGCCTTTCGGCAAGGGGCGGCTGACGTCCGAAAAGGCCGTTGAACTGGATGCGTCGGGCAAGGCGATCCGGCGCTGGCCGATGCCGGTCAACTTCACGCCAGTGGCCGTGCGCGACAACCAGTTGCTGATCGAATTTGCCGATGACCGCTACTGGGTTGAGCCGGATGGAAAATTCCAGCGCGCAGGCAAGCTGGCGCTGCCTGCTGCCAAGCCGGCCCAGTGCAAGACTGCCGTTGAATTCAAAGACTCGGACTACGTTGAGTGCCAAGCCTTCCCCGACCTGGGATCGCGCGCGCCACGAACCATCGCATACGAAGGCATTTGCACCTGACAGTGCGGCGCGCCGCGCTCAGAAGCCCTGCGAGTAGCCCAGCGTTACGCTGCGGCCGCGGCCGGCGAAGTAGCGGGCCGGTTCCACCAGGGCGCTTTGCGAGTAGTAGGTGATGTAGTCCTTGTCGAACAGGTTGGCGATGCCGGCGCGCAGGGCGCCTTTGCCCAACTTGTAGCCGAGGGAGGCGTCGGCCAGCGTATAGCCGCTGAATTCCCTGGCTGGATCGCCGAAGCCCTGGCTGAAGGCGTGCTGCACCTGGACGTGGGAGGACAGCTTGTCGCTCCAGTTGGCACTCCAGCTTGCGATCAGGCGGTTCGGGGCTACGTTCAGGCCATCGAGCTTCGCATCCAGATCGCCGTCGCCGTTGCTGTCATAACGGCCTTTGGTGTAGGCGTAGGCCAGGCTGGCGCGGTGCGCCTTGCTGAAGCGGTAGGTGGCGCTGGCGTCGTATCCTTCCAGGCGGGTCTTCTCGCGCGCCATCATGAACACGCCGCCGACCGATACCACGCGCGCGCCGAAGTCGGAGTCGGAGCGGAAGTAGGCGGCATCAAGGTCCCAGTCGCCTTTGCGCACGCGGGTGCCCAGCTCGACGCCTTCGGTCAGGATAGGCTTCAGGTCGCGCAGGTTGCTGATCTTCTGGCCCGGCGTGTTGATCGAGCGCAGGGTGCGGCCGATGTCCGGCAGGCCAAAGCCTTCGGAATAGCTGGCGTACACGGTGACGTCCTTGACGGGCGTCAGCACCAGGCCGGCGTTGGCCAGCGTTTCATTGAACTTGATCTTGCCGCCCTCAACGAAGGTGTTCTTGTACGCGGCCAGCGTGCGGTAGCTGTCCACCTTCAGGTCGGCGTTCTCGCGGCGCACGCCGGCGTGCACGGTCAGGGTGTCGAACACCTTGAATTCACCCTGGGTGAACAGCGAGAAGTTGGTGTATTTCGATTCGGGCACAAAGGTGCGACCGGTCAGGTACATATCCTGTTTGCCTTTATCGGACAGGGTATCGATGCCGGCTGTCAGCTTCAGGCGGCCATCGAGCAGGCCTGCCCTGGTCAGGCCGACTTTGCTGCCGAATTTCGATGCAACGGCGCGCGACTGGTCATACAGGGTGCCGGCCGGCGCGATCTTCACGTCCTGGAAGGTGGCCGACTTGTCGGCACCGAACAAGCCGACGAACTCCTGGTTGAAGACCATGGCGGACAATTCCATCCCGGCCAGGTCGTAATGGTTGTAGCTGGCGCTGCTGGTCCACACGTCGTTCCATGCCGGCACACCGGGCGGAGTCCCTTCGATGGAAGTGGAGGGGATGCCGAGCTTGCGGTCGCCCGGCACGCCGAGGTAGTTGGCCTTGGATTTGATGCGGTAGCGGTTGACGGAGAACTGCAGCTTTTGCTGGTGGTCCGGACGATAGCCGATCTTGGCCAGCACGTCGTAGCTGCGCGAGTCCATCAGGTCGCCCTGTGTCACATCGACGCCGATGCTGCGGCCTTTGCCGTCCAGGTACAGGCCCTGGTCTTCATACGAAACGGCGAACAGGTAATCCAGCTTGTCCAGGCGGCCGTCGATGCGGTAGCTGGTCTTGTAGCTCAGGGTGTCGCCTTCGACGTGGGTGGTCGGCGCCGTGACCTGCACGTTAATGTGCTGGTTCATCGTTCCTTTTTCCGGACGGCGCGTGATGATGTTGATGGTGCCGCCGGTTGCGCCCAGGCCGTTGATCGCGTTCGGACCCTGCACGATTTCAATGCGCTCCACCATGGAGTAGTCGATCGTGTGGGCTTCGCGGCCGGTCGGCCGCACCGGATTCGATTGCGGCACGCCATCGACCAGGATCAGCGGCGTGCGGCCGCGCAGCGTCTCGCCGGAGCCGTTCATCTTGCCGCGGCTCGGTGTGTAGGAGGGAAGGATGCTGCTCAATACATCGGACGAATTGCCCGAAATGGCCAGTTGCTGTTCGATTGCTTTCCTGTCGATGATGACCACCGTCTGCGGCGCCCGGTCCGCCTCGATATTGGAACGCGAGGCCTGGATGATGACAGGTTCGATCACAAGCCCCATCTGTTCCTGGGCTTGTGCTTGCGCCGACATGCCGAGCATGAGGGCCGCTAACTGATATGACTGCACGGAGAGCTCCTTGATTGACCTAAGGCTGGCTATCCACGCATCCAATGCACGACTGGCTGGCTAGTTGAGAATGCTTCGCATTATCATTGTCAAGTGTGAAAGTGTCAATCGCAGCTCCGTTGAGCTATTCCAACAAATCATAGCTTAATGGTTATTCCTCATAACTACGGAATAGCCGATTCGTTAATCTACACGGATTAATGATAAGTAAATGTTTCCCCGACATTTGCAAACAGAGACGCACGCCCATGAAAATCACATCGCTCGACTCAATCGTCTTCCTCGTTTATTTCGCCGTGGTCGCGGCCTACGGCATCTGGGTCTATCGCCGCAAGAACAGCAGCTCCGGTTCCGCCTCGCGCGATTACTTCCTGGCGGAAGGCTCGCTGACCTGGTGGGCCATCGGTGCTTCGCTGATCGCCTCCAATATCTCCGCCGAGCAGTTCATAGGCATGAGCGGTTCCGGTTTCAAGATCGGCATGGCCATCGCGGTGTACGAGCTGATGGCGGCGGCTACGCTGATCATCGTGGCCGTGTTCTTCATGCCGGTCTACCTGAAGAACCACATCTACACCATGCCGCAGTTCCTCGAGCAGCGCTATGGCAAGGGCGTGGCGATGACCATGGCGCTGTTCTGGCTTGGCCTGTACATCGTGGTCAACCTGACCTCCATCCTCTACCTTGGCGCGATTGCGATCAGCAGCATTTCCGGCTTGAGTGTCGGCGCCTGCATGCTGTTCCTGGCAGTATTCGCGACGGTGATCACGCTGGGCGGCATGAAGGTGATCGGCTACACCGACGTGATCCAGGTGGTGTGCCTGGTGATCGGCGGCCTGGTAACGACCTGGATCGCGCTGGACCTGGTAGCCAGCCTGGGCGGCGGCAAAGGCGCGCTGCATGGCACGGCCGAACTGTTTGCCCGCGCCCGCGGCCACTTCGACATGGTGCTGACGCGCGACCATCCAAGCTATATGGACCTGCCTGGCCTGAGCATCCTGTTGGGCGGCATCTGGATCGCCAACCTGAATTACTGGGGCTGCAACCAGTACATCACGCAGCGTGCGCTCGGCGCGGACTTGCCGACCGCGCGCAAGGGCCTGCTGTTTGCGGCCTTCCTGAAATTGCTGATGCCTGTGATCGTGGTGCTGCCGGGTATTGCTGCCTTCGCACTGGACCAGGCGGGCGCGCTGGGCGGCGCCTTGCGCCAGGGCGGCGAACTTAATCCGGACCGCGCATACCCAACCCTGCTGGCATTGCTGCCGGACGGCCTGCGCGGCGTGGCATTCGCGGCCCTGACCGCTGCGGTAGTGGCTTCGCTGGCCGGCAAGGCAAACAGCATCGCCACCATTTTCACGCTGGATATCTATCGCAAGAAATTTGCACCCGCAGCGAGCGAAGAGCGCATGGTGTGGGTCGGCCGCCTTACCGTGGTGGCATCGATGGCAATTGCGGTGCTGATCGCGCCAATGCTGGGCATCGACAAGAAGGGCGGTTTCCAGTACATCCAGGAATACACCGGCTTTGTCTCGCCAGGCATCCTGGCCATGTTCCTGCTTGGTTTCTTCTGGAAGAAGGCGAGCAACGCAGCCGCCATGTTTGCAACGGTGGGCGGGCTGGTGTTCTCGATCATCCTCAAGTTCCTGCCAACGATGATGGACTTGCACTTCCTGGCGCCGATCGGCTTCGCCGCCGACAACGGCAGTGGTGTCTACGAGATCCCGTTCATCGACCGCATGTTCCTGGTGTTCTGGGCCGTGGTGGCCGGCATGGTGCTGATCAGCCTTATGGGAAGGCGTGATGGCGAGGAGAAAGCCATGGTCGTCGACCGCCAACTGTTCCGTGTTGACCGTGGCTTTGCCATCGGATCGGCCGTGGTCTGCGTACTGCTGGCCGTCATCTACGGGGCACTCTGGTAATACAACAAATCACATAAAAACTACGGAGAAAACAAAAGAATCATGAAGCAGAAGAAAATCAGTTTGCTGGTGAAGTCGCTGTTCCTGCTGCCTGCGATTCCTGCTGCGTTCGCGCAGCAGGCAGAAGAACCGTCGGTCCAGAAGGTGACTGTTTCCGGCATTCGCGCCTCGGTGCGCAGTGCCCTGAGCGTCAAGGAAAATTCGAACAGCATGGTGGAAGTCGTCGCTTCCGAAGATATCGGCAAGCTGCCGGACACCACCATCGCCGAATCGCTGGCCCGCCTGCCCGGCCTGGCCGCCGGCCTGGATCGCGGCAATGCCAGCCAGATCGTGGCGCGCGGCATGGGCGAGCGCTTCATTGGCGCGACCCTGAATGGCCGCGAGCTGGCCTCGTCCGAGCCGAACCGCGCTGTGCGTTTCGAGCAGTTCCCGTCTGAATCGCTGTCCGGCGCCATCGTCTACAAGACCCAGAATGCCGACCTGGTGGAAGGCGGCGTTGCCTCCAGCATCGACCTGCAAACCGTGTCCCCGCTCAAATACAACGGCCGCCAGGCTTCGCTGAAGGCCGACGCGCTGTACTACCCGGAAGCGCGCGACCTCGATACCAAAGCGGTACGCCCGCGCCTGGGCGGCATCTACATCGACCAGAACGCCGACCGGAATGTGGGCGTGGCACTGGCCTTCAGCTACCAGAAACAGCCGTCTGTAGAAAAGCGCAAAAACCACTGGGGCTTCAATGAAGACCACTCGGCCGACATCAATGGCGACGGCAAGGTAGACAAGACGCCATGGGGCTTCGAGACTGAACTGAAGCGCGGCACCAATGAGCGCGGCAGCGTCCTGGGCAAGGTGGAATGGAAGGCCAGCCCGGATGCAACGATCACCGCTGACGTGTACTACGCCAAGAACAAGATTCGCGAACCGGCCATGTCGCACTGGACCGGCGACCTTGGCAACTGGGATGGCTGGCAAAGCGCGAACTATTCGAACCTGGACATCCGCAACGGCTATGTGGTCGGCGCCACTGTCAACAACGTCGGCCTGACCACCAACAGCACGCTGTGGACGCAGGACATGGACAACCTGGCCGCCGGCCTGAACGGCAAGTTCAATGTCGGCGAATGGAAAGTGGATGCCGACATCGCTACTTCTTCGGCGGGCCGGGACAGCGCATGGCGCGACGTGCGCCAGTTCTCCCTGAACAACGGCACCATCAAGTGGGCCTTCACCGGCGACGAAAACCAGGACTTCAGCTTCAGCCACGATTCGGGCAATCCCGCTGCTTTCGGCAACCCGACCCTGTATGTGGACACCGACGGCCACGTCGACGACCGCCTGAGCTCCGCCCAACTGAGCGCCTGGCGTCCGCTGGATGCGGGCGTGGTGAACCGCATCAAGTTCGGCGCGCGCTTTGCCGACCGCGAAAAGAAATACCACCAGACGACCTGGAACCTGGCGTCCAGCACCGCCATTCCGGCCGCAGCGTACGAAACGGTGAACGTCTCCGGCTTCGCCCCGTTCATCGTGCTGAAGGACTTCATGGGCGCAACCACCGCGCTGTGGGGCGACAGCGCCTTCAGCCCGGATGGCCGCACCCCGACCGCCAACGACCAGCTGGCCGGCTGGAAGGTCAAGGAAAAGAACAGCAGCGTCTATGCCCAGGCCGACCTGGAAGGCGAGTTGTTCGGCAAGACCTTCCGCGGCAATGCCGGCGTGCGCGTGGTGCACACCAGGCAGACCGGCAGCGGCATGGAATCGATCAATGGCGCCGCGCCAACCCCCGCCGAAGGCGGCGCTTCGTACACCCGTGTGCTGCCTAGCGTGAACCTGATCTTCAACCTGGACCAGGCACAGAAACAGCAAGTGCGCTTCAGCGTGGCGCGCGCCATGTCGCGTGCCCCGATGGATGAAATGCGCGCTTCGCGCCAACTGGCAATCGATACCAATCCGGGTTCGCAGCAGCCGATTACCGGCAGCGCCGGCAATCCGGGCCTGCTGCCGATGATGTCGAACCAGGTTGACCTGTCGTGGCAGTATTACTTCGACAAAGGCTCGCTGCTGTCGGCCGGCGTGTTCTACAAGAAGGTGTCGGACTACATCGGCATTACCACCGACAACACCACCGTCAACGGCCGCGCCGCGACCCTGACCCGTTCCGTGAACGGCAAGGGCGGCAATGTGCGGGGCCTGGAGCTCGTTGCACAGCATGCCTTCACCAGCCTGCCGGCACCGTTCGATGGCCTGGGCGTGGCGGCGAACTTCTCGTACAACGACAGCGACATCAAGGAATACACCAACGACTACCCGATGGTGGGCCTGATGAAGCGTAACGGCGGCCTGACCCTGTGGTACGAAAAAGCGGGCTATGAAGCGCGCGTGTCGGCCAATTACCACAGCGCCTTCGTGCGCATGCCGCGCTGGACCGCGGGCTACATGATCGAGAATCCAGCCGAGACCTACGTCTCCGCCAACTTCTCCAAGTGGCTGACCCCGCAGCTGCAACTGCGCCTGGGCCTGGACAACATCACCAACCAGAAAGTGGTGGAGACCCAGTCCAACAATCCGTACATGCAGAACGTGATGGAATATGGCCGCCGCTACAACCTGGGCCTGAGCTACAAGTTCTGACAGAGGCATGCCGATGATCCGTAACACACTTTGCCTGGCCGCGATGGCGTTTGCGAACGCTGCCCAGGCTGGGCAGGTGCTGGCAGTCGATGCCAGCGCTCCCGCACCGGCGCCTTTGTCCGGCCATATCAAGATGGGCACCGCCGTTGCACCCGGCGGCCATGCCCTTGGCATCAACAGCCAGTACCTGACGCGTGATGGCCAGCCCTGGCTGCCGGTGATGGGCGAATTCCATTATTCGCGCAGCCCGGCAGAGAGCTGGGCGGCCGAACTGGCCAAGATGAAGTCGGCCGGCATCAACGTCGTCGCCAGCTACATCATCTGGAACCACCACGAGGAAAAGGAAGGGAAGTTCAACTGGAGCGGCAACCGCGACCTGCGGCGCTTTATCCAGTTGGCCAACAAGGCCGGGCTGGAGGTGTGGATACGCGTCGGCCCATGGTCGCACGCGGAAGTGCGCTACGGCGGCATTCCGGACTGGGTGGTCGACTCCATGCCGACCCGCCAGGACGATCCGCAATACCTGAAGTACGTGGACCGCTTCTACCGCGAAATTGCAAAGCAGGTGGACGGATTGCTGTGGAAGCAGGGCGGTCCCGTGATCGGCGCTCAGATCGAGAATGAGTACAACCTGGCCGGGCCAAACCGTGGTGCGCAGCACATTGCCACGCTGAAGGGCATGGCGGTGAAGGCCGGCATCGACGTGCCGTTCTACACCGTCACCGGCTGGGACCAGACCCTGTATCCTTCGGGTGAAGTGGTGCCGGTGTTCGGCGGCTACCAGGACGAACCGTGGGCTACCAGCACAACCGAACTGCCGCCCAAGGAAACCTACGCCTTCCGCTTCGACACCCGCGTCAGCGGCGACCTCGGTGCGCAGACCCGCGCCACGCAGCAAGGCACGGCGGAAACCGATATGGACCGCACGCCTTTCCTCGGCGCGGAATACGGCGCCGGCCTGCCGGCCATGTATCGCCGCCGCACGCTGGTGTCGCCGGACGATATCGCCTCGACCCTGCCGGTGCAGATGGGCTCCGGCGTGAACCTGATGGGCTATTACATGTTCCATGGCGGCCGCAATCCGGTCGGCATGACGACCATGGAAGAGAGCACCCGCACCGGCGGCTACAACGATACGCCGGCCATCAACTATGACTTCAACGCGCCGCTTGGCCCGGACGGGCAGCAGCGCGAAGTACTGGCTTACCTGCGGCCTTTCCACTATTTCATGAACGACTTCGGCGCGCGCCTGGCCCTAATGACCGTGCGCAAGCCCTCCGTGGTGCCGTCCGACCCGGCCGACCTGTCGGCGCCGCGCTGGTCGGTGCGCAGCAAGGGCGAGCAAGCCTTCCTGTTCTATAACGGGCATATCCGGCAGTACGCGCTGCCGGGACAAAAGCAAGTGCAGTTCGCGGTAAAACTGGCGGGACAGACGGTCACCCTGCCGCGCCAGCCGGTCGATATCGCTGCGGGCAGTTACTTCTTCTGGCCGATCAATTTCGACCTCGATGGCTACCGTCTGCAATACGCTACCGTGCAACCAGTGGCGCGGCTGGAGCGGGGCAAGGCGGGCAGCGTGTATGTGTTCGCGGCGCAGGACGGCATTGCGCCTGAATTTGCGCTGGACGGTACCGCGCGCGGCTGCGTCAAGGCGCCGCAAGCAAGGGCGGCCGATGCGGCGGCGGGTGTGCTGGTGGAAGGCATCCAGCCTGGCCTCGATGCCGCACTCACGCTCGACTGTGCCGGTAAGAAGCCGGTGACTGTGCTGGTGTTGTCGCAGCAGCAGGCGCGCCAGCTGGCGATCGGCCAACTGCAGGGCGAACGCCGCCTGGTCGTCAGCGACAGCCAGGCGCACTTTGCCAACGGCAAGCTGGTACTGCGCTCGGCGGGCAAGCCGGCCTTCCGTGCTGCGGTATTCCCGGCCTTGCCATTGCCGCTGAAAGGCAGCGCAGCGCTGAAGGCAGAAGGCAAAGACGGATTGTTCCAGGTATTTGAGGCAACGCTGCCGGCGCAGGCGCTCACCGTCGCGGCACGCGAGCTGCGCGCCGCGCAGCCGGTTCCGCCGATTAAAATTGGCGGCAACGCCAAAGCTGCAGTCCAGCCGGATGCGGAAGCCTTCGGCAATTCCGCCGCATGGGAGCTGTCGCTGGGATCGAGCCGCCCGAAAGGTGTAGATGCGGCACTGCTGGAAATTGATTTTACCGGCGACGTGGCGCGGCTGTTCGACGGCACGCGCATGGTCGATGACTGGTATTACAACGGCCAGCTTTGGCAGTTCGGCCTGGACAACCTGCCGGCGCGCGAGCATTCCGCCCTGACGCTGACCGTGCTGCCGCTGCGTGCCGACGCACCAATCTACCTGCCGAAAGAACACCGTCCGGCGTTCAACGGCCAGGCCCAGGTTGCGGAACTGCGCGGCGTGAAAGTGACACCGGTGTATCGTGTCGACATTGGCCGCTGAACGGAGATTGAAATGGCATTAAAAATTGGATTGGTTGGCCTGGGCAAGATCGCAGTCGACCAGCATATTCCTGCGATTCGCGGCAACAAGGGACTGGAGCTCGTGGCTGGTTGTTCGCCCGCCAGCGCGCCCGAAGGCATCGTGCGCTACCCGGACATGGGGAGCATGCTGGCGGCCCATCCCGAAATCGAGGCCGTGGCAATCTGCACGCCGCCGCAAGTGCGCCACCAGATCGCCTGCGAAGCGATTGCGGCCGGCAAGCACGTTTTCCTTGAAAAGCCGCCGGCAGCGACGCTGGGCGAGGCAGCGTCTATCGCAACCATGGCAGCCCGGCATGGCGTGACGGCGCTGGCAGGGTGGCATTCGCGCTTTGCCCCTGGCGTGGAAAGCGCCCGCAACTGGATGCTGGCGCGGCCCATCAAGGCGATCCAGGTGCGCTGGAAGGAAAACGTGCGGCAATGGCACCCGGG
>JBCNOP010000156.1:0-12614 GCA_039593775.1 Pseudoduganella sp.
GCTATGATTATCCTGGGTGAGGCCGGTTGGCATATGCGAGGCATACACGCTTGAATTCTTCGAACTCTGCTGGTGTTCCGGTCCGATGACCTGCGCGGAAAACGGCATTACTCCAGTCCATCCTGCTCGTGTCGGGGCTGTCTGTCGTGAGGACAATATCCTCATCGTCCATTTCTTCAACTTTCAGCAGATCCGTTTGATCGATACAGTTCTCGGAAGTAGGCTTTAGACTCTCGCCGAGTGGCTTTTCTAATGGATATGACATGAATTTCCTCCTCTTTGTCCGAGTGGACGACGATCACCACTTTTTCGCCGAGCAGCCCCATGAATTTCATATTCAGTGTATGCCTATGAAAATTGGGGTCAAGCAAGCCCAGCAGGAGGTTTGATTTTCCCGCCGCGAGCACTGGGCGGTGTTGAGGTGGATCAGGTAAGATCGCGGGATGACAAGGGATACTTTTGATTACCGCGACGTTGCGGTTGAGTCGGTCGAGGAATATGGCCGGGTGGTTGTGCGGCCGGTGAATGGACAGGCGTTCAGTCCGGAGATGCGGGTCGAATGTTCGCGCCAGTTGCGCGACACGGCGGTTTATCCGCTTGGCACCTGCTTCCTCGTGCTGGCGAAGATGACTGACCGCCTTGGCGGCGAGCCGTACCTGTACGTCTTTCACGGCGATCCGGTCAAGGTGCTGTCGCCTGAGCAGCTGGAAAGATTCCTCAACGACCGCCGTCGCCTGCGCATCTAGGAGCAGAACGATGAAGTGTACTTTCGCCCCATTGCTGGCGGTGCCTGCGCTGGCATTGGCGCAGGTGGCCGATCCGCAGCCCGACGAGTTGCTGCAGATCGCTTTCCCGAAATGGAAGGATGAGGAAGGCGGCCGCGTGCAGTCTATCGCGACCAGTGCGGTGACGCGCGGCTGGGATGCCAGGCAGGGCAAGAAGCGCAACGTGATTGTCGTACCGCGTCAGGTGGTGCGCGTTACGCCGGACCGGCTTGTGCTGGTAGCCACCTTGACGCCGGCCGGCGATGATGGCGTGCCGCAGATAGCCCATGGCACGCCGGTTGGCCTTGCAGCCTATACCTTCAAGCCCGGCAAGGATGGCTGGAAGCTGGCCAAGCGCCAGGAGCCATTCGGACTGCAAGGTTTCGAGGGTCGCGCACAGGTGGGCGTGCTGCCTCTGTCGTCCATCGCGCAAGGCTTGCACGTAACCTGGGGCAGTTGCTGGCAGGGCCATTGTGTCGACCTGTTTGCGCTGTACGCGATCGGCGCCGATGGCGTAAAGCCGCAGCCGCTGCTGGTGCAGAAGATCAAGGGCGGCAATGTCTATTCGCGCCCCGACTGTATTGAGCGCCTGGCAGGTGTCGTGCAGGGCTTGCAGCCGGCCGATCCGGCTTACGCCGATGAGAAGATGCCGCCGGGCCGCTGCTATGCCATCGAGGGCCGTTGGGAAGTCGCCAGCGCGAGCGCGCTGACGCTGCGTTTCACCGGTGCGATGAGCAAGGCAGACAAGAACGGTAATGCGCCGGCGCAGCGCGTCGACCAGGCGATGAAATTCGAATTCCGTGGCGGGCGCTACGTTCCCGTCTCCGGCAGCAATCCCATTCCAGACGCATAAACCAAAGGAGACCTACGTTGATCAAGATCCGCGAGATTGACCACATCGTGCTGCGCGTTGTCGATGCCGACCGCATGATCCGTTTCTACACCGAGGTGCTGGGCTGCACCATCGAACGCCGGCAGGACGAGATCGGCCTGATCCAGCTTCGCGCCGGCAGTTCGCTGGTGGACCTGGTGCCAGTCGATAAGAAACTCGGGAAAATGGGCGGCGCTGCGCCGGGGAAGGAAGGCCGCAATGTCGACCATTTCTGCTTCCGTGTCGATCCTTTTGACGAGGCGGCGATCCGTGCCCACCTGAGCGCGCACGACGTGGCGAATGGTCCTTCCGAATCCCGCTATGGTGCGGAGGGTGAGGGGCCGTCGATCTACGTCAACGACCCCGAAGGCAACACCGTCGAATTGCGCGGCGCGCCTTACGGGAGCTGATCAGTCGTCGTCGTCCTCGTCGTCTTTCTTGAGCTTCGAGGACGTGCGCGCTTCATCGGCCGCCGCTTTCAGTTTGGCTGCGTCACCCATGAATTCATCAACGCTGTGGTCTTTGCTCTGGCGTACTTCCGGCGGCAGGATGACCGACATGTACAGTTCGTCGCGCAGACGGCCGGCGGCCTCGTAGTTGCGCATCAGGATCAGGCCCGAACCCAGGGCCAGGAACACTGCGCAGGAGGAAATAAAGGCGCGCGGCTTGTGCGGTTTGACTGTGCGCAGGTGGTTGTAGATCATCGCCACCAGGATCAGCATCACGACGTGGTTGCCGTAGCGCGTGAACACTTCCGCCGACCAGGCATAGGCCAGCACACTGCTCAAAGCCTTCCATGCACCGATGGCGACCAGGCCGCTGCCGAGAATGAACAGGTGGCGCCCCAGGCGCGCATGGCCGCCGAAGATGCGATTGGCCAGTGCCCAGACGCCGCTCCACACCATGCCGGCGCCGATGCCGGTGACAATCACCAGGAGGTAGCGAATGGCCTGGAAGGCGCCGGTATCGGACAGCGCTTCGGTCACGCCGACGAACAATGCGATCAGCGCCATGCCTGCCAGCGCAGGCACGCCGCCTTCCCAGGCGTGCATCGTGGTGTCGGTAAGTTCTGCTTCGACCGGGAAAGCCGCATCGCGCACGCGCAAGCGGGTATGGCCGAGCCTTACCACGGTGGTGCCGTTGATCGGAACCGAGGATTGCCGCTTGCCGTGGACTACGATGCCGTTCTGGCTGCCCAGGTCGCGCATGACGAGCGCACCGTCTTCGGCCAGTTCCACTACAGCGTGGGTCGGCGCCGTGTGCGCATCGTCGAGGATGAAATCGTTGTTGTAGCCGCGGCCGATGGTGATCGGCAGCTTGTCGACGCGGTGGCGATGCAGTACGTCGCCATTGCGTGCCAGCGTCTCAATGAAAAACGGGCCGTTCATTTCTTGCCCCCGCGTGCCAGCGATTCGAGGAAGGCACGCGAGGCACGCAGGCCGTTTTCATACGATACGCCGCGCGCATCGAGGCGGCTTTGCAGGTTCATCTTGCCTTCGTCGGTGCTGGAGGTCAGCAGGGCGAAGTCGTACAGCCCATCGAATTTGCGGTAGGCGCGCACGCACATCACGGCGCGCATCGGCAGGGTGCTGTTCTTGACGAATTGTTCGGTGCACATCGGGCCGGTCAGGCGCTTGTCCTTATGGCTGCCGAAGCTCTCGTTCTTGAACGAGTTGCTGGACAAGACGGCGAAGCGCACTTCATCGAGGCCGGTGCTCTTCATGTACTGGTGCTGGATCTGCACCTGGCCGGTCTGCAGCGAACTTGAGACGAACAGCGAGGACTCCATCTGGCAGTTGGTGACTTCCACCGAGAACGAGTCGCGGTCGTTGGAGCGCCCCCAGCAGCGCATCTGTTCCGATTCGCGCACCGGCACCGAGTACGGCCCCATGGCCTTGGCGGACAGCGGCTTGTCCAGCAACTGGTCGATCATGGCCTTCTGGTGCACCAGCAGTTGCTGGGCGACGATGGACGTGAAGTCTTTCGGCGGCTTGGCTTCGGGATCGATGCGCTTCAACAGCTCCTGTGCGTAGCGTGCCGGGACCAGGAAGGACACCAGCTCGCCATCCAGGCGCTTGGAGACGTTGATGCCTGCCACCGCGCCATCCACGGTCACACTTGGGCCACCACTCATGCCGGCGTTGATTGGCCCGGTGAACATCAGTTGTTCATAGAAGCTGCGTGCGATCACGCCGTTGAACGAACCTTCGGAGATGGCGAAGCCCAGGTCGAGCGGATTGCCAAGCGAGTAAAGATATTGGCCCTGCGTCAGCGTGACCGGCTTGTCGCCCAGCTTGAAATAACCGGTGCCGTAGCGGTTCACGCGCACCACGGCCAGGTCGTGCAGCACGTCCACCGCCAGCAATTCGATATTGCCGCGCTGGCCGGCGGTATCGACCCATTCGCCGGTGTAGGTGTCCGGATCGAGTGCGAACTGCGAGACGACGTGGTAGTTGGTCAGGACCAGGTTGGACGTGCCGACCAGGAAGCCGGAACCGACCGAGGATTGCGTGCGGCCGGTTTTCAGCAGTGAGCGAACCTGCAGCAGGTCGGCCTTGGCGGCGGAATAGAGTTTTTGCGCAGTGCTCGACGGTGTCGGCAGGGCGACTGCATCGGGGGCGGGGGCAGGCGCCTGCTGTGCGTTGGCTGCTGCGCAGCCCCAGGTCAAAGTCAGTAGTAAAGCAAGTTTAGTGAATTTCATCTAATCCTTTGACCGGGGCAGTGAGGCGGGGATTACAGTTCGCCGTCTTCGGCGGCGGGCGGGGTGACTGGGGTCATCATGTGCCCCAGCTTGAGCGCCTTGGTGTTCAGGTAGTGCTGGTTGAAGGCATTGCGGTTGACCAGCAGCGGCACCCGTTCGGCCACTTCGACGCCGAGGGCGCCCATGGCCGCGATCTTGCGCGGGTTGTTGGTCATCAGCTTCAGGCTCTTCACGCCGAACTGCTTGAGCATCGGTTCCACCAGGGCGTAGTTGCGCTGGTCGGGCTTGAAGCCCAGTTGTTCGTTGGCTTGCACGGTGTCGGCGCCTTGCTCTTGCAGGCGGTAGGCGCGCATCTTGTTGATCAGGCCAATGCCGCGGCCTTCCTGGCGCAGGTAGAGCAGCACGCCGCGGCCTTCTTCGGCGATGCGTTTCAGCGCGCCTTCAAGCTGGGCGCCGCAGTCGCAGCGCTGGGAGAACAGGACGTCGCCGGTCAGGCATTCGGAGTGGACGCGCGCCAGCACCGGCTCGCCATTGCCGATATCTCCCAGCACCATGGCCAGGTGTTCCTTGCCGGTCGCGTGTTCGACGAAGGCATGCAGCGTGAACTGGGCCCACGGCGTCGGCAGGGCGCACGAGGTGACGTAGTCCAGGTCTTCTTTTACCGGTTGTTCTGCTACGGGCTGCATGATGCTCTTTCAATCTTTGTATTGTGTAACCCTGCAATCATAACAAAAACCCGGTAAATCTGGGTCAGACCCAAGGGTCTGCCCCCCAACGGTCTGAAAGCCAGCGGTTTGGGAAACCGTTGGCCGGGCCGCAGACGGTGTCTGACCCTGCGGGTCAGACACCGGTTTACCGGTTTAAGGCAGGTCAAACAGCAGCACTTCAACATTATCGGCGCCAGACAAGGTCACTGACTCCTCGCCAGTAATCTTGACAGCATCGCCACCTTTCAACTCGCAGCCGTTGACCGTGATCGTGCCGCGGATGACGTGGACATAAGCCTGCCGCCCAGCGCCCAGCGCATGCACCGCACCCTCGCCGCCATTCAGGATGGAGGCGTAGATGTAGGCATCCTGGTGCACCAGCACCGAACCCTCACGCCCGTCCGGCGAAGCGATCAGCCGCAATGCACCGGTTTTGCTCTCCGGCGTGAAGTGCTTTTCCTCGTAGCCTGGCTCGATGCCGCCTTGCGAAGGCTGGATCCAGATCTGCAGGAAGTGCACGCCTTCCTTGTTCGAGTGGTTGTACTCGGAGTGGCGCACGCCGGTACCTGCCGTCATGCGCTGCACGTCGCCGTAGTGCAGGACCGAGCCATTACCCATGCTGTCCTTGTGTTCCAGCGCGCCGCTCAGCACATAGGAAATGATTTCCATATCGCGGTGGCCGTGGGTGCCGAAGCCCTGGCCTGGCGACACCTTGTCTTCGTTAATCACCAGCAGCGGGCCGAAACCAACGTGTTTCGGGTCGTAGTAGTGGCCGAAAGAGAAGCTGTGGCGGGAATCCAGCCAGCCAAAATTGGCAACACCGCGGTCTTCAGATTTACGTACTTGCAACATGATTAGCTCCTTGTGCGATAATTTCGATGAGATGTTTCACAGTATAGGGGTGGGCAATCGTGTTAAAAAGCGAATAATTTGCCTGTCTATGATCGAAAAATTCGAATGCTCAGATTAAGCCTTGAAGCCCTGCAGATAGTGGACGCCATCGACCGTGGCGGCTCCTTTGCTGCCGCAGCGCGGGAGCTCTTCCGCGTGCCCTCGACCATTTCCTACACTGTCGGCAAGCTGGAAGAGGAGCTTGGCGTGCAGGTGTTCGAGCGCTTCGGCCCGCGCGTCGAGCTGACCCCGGCCGGCCAGGAACTGCTGAAGGAAGGGCGCTACCTGCTCAAGGCGGCGGGCGACCTGGAACAGCGCGTGCGGCGTGTGGCGTCGGGCTGGGAGACGGAACTGGCGGTAGGCCTGGACTCCATGTTCGGCGCCGCCGTGCTGGCGCCGGACGTGCGCGCCTTCTACGAGGTCACCCAGCAAACGCGCCTGCGCCTGGTGCAGGAAACGTTGGGCGGCAGCTGGGAAGCCTTGCTCGACAGGCGCGTGGATATCGTGATCGGTGCACCGGGAGATGGCCCGGCCGGAGGCGGCTATGTATCGCAGGCGATCGGCCAGTTGAAATGGGTGTTCGCGGTCGCGCCGCAGCACCCGCTGGCGCAGGTGCCGGGGCTCCTTTCGCGCAATGACTTGCAGCTGCACCGGGCGATTGCCACGGCCGATTCGGCGCGCCTGCTGGCCCCGCGCACCGTGGGCCTGTTGCTGGGGCAGGACTCGCTGACCGTACCGACCATGCAAGCCAAGTTCGATTACCAGCTGGCTGGACTGGGTTTCGGCTTCCTGCCCGAGCGTTGCGCACGCGAGGCAATTGCTGCCGGCTTGCTGGTGGAGAAGGAGGTGGAGGAGCCGAAGCCGGACGAAACTTTCTACCTGGCCTGGCGCAGCGGCGAGTCCGGGGCAGCCCTGCGCTGGTGGCGGCAGCGCATGGCGGAGCCGGACCTGTTTGATCGCCTGTGTTCCTATTTGCCGAGTATCGCGCCAGGCCAATGAGCGGCGAAGGCCGGCGCATAGCTGGGCGGTGCGCAGCGCTGGCCCTATAAAATCTACTATTCCTGGATCTTTGTTGGAGCCAGGTCGCAGCGCAAACTATCCCTGACAACATCGAAAGGGATTGCCATGCTGGATTTCTACTACGTCGCCACACCCCAAGGGCAGCAGTTGCTGATGTTCCTGGAAGAGACCGGGCTGCCGTTCCGCCGCATTCCCAAGGCAAAATCGCTGGCCATGGTCGACCATTGGCCAATGGATGCCGGCGAAGCGCTGCCGCTGCAGGAAGCGGGCGCCATGCTGCTCTACCTTGCAGAGAAGGCGGGCTTTGGCTTGCCGGCAGGCATGCGCGCGCGTACTGAAGTGCGGCAATGGCTGTTCTGGCAGAAGTCCTTCGAATGCCGCGGGCATGAAACGGCTGAACTGTTCAGTGCGCTCGACAGGCAGCTTGCAGGCCAGGCTTACCTGTGCGGCGAACAGTACTCGGTGGCCGATATTGCTTGCTTCCCTTGGGTGAGCGCGCGCGGCGCCCACATTGCTGCCTATCCCAGCCTGGCGCGCTGGTTCCATGCCATCAGCCAGCGGCCGGCGACGCTGCGGGCTTATGGCGCTCCAGATGGCGCGGCCCTACCTGCTGAAGACACGGCACTGGCGGGAGTGCTGCCGTGAGGCGCGCGGATGCGGGGAGCATGCTGTCGGTGGCGGCGATCTGGGGTGCGTCCTACCTGTTCATCCGCGTCGGGGCGCCGGAGTTTGGCGCGGCGGCGATGGGCGGGGTGCGGGCGGTGGCGGCTGCGGTACTGTTGTTGCCGCTGCTGCTGTGGCGTGGGCAATTCTCGGCCCTGCGCAAGCATTGGCGCGGCATCGGCTTCGTCGGCGTGACGAATGCGGCACTGCCTTTCCTGCTGTTCAATTTCGCCGCGCTGACGATTCCGGCCGGCTTGTCGTCCATACTGAGTGCGACCACGCCCTTGTTTGCCGCCCTGATCGGCGCCATCTGGCTTGGTGAACGCCTGACGTTGACGCGCATGGCCGGGCTGTCGCTGGGCTTTGGCGGCGTGGTACTGCTGGTGGCTGGCAAGCTGCACTTCCTGCCGCAACAAGATATGCTGCGCACGGTGCTGGCTTCGCTGGCATGCCTGGCAGCGACGCTGCTGTATGGGATTTCGGGCAACTTCAGCAAACGCTACCTGTCAGAAGCACCGCCCTTGGCTGTGGCAACGGGCAGCCAGATGGTAGCTGCCGTGCTCCTGGTTGGCCCGGCATTGGCGCTGTGGCCGGCCGAGCCTCCTTCGGCTAAAGCCTGGGGCGCAGTACTGGCGCTGGCTGCGCTGTGCACGACTTTCGCTTATGTGCTGTTCTTTGGATTGATTGCGCGGCTGGGCGCGAGCAAGGCGATGAGCGCGCTGTTCATGATCCCGGCTTTTGGCGTGCTGTGGGGCTGCCTGTTCCTGGAGGAGACGTTCTCGTTGCAGATGGGGGGAAGCTGCCTGGTGATCCTCGCGGGTTGCGCGCTGACCACCGGGCTTGTTGAACCGTCGCGCTGGACGGTCCCGTTCATGACGCGGCGCGTTTAGCGCTTGTCGTCATTCTTGTGGCTTTGGCGGCCGGCTTCGGCATGCTGTTCAGGCGTGCCGCCGCGGGTGCCGCCACCGCTGCCGCCGCTACCGCTTTGACGGCTGCCCGATTCGGAGGAACCGGACTGGCGGTTGCCGTCATTTTTGTGGCTCATGCTGCCGGCCTTGCGTGCTTCTTCCGAGGTGAACTCGTGTGCATTGCCGGAAGCGTGGGCTGCCTTACCGCCTTCGCTGGCGATCTCGCGTTGCTTTTCCGGGTCCATCGATGCGAAGCCACGGTTGCTGGTGTCGCCCGACTGTTTGTTCCCGCCGCGATTGTCTTGATTACTGGATGCCATGATCATCTCCCATTTCGGTTCAAGGAGTCGTCATGGTAGGCGCGGCAAGCAGCGCAATTAATCAGAACACGCTACCAGAGTTTGTAGGACAATGGCTCATTGAAAAGTAACGTTTTTGAGGCAGGCCATGCACCAGCTGGAGCGCTTTATCGCCGCGCAGGAAAGCATCTACCAACAGGTGGTCAATGAACTGTCGGCTGGACGCAAGCGCAGCCACTGGATGTGGTTCATCTTTCCCCAACTGGCGGGGCTCGGTTTCAGCGCGATGGCGCAGCATTATGCGATCGGCAGCCTGGCCGAAGCGCGCGCCTACCTGGTGCATCCCGTGCTCGGCGCAAGGCTGCGCGAGTGCAGCGCGCTGGTGCTGGCTGTCCAGGGAGCCACAGTCCATGGTATCTTCGGGTCGCCGGACAATATGAAATTCCATTCGTCGATGACGCTGTTCGCGCAGGCTGCGCCGGATGAAGCGCTGTTCCGCGATTGCCTCGACAAATATTTTGGCGGCGTGCCCGACCGGGCCACGCTGGACTTACTGCACAAGGAAAAACAATGACCCGTACCATCCTCGACGACGCCCACCTGCACCCGGCCATCCGCGAACGCGTGGCGAAGAACCATGCCGATATCGTGGCGGAAGTGCAGGCGGCCATTGCGGCCAACCGCGTGGTTGTCGTCGGCATGCGCCAGAATCCGTTCCCGAAAAAGGCCTGCCGCCTGCTGGACGCGCAGGGCACCAAGTACGCCTACCTGGAATACGGCAGCTACTTCAGCCAATGGCGCCGCCGCACGGCGCTGAAGATGTGGACCGGCTGGCCGACCTTCCCGATGATTTTCATCGATGGCGTTCTGATCGGCGGCTTCAACGACCTGGAGCGCCTGATTGAAAAGGGTGAACTCACTTCGCTGGTCGCGCCGCGCCTGCAAGGATGATGGACGCACTGCCTTTGCGCCTGAACCCGGGCGATGATTTGCGCGGCGCCGTTGAACAGGCGCTGCGCGATGCAGGTGCGGCGGCGGGCTACCTGGTGCAGGGCATCGGCAGCCTCTCGGTGGCGCAGATCCGCTATGCCGGGCTGGCGCAGCCGACCGAGCTGCTGGGCGACCTGGAAATCCTGACCGTGGCCGGTTCGGTGGCGCCGGACGGCGCTCACCTGCACATGATGCTGTCCGATGCGCGCGGCCGCGTCTTCGGCGGGCATGTGGGCCGTGGCTGCATCGTGCGCACCACGGCCGAACTGCTGCTGGTGCTGCTGCCCGAGCACCGCTTCTCGCGCGAGCACGATCCGCTTACGGGCTTTGCGGAGCTGGCGATTCGGCGCGCGCCAGGCTAGGCTTGCGTTCCTTCTGCAAGCGGGCCGCGACCTGTTCGGCGCCGGCAAAGGCGCGCACCAGGTTGCCGCCGGCCAGCTTGGCCAGGTCCTTGTCGCTCCAGCCGCGGCGTATCAGTTCCGCGAACAGGGCAGGATAAGTCGACACATCTTCCAGGCCTTCCGGATTGACAGAGCCGTAGTAATCGCCGGCGATGCCGACGTGGTCCTTGCCGGCCACGCGCGCCACGTGCTCGATGTGGTCGGCCACCATGGACAGCGTGGCTTTCGGCAGCGGGCCGGCCTTGGCCAGATAAGCATCCTTGACTGCCGTGAATTCCGGCGTGCCCGGCTTGGCGCCGGCGCTGGCGACGGCTTCGTTCATGCCTTTGTGCCACGCGGCGACTTGCGGTGAAATGAAGGCCGGCACAAAGGTCACCATCACCACGCCGCCGTTGGCAGGCAGGCGTTTCAATACTTCGTCCGGCACATTGCGCGGGTGGTCGTCCAGGGCGCGGGCGCTGGAGTGCGAGAAGATTACCGGCGCTTCGCTGGTGTCGAGCGCCTGCTGCATCACTTCCGCACTGACGTGGCTCAGGTCCACCAGCATGCCGAGGCGGTTCATTTCACGCACCACTTCCTTGCCGAAGGGCGTCAGGCCGCCATGCCTGCGCTCGCCCATGGCGGCGTCGACCCAGTCCAGCGTGGTGTTGTGGGTCAGGGTCATGTAGCGGGCGCCGAGATCGTAGTAGGCGCGCAGGGCGCCCAGGCTGTTCTCGATCACGTGGCCGCCTTCCATGCCGATGAAGCTGGCGATCTTGCCTTCGCGCTTGGCTTTGGCGATATCGCTGCTGCGCGTAGCCAGCACCAGGCTTTCGGGATACTTCGCGATCAGGCGGCGTGCCAGGTCGATCTGTTCGAGCTGGGTGACGGCCCAGCCGCTTTTCAGCTCGCCCGGCACATAGACGCTCCAGAACTGGGCCGACAGCTTGCCTTGCTTCAGGCGCGCCAGGTCGGTTTCGTGCGGAGTGTGCTGGCGCAGGTCGTAGTGCTCGACGTCCATCGGGTGGGTGGCGTCTTCGCGGATGGTCCAGGGCAGGTCGTTGTGGCCGTCGATCAGCGGGACTTTGTCGAGCAGGGCGCGGGCATGCTGCAAGGCGGCGTCCCCGGCGAAGGCCGGCGTGTTGCAGAGCAGTCCAGTAATGATTGCAATGGAAAGGCGAAGTTTCACTTTGTCTCCGTGGTGGATTGGCCTAAGGGCATTGGCAAATAGATATTAAACCATGCATTGACGCAAAAACGCCTGTATACTTCTCTCGTCTATTTCAGGATGAATGTTTCTATGCTCCGCCAGCTCCAAGCGCATAAAGCCCCGGCCAAAGGTTTTACGCTCATCGAATTAATTGTCGTGATCGTCATTGTCGCGATTTTGGCTGCGGTTGCACTTCCGAAATTCATCAATTTCGGATCATCGGCCCGCATCGCGTCCATTGAGGCGCTGGCCGGCACCGTCAAGACGTCCATTGGCCTGGTACGTTCATTGACTGCGTTGCGGGGTGAGGGCACTGCCAGCAATATCGCCAACATTACCTTCGTCGACCTCGACGGCACGAGCATGCGAGTCTGGAGCGGCTACCCGGACCGCTGGTGCGACGGCATCGGCGTGGCCCTGCAAGGCTCGAAGGTCCCAGCCGGCGGCTGCTACCTGTCGCCGAGCGCAGTCCCATCCGGCGATTACACCTTCTACGGTTACGGCAACAGCCAGATTCCGGGTGGCGATGCCGGCTGGCGCATCGAAAGCGCGCCGACGCCGATGCAATGCTCGGTCCAATATACCTATAACGGTAGCGGCATCCCGGTCGTCAAGGCCAACACCAGCGGCTGCTGACGCCAGCTCAATTCCCGCGTGCGCGCAGCGGGTCGAGCAGGGCGCGCAGGTTGTTGTGGTCGATCTCGTACATCAATGCCAGCAGCGCGCCAAGTTCCCCTTTCGGGAAACCTTCGCGCGCCATCCAGCCCAGGTAATGGCCTGGCAAGTCGGCCAGCTTGCGGCCCTTGTACTTCCCATAGGGCATAGCGCGCGCCACCAGCATTGCCAGGTATTCCGGGTTCATCAGATCTTGCTCCGAGAAACCTCGTCCTTCAGGGCGAGAAGTGAAAGGAGCCGACTGCGTAGCAGTCGTTTGCAGCGTTTGAAAGACGTGCAAGCGTGCGTCAGCGGGCGATAAATACTGTATATAATTACAGTATGTTTATGGTCTTCCGATACCGCGTGAAGTCGCTGAGCGGCCTGCTCAATGAGCAAGCCCGCAAAGTCAACTTCGTCTGGAATTATTGCAACGACCGGCAAAAAGATGCCCTGCGCTTTGGCCGACGTTGGCTGAGGGGATTCGACCTCAATGTATTGACTACCGGAAGCAGCAAGGAATTGGGGCTGCATTCGGGAACCATCAATGCAGTGT
>JBCNOP010000157.1:0-12600 GCA_039593775.1 Pseudoduganella sp.
CTCCAGCCGGCATCGAAGCCGCAATTGGCCGGAACCAGCGGCGCAACGTCCACGCCCCGCGCCGCCAGCAGCGGCTGCCAGGTGCCGTCGGAACCGAGGCGCGCCCAGCTTGCCCCGCCCAGGGCGAGCAAAACAGCGCCATGACGAGCCGTGCGCTCGCCATCCGGCGCCTCGAAGCGCAAGGCGCCATCCGGCGCCCAGCCCAGCCAGCGATGGCGCTGGTGGAAATGCACCCCGCTTTCGCGCAGGCGGTGCAACCAGGCACGCAACATTGGCGCGGCCTTCATCTCGGTCGGGAAAACCCGGCCCGATGTGCCGACAAAGGTATCGATGCCCAAGCCATGCACCCAGGCACGCAAGTCGTCGGGCTTGAAGGCGTCCAGCATTGGGCGCAATACGCCGGCACGGCTGCCATAGCGGGCCATGAATGCTTCGTAAGACTCGGAATGGGTGATGTTCATGCCACCGCGGCCGGCCAGCAGGAACTTGCGGCCGACCGACGGCATCGCGTCATACACATCTACCCGTACGCCCGCTGCTGCCAATACTTCGGCCGCCATCAGGCCCGCGGGTCCGCCGCCGATGACCGCTGCCCCTTGTAATTGATTGCTCTCCATAGGGGCAGCATTGTAGTCGATCTCGGACGGTCGGCTGCCAGCAGTTCGGCAAAGTCTTCCGCCGCCATCGGCCGGGCAAAGAAGCAGCCCTGCATCTCATCGCAGTAGTGGCTGCGCAGCCACTCGCGCTGCAGCAGCGTTTCCACGCCCTGGCCAACGATCTGCATGTTCAGGTTGTGGCCCACATCGATAATGGAACGGCAGATTGCCTCGTCGGCTTGCTCGCTGCCGAGCTGGCGCACGAAGGACTGGTCGATCTTCAACTGGTCCAGCGGCAGCAGGCGCAGGCGCGCCAGCGAGGAATGCCCGGTGCCGAAGTCGTCCATCGACAGCCTGACACCAATCGCTTTCAGCTCATTCATCCTGGCTACGGCATCGTCGAGATCTTCCATCACCATCGATTCGGTGATCTCGAAATTCAACATTGCAGGCGGCACGTCATACTCTTCGAGCGCCACTTCAATATGCTCGACCAGGCCTTCTTCGCGGAACTGGCGCGCCGACAGGTTGATGGAAACCGGCACCATCGGCAGCCCTGCTTCGCGCCAGGCGCTCTGCTGCCGGCATACCTCGCGAATCACCCAGGCGCCCAACGGGACAATCAGGCCACTGCTTTCCGCCAGCGGCAGGAACTCCGCCGGCGGCACCAGGCCGCGCGTCGGATGCTGCCAGCGTACCAGGGCTTCGGCGGCGCTCAGGCTGCCATCGCTCAAGGCCGCACGCGGCTGGTAGTGCACCGCCATTTCGTTGTGCACCAGGGCCCTGCGCAAATCGGCCTCCAGGGCGAACATGCGCGATGCGCGGTCGTTCATTTCCTGTGCAACGAAGCGGAAGCGATTTCCTCCGTGGCCAACCGCATGCGCCATGGCCGAATTGGCGGAGCGCAGCATGCCGGAGCCTTCCTCACTATTGTCGCCCATCAGCGCAATGCCGATGCTGGCGGTGGTGTTCACGATATTGTCTTTCCAGCGCATTGGAGCCTTGATTGCCTCCAGCAGCTTGCCTGCCACCGGCAGCACGTCGTCATCATTGGCCATGTCGGCAAGGATCACCGCGAATTCGTTGCCGAGCAAATGCGCTACTGTATCTCCTTCTCTCAAGCAGGACTTCATGGCCGTCGCTGCGTGCATCAGCAAGGCGCTGCACGCCTCGGGGCCGAGCGCGGCCTTGACGCCACGGTACCGGTCCATGGTCAGGGCCAGCACGGCAACCTTGCGGCCGGTGCGCTCCGCGGCCACCAGGGCCTGGCGCAGGCGGTCGTTGAACAGTGAGCGATTGGCCAGCCCAGTCGCCGGATCGTGGTGGGCCTGGCAGGCCAGCGCCTGTTCCGCAGCGCGACGCCGGCGTGCTTCGTGCATATTGCTAAGCCCAAGCGCCAGGTCGCTGGCCAGTTCCTGCAATACCAGGATGTCGTCGCTTTCGAAAGCACAGGGTTCGATCGAATATATGCACAGTACACCCATAGGCGGCGCATCGTCGTTGGCGCCGCCCAGGGGCAAGGCCAGCACGCTTGGGTACCCATATTCTGCCGGCGCCCCATGGCGCAGGCGCAATTTGCCGTCCCACATCACCTCCAGCGCCATGCCTTCGCAAGTGCAGCCGCGTTGCAATCCGCCTGCAGCGGCTGCGAAACGTCCTGCCGGCGTGCCCTGGATCTCGCTGGCCAGCAAATCCTTGCGGCTGCCCGCCATCGCGGTCCCGGTCCAGACCAGCGAATAAATGCCTTCCTCCGAGATGCCCCGGCAGACGGCCGCCATCATTTCCTCCGCACTGCCAGCATGCAGCATGGCTTCGCGGCAGCGGGCAGCCATGCGCAAGGAACGGTTGGCGCGCAGCAGTTCAGCAGCTTGCCCATTGGTGCGCTGGTGCTCCGCTTCGCGCGCCAGCAGCCACTTGATCGACGTCGCCGCTGTGCATGCAGCCAGCACTCCAAGCAAAATGTAAATTTCCATGGCGTCAGTCCAGGTAAGGTACAAAATCGAATGCCGACAGGATGCCGTTCACTTGGGCAGAAAGGCAGAAGGCGAAGAAACTTCGTGCAACGCCGGTTGGCGCATCCCTGCTCGCCAGGGTCAGTACACGGCAGATCGGGTAACTGCCGTTGCGGATATTGGCGGTGCTGGCCGCGACGCCATCGATAGGCAGCAAGCGCACCGAAACGCCTTGCGAAACCGCGCGTTCCGCTGCCCCAACTGAAACGTAGGCGATTGCGTTCTCGCACGAAGCCACCACGGCCAGGCGTTCGATGTCCGATTCCACCGCAGCGTTCAGGCTAAAAGCGCCCAATGGTTGCCGGAGGAAGCGCGCAAACAACGCACTGGAAGCACCGTCGCGCAGTCCGCCCAATGCATAGACTGTATCCTCGCCGCCCCCGGCATCGCGCCATTCACGCATGCGGCCGGTGAAAATGGCTTGCAGCGCTTCGACGCTTAACTGCCGCAGCGGGTTATTGGCATGCACCACAACGCCAACGCCATCGCGCGCAATCGGAATGCCATACAGGTCGCGTTCTGCAGGCGCCAGGGCACGGGACAGCATGGCGATATGTGCGTGGCCGGAACGTACGTCATCCAGGCCACGCGAAGAACCTCCCAACTCCACTTCAACCGCAATCTCCGGGTGCATCAGGTGGTATTTGGAAGCGATCTCCTTCAACAGCGGCCCCATCGTGGTGGAACCGGCAACGTGAAGCTTTTGCGTGCGTTTGCGTGGCGGAATTGGAGCGTGGCCCCGCGTGGTGCCATTCAGGCAAAGGGCGGCAAAGACAAAACCCATTGCGACTCTCCTTGCAGTAAAAGGAAAAAGCCGCAGGGAAGAGGCGACAGGAAATGTGTGAGGTGATGAACGCGGCGCAGGTTTTGGGCCGCGTGTATTGAGTATAACGTGACAATGCCTGTGGTCAACAGTCAGCAATCGACTGTTGCGTGCACACAGCAATAAGCGTTAACCGCCTGTCACAGGTGGGAAAAAGGCAACTTCATCGCCCGGCGCAACGCGCGTGCTGGCATCACACATGCGCTGGTTGCAGGCCATGCGCAGCGCACGTCCTTCAGCCAGCGCGCTGGACCACGGCTCGCCGCGCGCCAGCAGCCAGGCACGCACTTCACCCACCGTTTCTGTACCTGGAGGCAGCACTACCTGCTCGCCGCTGCCCAGCAACTCGCGCACGCTGGCAAAATATTTAAGGTTGATCAGCATGTCAGTACATCAGTTCACTGAAAGGGATAAAACGCACGACATCGCCCGCCGCGATCGGATTCCCCGGCGGATTGTCAACCAGGCCATCGCCCCAGACGGTCGAGGTCAACACCGCAGAACCCTGGTTCGGGAACAGGTCCAGGCCGCCCTTCTCGTTCAGTTTAGCGCGCAGGAATTCGTTGCGGCGGTCAGCCTTAGGCCAGTTGAAATCGGCGCGCACCATCATGCCGCGCGGCTGCGCGGGTACGTCGGCGCCCTGCAGTCGCAGCAGGAATGGGCGCACGAACAGCAGGAAGGTGACAAAACTCGACACCGGATTGCCTGGCAGGCCGATGAAAAATGCCTGCCCTACTTCGCCGAACGCCAACGGCTTGCCTGGCTTGACGGCGATCTGCCACATATTCAGCTTGCCCTCAGCCTCGACGGCAGGCTTGATATGGTCCTCTTCGCCGACTGACACGCCGCCAGAGGTGATGATCAGGTCATTGCCATCTGCTGCCTGGCGCAGCACACTGCGTGTGGCGTCCAGCGAATCGGGCACGATGCCGAAATCGCGCACTTCGCAGCCCAGGTTCTCCAGCAAGGCGCGCAACGTAAAACGGTTTGAATTGTAGATCGCGCCTGGCGCCAAGGGCTCGCCAGGCATGGCCAGTTCATCGCCGGTGAAGAACACGGCCACGCGCAGCTTGCGGTGCACGTTCAGGTCCGCCATGCCGATCGAGGCGGCAAGGCCCAGCTCCTGGCTGCGCAGGCGCGTTCCCGCTGCCAGGATCACGCTGCCAATGCTGATATCCTCGCCGGTACGGCGGATCCACTCACCCGCTTTCGGCGCGTGGCGGATCGTTACCAGCCCGTCTTTCGCCTCGCACTGCTCCTGCATGACAACGGCATCTGCGCCTTCCGGAATCAAGGCGCCGGTAAAGATGCGCGCTGCGCATCCTGGCAGCAGCGGCTGGCCAACGTGGCCGGCCGGAATGCGCTGCGTCACCGTCAGCGTCGCGTCGCCACTGGAGCAATCGGCGGCGCGTACCGCATAGCCATCCATCTGCGTATTGTCGTGGCCCGGCACATTCATGCCAGACACCACGGCGCTCGCCAGCACGCGGCCATTGGCTTCGAGGGTTGGGATCTTCTCCACCCCTGCCACAGGACGGGCAGCGGAGAGCAGGAATTCGAGGGCTTCGCGTACGGCGAGCATTGCCATATTTTTACAGTCCCGTATTGGCGGCGATGTAAGCCTTCATCTTGCTCACGTCTGCCGGCATGACTTCAAAGCGCTGCGGCAGCGCTTCGATATTTTCGAACCCGGCTGGACGCTCGGCATCTTCGCCCAACGCTTCCAGGATCGTTTCGTTGAATTTGGCGGCCAGTGCGGTTTCCAGCACGATCATCGGCACGCCCGGCTCCATGTACTCCTTGGCGACCTTGATACCGTCGGCGGTGTGGGTGTCGATCACGATGCCGTAATCGTCGGCCACGTCGCGGATGGTCTGCACGCGGTCGTTGTGCGTCGATTTGCCGGATTTGAAGCCGTAATTGGCCACCAGCTTGAATTCATCGCCATCACTGCCCGGCCCCCCGGAGAGGTCGAAACCGCCATCGGTCTCCACTTTCCTGAACAGCTCACGCACGCGCTTACCGTCGCCCTTCACCAGGTCGAACACGAAGCGCTCGAAGTTCGAGGCTTTGGAAATGTCCATCGATGGGCTGGAGGTATGGTAAGTCTCGGCCGACTTGCGCACGCGGTAAATACCGGTGCGGAAGAATTCGTCCAGCACGTCGTTTTCGTTGGTGGCGACCACCAGCTTGTCGATCGGCAGGCCCATTTGGCGGGCGATATGGCCGGCGCAGATATTGCCGAAATTGCCGGATGGGACCGTGAACGATACCTTCTGCTCGTTGTTCTTGGTCGCCGCCAGGTAGCCGCGGAAGTAGTACACCACCTGCGCCACCACACGGGCCCAGTTGATCGAGTTCACGGTGCCGATCTTGTGGCGGGCTTTGAATTCAAGGTCGTTCGACACGGCCTTGACCATATCCTGGCAGTCGTCGAACACGCCTTCGACGGCGATGTTGAAGATGTTCGGATCCTGCAGGCTGAACATCTGGGCGGTCTGGAAAGCACTCATCTTCTTGTGCGGCGACAGCATGAAGACTTTGATGCCTTTTTTACCACGCATCGCATATTCGGCTGCACTGCCGGTATCGCCGGAGGTGGCGCCGAAGATGTTCAGTTGCGCGTCCTGTTTGGCCAGTGCGTACTCGAACAGGTTGCCCAGCAACTGCATCGCCATGTCCTTAAAGGCCAGCGTCGGGCCGTTCGACAGGGACTGCAGAACCAGTTTCTTGCCATCAGCTTCTTCCAGTACGCGCAGCGGGGTGATGTCGGCAGCATTCTCGCCTTCGCGCACGTTGCGGTAAACGTCGGCGGTATAGGTCTTTTTAGCGAGCGCGCGCAGGTCAGCTTCGGGAATATCGCCAGCGAACTTTTTCAGGATTTCTACCGCCAGGTCAGCGTAGGACAGGTGGCGCCACTTGTTCAGCTCTTCGCCGGTAACTTGCGGGTACTCGACTGGCAGGTACAGACCGCCGTCAGGGGCGAGGCCACCCAGGAGGATGTCGGAAAATTGCTGGAGGGAGTGCGATGCAGCCGACGCGTCGGCACGGGTAGACACGTATTGCATAAAGTAGAAAGTCCGGTGGCAGGTGAAAACGGACACTTATTATAGTGCCACCGGACTTTCTTTGTGAATTTCGCTAATTTTCGGAATTTTCTAGCGTCAGCAGGCCGCGTGGTTCACCGACACGACATGAATTGCCAAACCGCCCAGCGAAGTCTCCTTGTACTTCGCCTGCATGTCGGCGCCCGTCTGGCGCATCGTCTCGATCACATTGTCCAGCGTGACAAAGTGGGTGCCGTCGCCTTTCATCGCCAGCGAGGCAGCGGTAATCGCCTTCACCGCACCCATGCCGTTGCGTTCGATGCAGGGAATCTGCACCAGCCCACCGATCGGGTCACACGTCATGCCCAAGTGGTGTTCGATGCCGATTTCGGCCGCGTTCTCGATTTGCGCATTGCTGCCGCCCAGAGCCGCCACAAGGCCTGCAGCCGCCATCGCACAAGCCACGCCAACCTCGCCCTGGCACCCTACTTCCGCGCCGGAGATCGAAGCATTACGCTTGCACAGCATGCCAATCGCCGCCGCGGTCAGAAGAAACGCGCGCACGCCGGAGACCGGGTCGACCGGTTTACAGTCTTCCGCGTAGTATTTCAGCACAGCGGGAATGATGCCGGCAGCACCATTTGTAGGCGCCGTTACAACACGTCCACCCGCTGCGTTCTCTTCATTGACCGCCATGGCATACAAGCTCACGCCATTCAGCGCATCGTGCGGCAGCTGGTTGGCACGGTCACCGCCTTGCGCCTGGCGCCACAGGTCTGCCGCTCGGCGCTTCACGTTCAGGCCGCCCGGCAGTTGGCCGCTGGTTTCCAGGCCATGCTGGATGCAGTCGCGCATGACGTGCCAGATGCGGTCCATGCCTTCGTTGAGCTCTGCCTCGCTGATGCGAGTCAGCTCGTTAGCGCGCAGCATTTGCGGGATGGTCTTGCCGCTGCTGACGCCATGGCCCAGCAGTTCTGCCATGGTGTTGAATGGGTATGGCAGGCGCACAGCAGGCTTGCCGTCGGTGGCTGCCTCTTCGCCTTCGGCGCGAATAAAGCCACCGCCGACGGAGTAGTAAATCTTTGAAACCGAGCTTCCATCTGCACGAGTCAGCGTGAAGCGCATGCCGTTCGGATGCTCCGGCAGGTTCTCGGCCATGTGGAACACCAGGTGCTGCTTTCGGGTGAACGGAATCGTTTTTTCGCCCAGCAGGCGCAGCTCGCCGTCAACGTCGGCTGCTGCCAGCATGTCGTCGACCGCGTCCGGATCGACGCCTTGCGGCGTTTCGCCCATCAGGCCAAGCAGCACGGCCTTGTCGGTGCCGTGGCCGATACCCGTCAATGCCAGCGAACCGAAAAGCTCGGCAGTCACAGAGGTGACATCTTCCAATGGACTGTTTTCGACCAGGAAGCGGCGCGCCGCCACCATTGGTCCCACCGTATGCGAACTCGATGGGCCAATGCCAATCTTGAATAAGTCGAAAACACTCATGTCCATTGTTGCTTGTCTCTCTCTAGTTATGCGGCCTCGCTGAGGCTCACGTCGATATTGGCCAGCATGTCCTTCACCATCTCTTCCACGCCGATCTTCGCTTTCCAGTTCCAGTCTGCGGTCGCTTTGGAATCATCCAGGCTGCGCGGCCAGCTGTCGGCGATAGCCTGGCGGCTGTCCGGCGTATAGGCAATCTTGAAGTCAGGTACCGCGCGGGTAATCGCTGCAGCCAGTTCTTCCGGGTTGAAGGAAACGCCGGCGACATTGTACGACGAACGAATCTTGATTTGTGAAGCGGGTGCGTCCATCAATTCAATGGTTGCGCGAATCGCGTCAGGCATGTAGATCATCGGCAAAGTGGTCTTCGGGCCGAGGAAGCAATCGTAGCGCTCACCGCGCAGCGCGGCGTGGAAAATCGCGATTGCGTAGTCGGTGGTGCCGCCGCCTGGTGGCGACTTGAAGCTGATGATGCCTGGGTAGCGGATCGAGCGCACGTCCACGCCATACTTCAGGAAGTAGTATTCGCACAGTCGTTCGCCGGCCAGCTTGGAAATGCCGTAAATCGTGGTCGGGTCCATCACGGTGTACTGCGGGGTGTTCTCGGCCGGGGTGTTCGGGCCGAAAGCCGCAATCGACGATGGCCAGAAGATGCGCAGCGGCTTGCCCTGCTCGCCGCGCTCGCGCGCCACTTCCAGGATGTTCAGCAGGCCGTCCATGTTCAGGTCCCACGCCTTCAGCGGAGCGGCTTCGCCGGTGGCAGACAGCATTGCAGCCAGCTGGTACACCTGGGTGATGCCTTCGGCGGCCACCAATGCTTGCAAGGCGGCCTTGTCCATCACATTCAGCACCTGGTAGCGAGCTGCGTTGTACTTGTTGACCGGGCTGATGTCGGTGGCGATGACGTTTTGTTCGCCGTGCTGTTTTGCCAGCGCTTCCACCAGTTCACTACCGATTTGGCCATTGGCGCCGATGACGAGAATACGTTCCATGATTCCTACCTGTTTTCCTGATTAGTTCTTGATGATGCCCAGCTCTTTGCCGGCTTGTTCGAATGCTGCGAGGACCTTGTCCAGCTGCTCGCGGGTGTGGGCTGCGGAGAGCTGCACGCGCACGCGCGCCTGGCCCATCGGCACCACCGGATAGAAGAAGCCGGACAGCAACACGCCCAGTTCATACATGCGGGCCGCGAACTTCTGCGCTACCGGTGCATCGAACAACATCACTGGCACGACAGGATGGGTGCCTGGCTTGATGGTGAAGCCGATACGCTCGATCTCTTTGCGGAAGTATGCGGTGTTCTCGTGCAGGCGGTCGCGCAGTTCGGTCGAAGCGGACAGGCGCTTCAGCACTTCCAGCGAAGCGCCGGCGATAGCTGGCGCCAGGGTGTTCGAGAACAGGTAAGGACGCGATTTCTGGCGCAGGGTGTCGATCACTTCCTTGCGGCCGGAGGTGAAGCCCCCCATGGCGCCGCCCAGGGCTTTACCCAGGGTACCGGTGATGATGTCGATCTTGCCCAGTACATTGTGGTGCTCGTGGGTGCCGCGGCCGGTCTTGCCCATGAAGCCGGAAGCGTGGCATTCGTCGATCATGACCAGGGCGCCGTATTTTTCAGCCAGTTCGACGATCTTGTCCAGCTGGGCGATGGTACCGTCCATCGAGAACACGCCGTCGGTCACGATGACTTTATGGCGCTTGTCGGCGGCAGCCTGCAGCTGCTTTTCCAGGTCGGCCATGTCGTTGTGGGCGTAGCGGAAGCGTGCAGCCTTGCACAGGCGGATGCCGTCGATAATCGAAGCGTGGTTCAGTGCATCGGAAATAATGGCGTCGTTTTCGTCGAACAAAGGCTCGAATACGCCGCCGTTGGCGTCAAATGCCGCGGCGTACAGGATGGTGTCTTCAGTGCCCAGGAATTCGGAAATGGCCTTCTCCAGCTGCTTGTGCACGGTCTGGGTGCCGCAGATGAAGCGCACCGAGGACAGGCCGTAGCCGTACTTCTCGGTCGCTTCGATGGAGGCCTGCGCCACCCATTCCTGGCCCGACAGGCCAAGGTAGTTGTTGGCGCACATATTGATCAGGGTACGACCGTCTTCCGACTGCACTTCACTGCCCTGGCGGGAAGCAATCACACGCTCAGGTTTGTACAGGCCATCGTTACGCAGCTTTTCCAGGTTTTGTTGCAGGCCGGTGTAAAACGCATTCGTCGCTTGGCTCATGGTCGTCCTCTGATGTAAAGTTTACTCTTATTTCACTAATAAGGCCGGAATTCACTATATTGAACGTAAATTCGATATACGGAATCCTACTTTACTATATTGAACTCTGCAAGCGTGAAGCCGAACATTTCAACTAACGCCCCGCCGGAAGTCGGCGCCGCCCTGCAACGACTGCGCCTGGCGCGCGGACTGACCCTGGAAGACCTGTCCCGTATTGCGGGCGTTTCGAAGTCCATGTTGTCGCAGATTGAGCGTGAAAAAGCCAATCCGACCATCGCCATCACCTGGCGCCTGGCCAACGCGCTGGGCGTGCAGATAGGCGAACTGCTGTCCGACGTCGAGAAGGATGTCGAAATAATAAAGTTGGTGGATGCGCACGAGACCCCAACCCTGCCCGGCGCCCACGCCGGCTACGTGCTGCGCATTCTCGGCCCGATGGAGCTCGCGGGTAAATACGAGTGGTACGAGCTGACCCTGTCGCCGGGCGGCGAGCTGGTCTCGCAACCGCACGATCCGGGCACCACCGAGCACCTGACCATCCTGCACGGATCGATGGAGCTGGAAGTTGGCGCTAATAAGAAGAAGATCAAGCTAGGCGGCACCGCGCGATATGCTGCCGACGTGCATCACGCCATCCGCAATCCGGGAAAGACGGAAGCCAAGGCCCTGCTGGTCGTCATTCACCGCTAAGGAATATGCTCTGCGTCCGGCGGTGGAACCACCCAGCTGTGCATACGCTCCTCATAGACCGAAACCCGCGGCGCGGGGAAGCTGGGGTCGGCAAAGGCGCCCACTGGAATCCCCACGAAACCGTCGAGGCTCTCTAGACCATAATAGACCGTCGCGCCGCAAGTCGGGCAGAAATGAAACTTGACCTTTCCGCCCTCGTCGCCAACCCGCGTGTACTCGGTTGAAACGCCAGAGACCTTGACGTTCTCACGCGGGAACCTGGCTTGCTCCCCGAACACGCTGCCGGTCCTGCGCTGGCACGCCAGGCAGTGACAGATCGAAATTCGCACAGGATCTCCGGTCACTTCGGCAGTAAGTTGGCCACAGCTGCAGGATGCGAGTCGTTTTGTCATCTCATTTTCCCTGTTTAACGATTGACCTGAAGGTCATGCTGATGCGCGGCCCCGCCCCAGCCAGTTTTGGAATCGCATGCACCCAATGCTCCTGCACTTCCTTTGTCATATAGATTAAAGACCCAGGCGGGAGCGGGTAATCGAATTCGACAGACTTGTCGGCCTTGCTCCGAAAGACCAGGGACCTTGTGCTGCCCAGCGACACTATCGCCACCCCAGTTCCTGCGCTGAGCTCCTCGCTCGAGTCGGAATGGAAGCCCATGGAGGAATTTCCGTCCTCATAGTAGTTGAGCAGACAGTTATTTGGCATGAACCCGAGTTTATCCCCGATGCGCTCGCACACAGAAGCCAGCTCGCGCGGCATCGGCACCGGCTCGTACGATATTTGCGAATAATCGTAAGCGACGCCAAAGCTGGCAGTCTTGCGGGCCCTCATCCGCTCGTCCCATTCAATTGCCATTCGAAGATGGTCGAACAATTTATCAGGCGACGCCAGGAACTGCGGCTCGAAATATATTGGAGGAGGATTCACTGGAACTTAAATTTTGGGAGAAGGCTGGTCCGCACGGCGTTCGCCCGCAAGCGCCAGAAGCATTTGCTGCCGAAGTTTCTTGCACTCGGCGGCCGCAAGATCGATCTCGGAACTACGGAAGCTATCGCCATTCTTTAACACCACGCGAATATAGCACTGGTGATTTGACTTTCCCGGCAGGCCAAACAGCACGGTATCGATCGCCTCTGGAAAAATCGTAACGTCCCTGCGCATGAGACCTGCGAATCGAAGGCGCAAGCCAGTATCTGCCGCTTCGGCCTCGATAAAGTGGCCATACGTCGAATTGTACAAACTCCATGCCACTACGCTGAACCCAGCGAGGGCCAGTGCAGCTACAGGCCTCCCGCTTCCATTTCGCCGTTGGCACCATACCAGCAATACGACGACAACCAGCAATACAACCGCGCAGCAGACAACATCAGCGATGAACACGCCGAAGACTTCGCTACTGGTTCCAAATGTCTGGTGCATCGAGATAAGCGACGGATCATTCCGGTGCGTGGCAGACAACTTCTATATTGTGCCCGTCCGGGCCAATAACAAATGCTGCGTAATAGTTCGCGTGATACTTCGGCCGCAGGCCAGGCGCGCCGTTATCCTTCGCGCCATCGGCCAGGGCTGCACGATAGAACGCATCGACCTGCGCGCGGTTCTGAGCCGCGAATGCCAAATGAAGATGCGCTGGCTTTTCATCGGTCTGGAACAGAATCAGCGATGTATTGTTACCTTCCGCAACCAACTCAATGCCGTATGATGGCTCGCCCTCACCCGCAACGATCACAC
>JBCNOP010000158.1:0-12507 GCA_039593775.1 Pseudoduganella sp.
GAGGACCAGCCCATCACGTTCTTCAGCGTGTCGTAGGTATTCATCAGGCCCCACAGCGCGTTCACCGCAGCAGTCTGGCCGTTGGCGTTGGTGGTGCTGCCGCCGCTGATGTACTGCTGGCCGTCGCCCCAGGTGTTGGTGCTGTTGGTGTAGATCGAGCCTGGGCTTGGGTTGTTGGCCGACGAGTGGTTGGCATTGGTGATTGCCATGCCGCCGTAGGTGCCGCCTACACCGCGCGATGCATCCAGCATCTTGTAGGTGGAGCCGGACAGGGTGGTATTGATCGGCACGTCGCCGTTGTACTGGCTGTGGCCAACGCCGACCACGGTCTGCAGGGCGTTCCATTGCTTGATCACGGCGCCGGTCTTGGCGCTGATCACGGTGTCGCGGAACACCGGACGGCCATCTTTGTTCATGCGGGTTTTGACCAGGTAGGCCAGCTCGTAGTGGTCAACCACCTCTTCAACGTCAGTCGCGTTCAGCGCGCTTTCAGCCTTGTTGGCGGCAGCGGCGGTGCGCTGGGTCTTGACCACTGGCCAGATCAGCAGTTCGGCTTCCGGCTTGATGCGGTGCTGGTTGCCCGGCGTGCGCGAGACGGCGATGCGGATCGCTTCGTCGGCGCCAAAGGCAGCGGTGGTTTCGGGGGCGCCTTTGCCGGCAGCCTTGGCGGCGCGCGAAGCGTCCAGGCCATCGCGGCGGTCGGAAGCGGACTCGCTGACGATATTGCCGTTTTCATCGGTGACAACGACGGATTCGGAACCGAACACGCGCAGGCCCTGGAAGGTGTGGTCGGCGCGCACGATGCGCTGGCCATTGACGCCCGGGTGCTGTTCGCGCAGCTTGTATCCGTGGTCGCTATCGAGGCCCGCTGCGGCGCGCAGCGAGTCCAGGCGGGATACCAAGTTCGCCTTTGCTTCAACGCTCATCGGCTGAGCTGGAGAGGCCATCAGGGTATCTGGCAGGACGCCTGCGAATGCAGGGGCGAACGAGGCGGCAACGGCTGCGGCCAACAGGCTTTTGCGAAGTTTCATCGACTCTCCTTGGGAACTTGGGTTGGTGGGAGAGACGAAGTTATGCCTGTTTTTTGTGCAAGTCAAAAAACTTGTGAAATGAGTCAGTTTTACAGATTTTGTATATTTTTAGACAATAGATTACAGTTCTATAGTCACAAAATGAAACGGGGCGGCCCATGGGAGCCGCCCCGCCTTGCTGCTTCTTACGGCTGATTACTGTACTTGCAGGCTGACTTTGTCAACCACGAACGAAGTCTGCAGCGACGAGTCTTCGGTCATGTTGAAGTGCAGGCGCACGGTCTGGCCTTTGTACGGCAGCAGGTTGAAGCTGCGGATCTGGTAACCGCTGGCGGCGTTCGCGTTGGAGTAGGTCGCCAGGGTGCCCAGGGTGGTGCCGGAAGAGTTCTTCACGGTCACGACCAGCTTGTCGTACGCGGTGCTGCCCGATTCCGCGGTATCGATATGCAGTGCGAACGAGAAGTTCGCCGACGTCGCGGTCGAAGGGATGGTCACGCTCTGGTACAGGGTTTCGGTCGCGGTGGCGCCGTTACCGCCCAGCCATGCGAAGCGGGTGCCCTCGTATGCAGTCTGGCCGCTGTAGTTGCCGATCACGCCGGTGCTGCCGGCCCATGGGGTGGTGCCGGACTCGAAGCCGCCGTTCACGACCAGTTCGGATTGCTGGGTGGTGCCCACGGTCAGGGTCGCGTTGTTCGAGGTCGCGGTCTTCACCGGCGACGACGAATCGGTGACCACGGCCTTGAACACGGCGCCATTGTCGGCAGCCTGCGCGGTGAACGAGTAGGTCGCCGAAGTAGCGCCCGAAATCTGGGTGCCGTTGCGGTACCACTTGTAGCTGTAAGGCGAGGTGCCGCCGGTTGCGCCCACGGTGAAGCTGGCGGTGCCGCCTGCTGCCACGGTGACGTTGTTCGGCTGGGTGCTGATCGACACGCCGGTGCCTGCGCCGGTTTCGTCGACGTCGGTGCCCACGTTGATCGCAGCATATGCACGCTTGACGGCGATCGATTCCTTGCTGCCCACGCCATACAGTTCTTCCGCAGCCTGGATTACCTTGTTGCGCGCGTCAGCATAGTTGGTCGACGCGGTGAACTTGGTGGTGTTGGCCTTGAACCAGATGCGGAACGCCTTGTCGTTGCCGATACCGGTCATCGCCAATGGCTGCTTGGTCAGGTACTGGCTGTACATCTCGCTGGAGGACGAGGAGTTGGAGCCGTTGGCCAGGAAGTAGAACATGCGGTTGTTCGGGCCCGAGGAGTAGTGCACGTTCAGGTTGCCCAGGGTGCTGCTCCAGGCGTCCTTGGACGAACCGTCCTTCGATGGCTTCCACATCCAGCGCAGCGGCTGGCCGGATTTGCTGATCTCCTTGCCCATCATCCAGTCGTTGCCGGATGGGATGGTGGTGCCGGTGCCGCCGTTGCGGGCATAGGCTTCCACCATTTCGCCGGTGATGTCGGAGTTCGACTCATTCAGGCCGCCGGATTCGCCGGAGTAGGTCAGGTTGGAGGTGGCGTCGGTCACGCCGTGGCCCATTTCGTGGCCGATCACGTCGATCGAACCCAGGCTGTAGAAGCTGGAGCCGTCGCCGATGTACATGCACTTGCAGCTTGGATCGAAGAAGGCGTTGTCGTAGTTGTTGTCGACGTGGACTGCGATGTAGGTGGCGGTGTTGTTGCCGTCCAGCGAGGACCAGCCCACCACGTTCTTCAGCGTGTCGTAGGTATTCATCAGGCCCCACAGCGCGTTCACTGCGGCGGTCTGGCCGTTGGCGTTGGTCGTGCTGCCGCCGCTGATGTATTGCTGGCCATCGCCCCAGGTGTTGGTGCTGTTGGTGTAGATCGAGCCGGCTTGCGGTGCCGATTCAGGCGAGTGGTTGGCGTTGGTGATCGCCATGCCGCCGAACGTGCCGCCGGTGCCGCGAGTCGAGTCGAGCATCTTGTAGGTCGAGCCGGACAGGGTGGTGTTGATCGGCACGTCGCCGTTGTACTGGCTGTGGCCCACGCCAACCACGGTCTGCAGGGCGTCCCACTGCTTGATCACGGCGCCGGTGGTGGCGTTGATCACGGTGTCGCGGAATACTGGACGGCCGTCCTTGTTCATGCGGGTCTTGACCAGGTAGGCCAGCTCGTAGTGGTCGACCACGTCTTCCACGTCGGTTGCGTTCAGTGCGCTTTCGGCCTTGTTGGCGGCTGCTGCGGTGCGCTGGGTCTTGACCACTGGCCAGATCAGCAGTTCGGCTTCGGGCTTGACGCGGTGGGTTTTGCCGGCGGTGCGCGAAACAGCGATGCGGATCGCTTCGTCAGCGCTGAACGCTGCGGTGGTGTCGGGCGCGCCCTTGCCGGTGGCCTTGGCCGAGCGGTGCGCGTCCAGGCCATTGCGGCGGTCGGACGCGGACTCGCTGACGATGTCGCCGTTTTCATCGGTCACAACAACGGACTCGGAGCCGAACACGCGCAGGCCCTGGAAGGTGTGGTCGGCGCGCAGGATGCGCTGGCCGTTGGCACCTGGGTGCTGTTCGCGCAGCTTGTAGCCATGTTCGCTATCCAGGCCGGCGGCGGCGCGGCGCGATTCCAGGCGGGCAGCCAGGTTGGCCTTGGCTTCAAGGCTCATCGGCTGGGCCGGCGCGGCCATCATGTTTTCCGGCAGGACGCCTGCAAATGCAGGGGCGAAGGAAGCGGCTACGGCTGCAGCCAGCAGGCTTTTGCGAAGTTTCATCAGCTCTCCTTATGAGCGTTGGGGTTGTAGGGAGAGCGGGAAGTTATGCCTGTTCTTTATGCAAGTCAAAAAAGTTGCAAAATAAGTCGGTTCTACACTTTTTGTTCAGTTTTAGACATTTGATTACATTTGGGTGGTTGCTTAACTAGCTCTACCCGCCACGAAATGGCGCACGATTGAGGCGATTTGTAGGGAAGTTACAACGAAATAGAGGGGTTTTTCTAGTTTCGTGTTTAGCGCAACACAAATATGTATCAAATTGTCACACTCATGTTGCACTAGTTGAATTTTGCGTTTTACACTAGCCCGTCATTTGTTTGACGTACTACTTAGTGAGGGCGCATCACTCATGTTGTCTATATCTACCAAAGTCGAAAGGATCGTCACGGAGTCGCCCTTCCTGAGCGAAGGTCTGCGTCGTGGCCTGATCAACCTGTCGGAACTGGCGCGCCAGCTGCAGCCGCAGCTCCAGAACGATCTGTGGAAGCCTGTCGGCCAGGCGGCCGTGGTCATGGCCTTGCGCCGTGTGGCCGGGCGCTTGCCGGACAAGGATGCACAGGAACTGGTGCTGGCCCAGCAGTCCGGCCAGCTGACCGCACGCACCGACCTCGTCGAGTTCACCTTCCGCCGTTCGGACCGCATCGATGATTGCCACCGCCAGTTGCTGGAGCGCTCGGGCACTGGCCACGGCCTGTACCTGACCGTGACCCGCGGCAGCGAAGAAATCGTGGTGATCTGCAGCCGTCCGTTCATTGGCCTGGTCGAGCAGATCTTCGCCGGCGAACGCCTGCTGGCGCGGCTGGAGAACCTGAACGCCGTCACGCTGCAGCTGACCGCCGATTCCTGGCGCACGCCGGGCATCTACCACGCCATCCTGAAGAAGCTGGCGTGGGACAAGGTCAACCTGATCAACCTGATCTCGACCCACACCGAACTTACCCTGCTGCTGGAGAAGGAACACACAGGCGCTGCCTTCAGCGTCCTCTCCAACATGATCGCGCACAAGCACTGATGTACACTTCCCTGTAGGGCGAACCTACGGGGAGTGAGCATGGGCTTGAAAGACACGCAGCGGGTGGTGCCGGCATTGCGGGTGGCGAGCTACGCCGCCAGCAAGCCTTTCTATGAGTCGCTTGGCTTCCGCGAGGAGTGGACCCACCACTTCGAGCCGGGCTTGCCGATCTTTGCCTCGATGATGCTCGACGGCATGGAAATTTTCCTTTCAGAACATTCGGGCGACTGCCAACCCGGCGGACTGGTACACTTTTATGTTCCGGACGTCGACGCGCTGTATGACGACTTCCTGGAATACGGCGTGAACGTCGAGCAAGCGCCGAACAATGACCTGGGAGCGGACCTGCGCGTCATGTCCGTTCTCGATCCAGACAACAACCGGCTCAAATTTTTGACCCAGACCCATTGGGAGTAAGCGCAATGAAGAAAGCGCTGTTGTTCGCAGTCCTTGGCGTGGCCGCCGCATCGCAGGCCAGTGCACAGGGGCTGTTCAAATGTACGGTGGACGGCAAGGTGACTTACCAGTCCATGCCTTGTGCCAAAGGCGGTGCGGCCATCGACTACCCGCCGCCGCCAACCGCCGCCCAGGTCAAGGCAGCCCAGGCGCGCGCGCAGGAAGACCGCGAGCGCGCTGACCAGCTGGCAGAGCGCAACCGCCAGGCGCGCGAGAAGAAGGCAAAAGAGGATGCGGGCGCCGCGCGCGACGCCGCCGACAACAAGCCCGCGCCCAAGCAGAGCTGCGACTCGCTGCGCACGCGCCGCGAAGAGCTCTATGGCCAGCGCAACGAGAACCGCCGCAATTCCCAACTGGATGCGATGTCCAAGACCCAGAACGATATCGACAAGCTGGAAGCCGAGTACACCAAGGCTGCTTGCGGTCCGCTGGACTGACCTGGCTCATCGCGCCGGCGCAGCCTGCGCCGGCGCTTGACATCACTTCTTCTTCTCTTCTTCCGGTTGCGAGAAGTTCAGCTCCGGCTGCTGTTCCTCATCCTGCTTTTGCGCAGGCAGCGAATCAGGCGCCGCAGGCTGCTCAATGCGCAGGTCGCCCGACTCCACCTTGCCGGCCACACCACGGTCGAGGAAGGCCGTGACGGTTTGCGGCAGCGCAGCCACCAGCAGCACCATCAGCATTTGCAGGCCGACCCAGGGCAGGGCGCCCCAGTAGATATCCGAAGACTTCACTTCTTTTGGCGCCACGCCGCGCAGGTAGAACAGCGCGAAGCCGAAAGGCGGGTGCATGAAGGAAGTCTGCATATTCACGCAAAGCATCACGCCAAACCACACCAGGGCGGCCGATGCGGCCGCTTCTGGGCTGCCCATGATTGGTTCCAGCTGCGGCGCCAGGATTTTCTGCGCTACGGGCGCCAGCATCGGCACCACGATGAAGGCGATCTCGAAGAAGTCGAGGAAGAAGGCCAGGAAGAAGACGAACAGGTTCACCACCAGCAGGAAGCCGATCCAGCCGCCAGGAATGCCGTTGAACAGGTGTTCCACCCACAGCCCGCCATCCACGCCCTGGAATACCACTGAGAAGCAGGTGGAGCCGATCAGGATGAATACAACCATCGCGGTCAGGCGCATGGTGGACTGGTAGCTCAGGACGATCAGGTCGCGCAGCGGCTTGATCTGGCTGGCGCGGATCACGATCCAGGCCACGCATACATATAGCACGCCCAGTGCGCCCTGCACGACAGGCTTGGCGCCTTCGACAAAGGCGCCGAGCAGCGCAGCGGCCACCATGGCTACCATGCCGACGCGGAAGACGATCTTGTCGCGGCGGTTGAATTCCGGATGGCGCAGGGCCGCCAGGATCACCGCGCCCAGCGCACCCATGGCGCCCGACTCGGTCGGCGTAGCCACGCCCAGCATCATGGTGCCGAGCACCATGAAGATCAGCACGGCGGCCGGCACGATACCCTGCAGGCACTGCTTCCACAGTGCCCACCCGCGCGGACCCAGTTCATTTTGCGGTGCTGCCGGCAGCCATTCCGGCTTCACGCGCGAGAGGGCAAAGGTGTACAGGGCAAACAGGCCAATCTGCACCAGCGATGGGCCCCAGGCGCCCAGGTACATGCTGCCCACGTCGGCGGCTGCGGTCTGGGTCTTGAGCTGGTCGGCCAGCACCACCAGCACCAGCGATGGCGGCACCAGTTGGGTAATCGTGCCGGAAGCGGCCAGCACGCCGGTGGCGTAGCGCATGTGATAACCGTAGCGCATCATCACAGGCAGCGAGATCATGGCCATCGCGATCACCTGCGCCGCCACGGTGCCGGTAATCGCGCCCAGGATGAAGCCGACGATGATCACCGAGTAGCCCAGGCCCCCGCGCACGCCGCCGAACAGGCGGCCCATGGAGTCGAGCATGTCCTCCGCCAGGCGGCACTTTTCCAGCACTGCCCCCATGAAGGTAAAGAAGGGGATCGCCAGCAGCAGGTCATTGGCCAGCACGCTGCCGAAAATCCTCTGCGGCACCGCCTGCAGGAACGGCACGCCGAAGAAGCCTTCTGAAATGGCGATAAAACCAAAAAACAAGCCAACCGCCAACAGCGAAAACGCCACCGGGAAGCCGACCAGCATGAATACGACCAGGCCACCGAACATCAGCGGCGGCATAAACTCCAATGGAATCATTGCACAGGCCTTTCGTATTTGCTGTCCAGATTGGCCTGGCCGGTGAGGTGGGCGATGCGTTTGATCAGTTCAGACAGGCCTTGCAGCGTGAGCAGGGCAAAGCCGACGGGCACCACGAATTTGATCGGCCAGCGCGGCAGGCCGCCGGCGTTGCTCGATTGTTCCATGATGGCCCAGGAAGGCAGGAACAGCGATTCCCACGACAGCCAGGCAAACAGGATGCAGGCAGGGAACAGGAAGAAAATGATGCCGAAGACGTCGATCAAGAGCTGCTTGCGTTCGGAGACGTGGCCGTAGACCAGGTCGACGCGCACGTGTTCATTGCGCTGGAACGTGTAGCTGGCGCCGAGCATGACGGCGGCGCCAAACAGGTACCACTGCATTTCAAGCAGGGCGTTGGAGCTCCAGTCGAAACCATAACGGATCATGGCGTTGGAAGCGCTGATGAAACAGGATGCCAATATCATCAGGTTGGCCAGCTGGCCACAGCGGTAGCCGATGCGATCCAGCCAGCCGGAAAAGCGGAGGAATCCTTGCATTACTTGTCTCCGAAGTTGCAATAGTTATTGCAAGGATATTAGCTGAGAATGACCTCGAATTGAATATCGGTGTTGCCTGAAGAGAAAAAGCTGGACGGCCAGGATTTAAGCATTTAAGATATTCGTTAAATGCTTAAATCGTAAAAAAGTAGTCCTCCAGCATTGGCTGGATCGTCCTTCGGGTATAGACTAGAGGCCTTCGCCGCAGATGCGGCGTCCCTCAACAGAAAACCAGCATGTCGGACAAAGTTTTTGAAGCATTGGCATCGTCGCCGCGGCGACTGATCCTCGCCTACCTCTCGGAGCACGAGTTGACGGCTGGGGAGATTGCCTCACGCTTCGAAATGAGTGCGCCTGCGGTTTCCCGTCATTTGTCCGTCCTCGAAGGCGCAGGGTTGGTCAGCAGCGAACGTCGCGGCCAGTTTGTGTATTACAAGCTGATGTCCGACAACCTAGTGAACACGCTGACGCAGTTTGCCTTTGCGCTGTGCCCGGTAGCCGGGCCGCTCAAACGCGAAAGCAAGGCCAAGAAAAAGGCCAGCGAAGCGTAATTCGCCAGTAAAACACATAGACCGCAATGATGGCCGCTGCCAGGCCAGGGGTTTCTGCACGCTTTTTTTCCTGAAGGGAGCAGTGTATGGACGTTGGGACGTACCGGAACGGGATCAAGGCTTATACGCCTTTGTTCCTGCACCTTTACGATTTTCTGGTGATCGGGATCTTTACCCGCTTTTTCTGGAAGTGCGAGGGCCGGCGTTACATCGAGATCTACCGCCAGCACGCCGGAACCCGCCATGCGGATATCGGTGTGGGTACGGGCTATTTCCTCGATCATGCCGGGCTTGACGAAAGCAGGCAGCGGATCGCCCTGATCGACCTGAATGAAAACTGCCTGCGCCACACGGCACAGCGCCTGCAGCGTTTTGCGCCGGAATGCCACGTGCGCAACGCATTCCAGTCCATCGCCATCGGGCACAAGGTGGATTCCATCTGCATCGGCGGCCTGATTCACTGTGCGCCCGGAACCATGCAGGAGAAAGGCAGGATTTTCGACGCCATCGCGCCCCTGTGCACACCGGGAACGACCTTGTTCGGCTACACGCTGGTTGGCAAAGGCGCGCCCATGTCGTGGTACGCCAGGGCCCTGATGGGTTTCATGAACTGGCTGCGGGTGGTCGACAACCGCGGCGATTCGCCGGAACTGCTGCATGCCGAACTCTCACAACGATTCAGCCAGGTCGAAGTCTGGCTGGTCGGATGCAACGCTTTCTTCACAGCTAAAAACCATAGAGGTGCTACAAGATGAACATCGCTCGCACGGAACGCATCATTAACGCCGACATCGCGGAAGTTTGGGAGAAGGTGTGTTTTTATGAAGAGGTGAAAGGCCGGCCGAACTGGTTCCTGCGCTGGACTTTGCCTTTGCCCGTGAGGACGGTTGGCGACCACAAGACCGTGGGCACCCTGTGCCGCTGCGAGTACGGCGACAACCAGTACATCATGAAGCGCATCACGAAGTCGACCCACAATGCGGCGCTCGAATTCAGCGTGACGGAGGCCAGCGAGCAGTTCCAGCGCCATCTTGCGCTGAAGGGCGGCAGCATCTACCTGTCACGCCAGCCCGACGGGCGCACGCTGGTGGCCATGGCCACCAGCTATGAGCCGAAGGGAACGGACAATGTGCTGCGGCGCTTCCTGGTGGACCAGGTCATCCGCTCAATGCACCGCTTCGTGATGCAGGACATGGCGAACAGCATCCGCCACGCCCGCAAGGTTCAACCAGCCAGCTGCTGACGCACGCGCGCGATGGCTGCACGCACCTGGTTCGGCGCGGTGCCGCCAACGTGGTCGCGCGCAGCGACCGAGCCTTCCAGCGTCAGCACGGCAAACACGTCCTCGCCCACCAGCGGCGAGAAGGCGCGCAATTGCTCCAGTGACATGTCGGCCAGGTCGATCTTCAGGTCATCGCAGGCGCGCACCGCATGCGCCACAGCTTCATGCGCATCGCGGAACGGCAGGCCTTTCTTCACCAGGTAGTCGGCCAGGTCGGTCGCAGTGGCGTAGCCTTGCAGCGCGGCGGAGCGCATTGCTTCCGGCTTGACGGTGATGCCGCCCGCCATGTCGGCGAAAATGCGCAGGGTGTCGACCACGGTATCGACCGTGTCGAACAGCGGCTCTTTATCTTCCTGGTTGTCCTTGTTGTAAGCCAGCGGCTGGCCCTTCATCAGGGTCAGCAGGCCCATCAGGTGGCCGTACACGCGGCCGGTCTTGCCGCGCGCCAGTTCCGGCACGTCCGGGTTTTTCTTCTGCGGCATGATCGAGGAACCGGTGCAGAAGCGGTCGGCGATGTCGATAAAGCCGACGCGTGGGCTCATCCAGATGATCAGTTCTTCCGACATGCGCGACACGTGCATCATCACCAGCGAAGCGGCGGCGGTGAACTCGATCGCGAAGTCGCGGTCCGACACGGCATCCAGCGAGTTGTGGCACACGTCGTCGAAGCCCAGGGTCTTGGCCACGCGCAGGCGGTCGATCGGGAAGGTGGTGCCGGCCAATGCTGCGGCGCCCAGCGGCAGGCGGTTCACGCGCTTGCGGCAATCCTGCATGCGCTCGACATCTCGGCCGAACATTTCAACATAAGCCAGCATGTGGTGGCCGAAGGTGATCGGCTGCGCTACCTGCATGTGGGTGAAGCCCGGCAGGATCACGTCGGCGTTCTTCTCCGCCAGGTCGACCAGGGAGCCGCGCAGCTGCTGCAGCAGGCCGGTGATATCGTCGATGGCGGAGCGCACGTACAGGCGGATGTCGGTGGCTACCTGGTCGTTGCGGGAACGGCCGGTGTGCAGGCGCTTGCCGGCGTCGCCAACCAGCTCGGTCAGGCGTTTTTCGATATTCAGGTGCACGTCTTCCAGGTCCAGCTGCCATTCGAACTGGCCGCCGTCGATTTCGGCGCTGACCTGGGCCAGGCCTTTCTGGATTGCAGCCAGGTCGGCGGCGGGAATGATGCCTTGCGCGGCCAGCATGTCGGCGTGGGCCAGGGAGCCCTGGATGTCGGCCTTGGCCATGCGCTTGTCAAAAAACACCGAGGCGGTGTAACGTTTCACGAGGTCGGAAACAGGTTCGGAGAAGCGAGCGGACCAGGCTTCCGCCTTCTTGGAGAATTGATCTGTCATAGTGGCTTTTGCGGTGAGATTTGCACGAGAAATTCAAACGATTATAAATTAGTAGGAGAATCAATGAAGAAGTTAGCAAGTTTGCTACTGTTGGTGCTGGCCAGCGGCAGCGCCTTCGCGCAGGGTGCGCGGCCGTCCGACGTGGCGTCCGTGGACAGCATCATGGCCGCCCTGTATGACACCATTTCCGGCCCGGCCGGCAAGGCGCGCGACTGGGACCGCCTGCGCTCCCTGTTCCGCAGCGATGGCCGCATGGTGGTGCACAGCACCGGCAAGGATGGCGCGATCAACACCCGCGTACTGTCGCTGGAAGACTACATCACCCGCGTGACGCCGGTGTTTGCGAAGGAGGGCTTCTACGAATCCGAACTTGCGCGCAAGGGCGAAGAATATGGCCAGATTGCCCAGGTTTTCAGTACCTATGAAGCGCGCCATGCGCCGGCGGACAAGCCATTTGTGCGTGGCATCAATTCGATCCAGCTGGTGAACGACGGCAAGCGCTGGTGGATTTCGCAACTCCTGTGGCAGCCAGAAGGCGAAAAGACCCCGCTGCCGGAGAAGTACCTGAAGCAGTAATAATATTAAGTGTGCACGGACGCGCGATAGCGTTTTACTCCGCCGTTGCGTCCGGCTACACTGTCGGAAAGGTATTACCCAGATGTCTAGCAGCGATGCCAGTGAGCAAGCAGAACAGGAGGCCATCGTGAAGCTGTACTCCCCCGCCGGCCTGGCCCGTTTGGGCCTGGCCTTGCTAGCCGCATGCGGCCTTCCGATCCACGCCCGCGAAGCGCCGCCCAAGAATCCCGTTCCTGCCACCACTGGGCGCACCACTACCACGCCGCCACCGGACGCGCCGTCCAGGCCTCCCGCTGCACCGCCTTCAACGCCTGCACCGTTGCCCGATACGGTCGCCCCTGTGCGCATTGTGGCCGGTGCCAGTGGAACGGTGAGCGGCGGGTCGGCAGCCATCGCGCCTTCTCCGGTAGCGGCGCACCAGGGCTCACTGGTCATCATCGGCGGCGGGCTGCGTGGCGACAATGCCGATGTGTGGCAGCGCGTGGTGAAACTTGCGGGGGGCAAGGGCTCGCGCATCGCGGTGTTCCCTTCCGCAGCGGGCAATCCTGAGCGCTCTGCCCAGACCATCATTGGCTACCTGCGCAAGTGGGGGGCGGATGCCTTCCTGGTCCCGGTAGCAGTGCGCCTGGCCGGCAGCGATTACCGGAAAAATGCGGATGATGCCGTGCTGGCCAGGAAAATCCGAGAATCGGACGGTGTCTATTTCGCCGGCGGCGACCAGGGACGCATCACCAAGGCACTGTTGCGCGAAGACGGCACCCAGACGGCGGTGTTGGAAGCGGTTTGGGACGTGTATCGCCGCGGCGGCGTGATTGCCGGCTCGTCGGC
>JBCNOP010000159.1:0-12502 GCA_039593775.1 Pseudoduganella sp.
ATCGACCTGCGCTACCGTGCCTTCCTGTGCGCGAATGCAACCGGCGAAATAGCGAAAATGATCGATCGCCAGGGGGATGTCGGCAGCCATCGTTTCGCGGATAGGCTTGCCGTTGTCGATGGTTTCGGCGGTGGCGATGAGCTGCAGGTTCTGCTCCATGCGGTCGGCCATCTTGTTCAGGATGTTTGCGCGCTCGGTGGGCGAGGTCTTGCCCCAGGCTGCCTTGGCTGCGTGGGCGGCGTCCAGCGCCAGCTCGATGTCCTCGGCAGTGGAACGTGCGATCTCGCAAAATGGCAGGCCAGTGATCGGCGTGATGTTGGCGAAGTATTCGCCCTTGACCGGCGGGACGAACTTACCGCCGATGAAGTTGTCGTAACGGGTCTTGAAGGGATTGGCGACGCCCAGTTTGCTGATGTCGGCGAGATTCATGTCGTCCTCTATATTGAGTGGTTGTGGGTACTGCCTTATTCGCAATTGCCGTGCCAGCGGGTTTTGCTCCTGGCTGGAAGCGCCGTGCAACAACAACTGCTCCAAACTTGAACACCTGTTGCGCAAATCAACGGATCACCACTCCCCAGGGCAGTTCACCGACAGGGATATCGGCCACCTTGCGCGCGCTCGCGGTATCGATCACGGAAACGCTATTGGAACGCCCATTGGCCACATACAGCTTGCTGCCATCCGGGGTGATAGCCATATTCCAGGGCCGCTTGCCGACCGTGATCGTCGCGGCGACTTCATTGCGCGATGTGTCGATGCGCATCACGTTGCCATCCATGCCGTTTGAGACAAACACGCTGCGCCCATCGGGATGCACGGCGATGCCGTTGGCGTTGCGCCCGGCGGGAATGGTCGCCAGGGTGCGCAACGTCGCCGGATCGATGACATAGACGGTGTTCGCCATTTCGCAAGCCACGTAAACCCTGCTTGAGTCGGGCGCAAATCCGATGCCGCGCGGGCGCAGCCCTACCGCCACAGAGCCGGACTGGCGGCGCTGCGCCACGTCGATCACGTCGACCTGTTCCGCCTCTTCGGCGCTGACATAGAGATAGCGGCTATCGGGACTGAATACCGCATGCTCGGGATTGCGGCCCTGCACCGGGATGTCGGCCAGCCTGGCGTGGGTAGCTGCATCGAACAGCGCCACGCTATTGCCCTCTTCGACGGCAACCGCGACCAGTTTCCCATCCGGTGACACGCTGACGCCTTCGGGCGAACGTCCCAGAGCCAGCGCCACACTGCTGCCTGCAGCGTTGTTGATCGCTAGGAGGCTTCCGCTCGACGCATCGCTGACAAAGATCTGGCGCCCTTCCGGGTCGCTGCCGATGCCGCGCGGGCGCTTGCCTGCTTCGAGCTGGCGCACTACCGTATCGGTAGCTGTGTCGATGACACTGATCGTGCCGGACTTCTCATTCGGCACGTAGGCGAATGGTGCGGCGCAGGCACTGCCGGCGAGGCACAGCGCCGCAAACACAATTGCTCTCATGATGTCTCCTTTGGTATGGTGTTGTGTTGATGATCTATGCAAGCGATGTGCCAGCAACCGGGAGGGTGGGTCGGTCCTTGGCAGGCATATTGCTTGTGTGTCCGTGAGACCCGCACAGCGGGCACGCTGAAATGATCCGAGGAGACTGAAATGCACCCCATCCGCTTGAATGCCATGGCCACCCTGGTGACCAGCCTTTTTCCCCTGCTGGCGCAAGCCGCGCCAGACAGCCCAGCCCCCGAAGGCGCCACATTCGCCGACGTTGTCGTCATCAGCGGCAGCCGGGTCGAACGCCCCAGTTTCGAGCTGCCGGCAGCAATCAGCGTGCTGGATGCGCAGCGCATCCGTGAAGGACAGGTGCGCGTGAACGCATCGGAGGCATTGGCAGCCGTTCCAGGCGTGGTGGTGCAAAACCGGCAGAACTACGCCCAGGATTTGCAGATATCGTCACGTGGCTTCGGCGCCCGTTCGGCTTTCGGCGTGCGCGGCGTGCGCCTTATCACTGATGGCATTCCGGCCAGCATGCCGGACGGCCAGGGCCAGGCTGCCACTTTCAACCTGGATATGGCCGAACGCATCGAAGTGCTGCGCGGCCCCTACTCCGCCATCTACGGCAACCATGCGGGCGGCGTGATCCAGCTCTTTACCCGCGACGGCGAAGGCCCGGCAACGCTGGAAGCCAGCTTTGCCGCCGGCAGCGATGGCATGCGCAAGACCGATCTGAATGCACAAGGCAGCGCTGCCGGTATCGGTTACGTACTGGATGCTTCCCGCTTCGACACCGACGGCTATCGCGACCACAGCGCGGCCCGGCGCGACCAGGCCATGGCCAAGCTGACCATGCAGCCCATACCCGGTGCGCGGCTGGTCTTTGTGGCCAATGGCCTGCGCCAGGACGACACCCAGGATCCGTTGGGCGTCACCTGGGCCACCTGGCAGCGCGATCCGCGCGCCGGCGAGACCGATGCCACCGACACGCAGGCGACCAAACGCACGCTGGCCGAGCGCTATAACACCCGCAAGAGCATCGACCACCAGCAGGGCGGCGCCAGTTGGGACCAGCGTTTCGAGTCGGGCCGCCTGCATGTCAGCCTGTGGGGCGGCAACCGCCGCGTGACGCAGTTCCAGGCGTTCTCCAAAGGCTTCCAGGCCCCGCCCAGCCATTCGGGCGGCGTAATCGACTTCGATCGCGATTTCTACGGCACGGATATCAATTGGCAGGACGTCCGCGAACTGGCGGGCGGCAGGCTGACAACTACGCTGGGCGTGGAATATGGCCGTTCCAGCGATGACCGCAAGGGATATGAAAACTACATCGGAAATACTTTCGGCGTGCAGGGCAAGCTGCGGCGCGACGAGGAGGATGTGGTATCGAACACCGATCCATACCTGCAATCGGAATGGCAGGGGGAGCGCTGGCAGTTCACGGCCGGCCTGCGCCACAGCCGCATGCGCGTGTCCGTGGGTGACCGTTTCCTGGCCAACGGGAACGACAGCGGCGCCCTGCACTACAGCCGCAGCACGCCCCTGTTTGGCGTCTCGTACAAGCTGTCGCCGGAGATGAACCTGTACGCGACCGCGGCGCGCGGCTTCGAAGCGCCGACCTTGAATGAGCTGTTCTACTCCGGCACTGGCGCAGGGTTCAACTTCAAGCTGCGGCCATCGCGCAGCACTCACCTCGAAGCTGGCCTCAAGGCACGTGCCGGCAACACCCGGCTCGACGCGGCGCTGTTCCAGGTGCGCACCCGCGACGAGCTGGTGGTAGACGCTGCCAGCGGCGGCCGCACCAGCTACCGCAACGCCAGCGAAACCTTGCGCCAAGGGGCGGAACTGTCGCTGGACAGCAAGCTGGGTGCGGGATTCAGCGCGCGCATAGCCGCCACCGTCCTGAAGGCGACTTACGAGAAGCCGTTTGGCAGCGTGCGCGAAGGCGCCCACCTTCCGGGCGTACCGCGCGCCAGCCTGTTTGCCGAACTGGCATGGAAGTCCAGCGGGGAGCACTTCACTGCAGCACTGGAATCGCTGTCGGTGGCGCATGTGTATGCGGAAGACGCCAATGCCGATACGCCGGCACCGGGCTATAGCATCCTGAATGCGCGCGTGGTCGCAAAGCAGTCCATCGACAAGTGGCGCTTTAGTGAGTTTGTGCGCCTGAACAACCTGGCGGACCACCGTTACATTGGTTCCGTGATTGTCGGTGACACCAACAAGCGCTATTACGAAGCGGCGCCTGGCCGCAACTGGGTGATGGGCGTCAGCGCCCAGTACCAGTTCTAGAAGTTGATGCGCAGCCCGGCCGTCACCGTGCGTGGCGCGCCGGGCGCCACGAAGCGCGCCTCTAGCGGCTGGGGCGAGGAAAACAGGTCGGTGGCCATTGCGCCGAATGTCTCGTAGCGGCGGTTGGCCGCATTATTGACTCGCACCTGCCATTCCCACTTTTCGTTCAGGCGATAGCTGGCTTGCAGGCCAAGCAGGGTATAGCCTGCAATCCGCCAGGCTGGCCTCGCGCCGTCCTCGTTCCCCATGATAGCCGTATGCGAACTGGCGCGCAGGTTTGCTCCCAGCGTCAGCGCTTCCGTCGCGCGCCACTCAGCACTGAGCTTGATTGTGTGGCGTGGCAGGCCGGCCATGCGTGTGCCTTTTTGCACCGGCACGTCGCGCGTACCGGTGAACAGGCTGCCGCCGGCGCCGTATGTGGCGTCGAGGAAGCTGTACGCAACGCTCACTTCTGAGACGGCCGTATGCAGGCTGGCCGTGAAGTCGGCGCCCTGGTGGCGCGTGCGGGGAAAGTTGGAGAAGTAGCCGTGCTGGGAAACTCCGGCCGTGCGGAACAGGATGTCGTCCTTGTTCATTGTGCAGTACATCGCGAGCGAAGCTTGCAGGCCCGCGCGCTTCCAGCGTGCACCGGCTTCGATGGTTCGCGCCACGACCTGCTTCAGGTAGGGGTCGGATTGCAGGCCCACCGGCAAGCGGCAGGGCTGCTCCGGGTCGGCGCAACCCAGTTCGATCACCGTAGGCACGCGGTTACTTTGGGAGGCGTTGGCGAAAAGGGTCGTTTCGGGCGCAAGTTGATAGGTAAGGCCAAGGGCGGGATTCAGTTTGCGGTAGATGAAACGTTCGCGCTGTGCCTCGGCGCCGTCGTGCCGGAGATTATTCGTGAGGCGCGACCGGCCGTAACGTGCCGAAGCGGTCAAGGCCCAGCGGTCGGCCAGCGTCCAGGTATCGCTGCCGAAGATGGATACGCTTTGGGCTGTGCCATCGACGGCAGCCTCCAGTCCCGGGGCGCTGCCGTCCAGCGCCAGCACTTCGCGATGCGTGCCAAACTCGCCCGGTTGGCTGTATTGGGCGAAAGACACGCTGCTGCGGTCAAAGGTCACGCCAAGCGCCATCCGATGCGACGCCACGGCGCGTTGCCAGCTCGCGCTTGCCCCCTGGCTTTGCTGCCGCGTATTGGCGGTGTTGAAGCTGGCCGGCGGAAGTTCGCCGTCATCGGCTCCTGCATCAGCAACATCGCCATTGACGCTATCGCGCCGGCTGGCGCGGGCGTAGGCGGAGACGGAAAGCTGCGCGCCGCCGCCCAGGTGCTGCAGCAGGCTCGCCTGGATTTGCCCCAACTGGTTGCGGGTGCGGTCAGGGCTGGTGTATACGGAACGCCGGTCCACGCCGTACAAGCCGTCCGGCAGCAGGCCGTTCCCCACCAGGCGGCTGCCGCCAGCCAGCACCGATACATCCCATTCCATGTCCCCCTTGCTGCGTCCAAGCTTGGCAAACAGCCTGGCCAGGCGCCCAGGAGAATCAGCCCGCCAGCCATGGTCGCGGAACATCGTGGCCGCTACATAGCTATGCCAGCCAGCGCCGCCGTGCCCACCGTGCGACAGGTCCACCTGACGCCGTCCGTAGCTCGCAGCTGTGGCGCTGATGCTGCCGCCGGGGTCGTCCCGCCCGTTGCGCGTCGTCAGCACCAGCGCTCCGCCCAGCGTGTTCAGGCCATACAGGGGATTGGAGCCCGGCGCCAGCAGCACCCGCCCAATAGCTCCTTCCGGCAGCATGTCCCAATTCACGACGTCGCCGAACGGCTCGTTCACCCGCACGCCATCCAGGTAGACCGAGAGGCCCTGGGCAGTTCCCAGCAAGGGCGAGGCGCGAAAACCGCGATAGGTCACGTCATGCTGGTAGGGGCTTCCCGAAACCTCGTTCAGGCTGACGCCCGCCAGCGTACGCGCCATCGCTTCGGCCAGGGTCTCACCCTGCTGCGGCAAGGCGCCAAGCTGCACGGCATAAGGCAAGAGGCGGCGCTCGACAGCCAGCACGCCAACCGGCGCGATGCCGACAATCTCCACCGATTGCATGCCGCTGCCAGCGCCCTCGCCTTCGCCGCGCGCCGCAGCCGCCAGCAAAGCCAGCACACCGCCCAACGCGCGCCGCTTCATGGCTTGGCCAATTGCACGCCGTAGCGCGCAAAGATCTCCTTCAGCTCACCGCTGGCGGCTAGCTCATTCAAGGCTGCCTGCAGCTTGCGTGCCAACTCGGTATTGTCCTTGCGTACCGCCATGCCAACCGCCCACCCTGCGCGCGGCAGGCGCTGGAAGCTCACCTGCTCCACCGGAAAGGCCGGATCGCCACGCAATTCTGATTCAATCTCCGAGCGCGTCGCCAGGACTGCATCGAGCTCGCCTGCCTTCAGCTTTTGCAAAGCCTCGGCCGCAGTGCGGAACAAGTGCACCTGGTCGCGGAAACGTCCATTCCCTTCGCCCAGCATGACCATGCCGGAGAGCGACACCTGCTCTACCCCGATGCGCTTGCCCGCCAGCGAAGGCATGCCGTCGAACACCGGGATGCTGCGTGCACTGCGCACCAGGCGTACCGCCTCTACATGGTAGGGCGCGAAGATTTCCACCTTGTCGTTGGATGCCATCAGCGCGCGGTCCACCGGCACGTGCAGGAGCACGTCCGCCGGGCCATAGCCAAGGTAGTGTCCCTTCCACACCATATTGCGCAAGTCATCATTCAGGTTTTCGCCGGCCGGGAAAGGCAACAGGGTCAGTTTCAGCGACAATTTGCGCGCCAGGGCTGCGGCCAGATCGATGTCAGCGCCCTGGCCATTGTCGGAAAACGGGGCAAACTCCTTGTAGACGGCAACCTTCAGGATGCCGATTTCAGCATGGGCAGGAAGTGCTGCAACCAGCAAGGCGCAGCAGATCAGCAGCATGGCGCGCAGGCCGCGCAGGCGCAGGGTAAGCATGGCTGCCTCGCATCAGTTGGTGGTGCGGCGGGTTTCCAGGTAGGTCTTGATGGCCCACATGGCTTCCTGGTTGAAGACGCCTTCGAACGGCGGCATGTACACGGCGCCGTTGCGCACCTTGCCGCCGCGGATCGACGTCAGGAAGTAGCGGTCGATCTCCTTGTAGCAGGCCTGCTTCTTGGTCTCGTTGCGCATGCCGACGCAATCGCGATCGAGCATGCGCAAGTCGGGGGCAATGCCGCCCGACACGGCTTCCAGGCCATGGCAGCGGGCGCAGTTCTGGTTATAGGCAGAGGAACCGATTTTCAGCGCCAGCTTATTGTCTTTATAAGGATTCTCGTCGCGCCATTTATCGCCAAGAACAGGCAGGCCGGTAGTATCGACGCCTTGCGGCGTCACATTGCCGTGGGCGACAGCGAACAGTGAGGTGGTGATTGCGGCCGCTGCGGCAGCGGCAAGGATCAGGCGTTTCATGGATGTCTCCTGCATGGCGTGGTTGTAATACCCATGCAGGAGCAAACGGCGTGCCATGATTTTCCGCTTGTGACGGCAGGACAGTTGCTCCAGTTTGGAACACCTGTCACAGGGCAGGTGTCACATCAGGGATAGACGAAGGACTTCACCAGCGTCAGTTCGCCCGCGGCGCGCAGCGGCACCATGAAGGTTTGCTGCTTCTCGCTCGGCGTATTCTCGTTGCTGATGATCGACACCGTGGCAACGGTAATGACCTGCTTCTCCGAATTGCCGCCGTAGTAATTGACGTAGACGTGGTAGTTGCCCTTGGCCGGCGCCGGGCTGGAATAGATTTCCGGGCCATAGCCGCCGGTTACGTCAACATCCAGACCACTGCCATCCGGCAGCATGCGCTGGCCAAACCAGGAATGTCCGCCATTGGGCGTTATCACGTGCAGGTCGACGTCGGTGCCCGGACTGTCCCAGGACAGCACAACCCGCAGGCGCGATTTGGTCTTGCCGCTGTAGCTGTCGTAGAACTGGCTGCGCGCGCGGCTCTTGCCGTCCGGCGATCGCACCTCGACGCCGTTTGAGCCGGGGCCGAAGATGTAAGGACGCGCAAAGCTGCCATCTTCCTGCAGCTCAACCGGCATGGCCACGCCGTTGACGATCAGCTTGGCCGGCTTGCCCTTGCCGGCGCCCGCGATCTTGCCACGGATCTGCGCCGTTTCTGCTTGCCCTGGCTGCATGTTCACGGCAGATGCCGGGTAATTCACGGTCTGGCTGTATTGCTCCTCGCTGCCGCCAGAATGGCGCCAACCGCTTTTAGGCGACTCAATGCTCACTTGCGCCATGGCGCAGGCGGGCAACAGCAACAGCGGGAGGACGAGTTTCTTCATGTGTTCAATAGACAAAAGATTTAACAAGGGTCAGGTCGCCGATCTTGCGCAGGGGGACCACAAAGTCCTGCCGCTTTTCGCTGGGCGTGTTTTCGTTGAAGACCAGGGTGATGCGGGTAGTGATGATGGGCCGCTGGCGTGTGGCTTCGTCAAAGTGGTAGCCCGAGCTGCCGAAATTGCCCCAGTAGTTCACCCACACCTGGTAAGTGCCGTGCAGGGGCGAGGTCATGGTGAACATCTCCGGGCCAGGGCCGTCTACGCTGTCTGCATCCAGCCCGCCGCCGTTGGTGAGGAATGGATTGGCAAAAAAAGCGTGCTGGCCATCCGGCGTGATGATGTGCAGGTCGATCTCGGCCTGGTTGTCATCCCATGCGCCGATGATGCGCAGCCGCGGTTGCGGGCGGCTGGTGTCTGCCTCGTAGAACTGCATGCGCTTCAGCGACTTGCCGTCCGGAGAACGGATTTCCACGCTGTTGGAGCCGGAACCGAAGGCATAGCCGCGCGCATAACGGCCGTCCTGGTCGGTGTACAGCGGCGTCGGGTTGCCGTTGACGATCAGCTGGTGGAAGGGGCGCTTGGTACTGATCTTTTCCAGCTGGCCGCGGATCATGGTGCGGTTCTTCTGCGCGCCACGGTCGATCAGCGAATAAGGGTAGCTGACGGCCAACTCGCCAGACTTGTCGGTCATGCCGGCCCGGTTCCAGCCGCCCACTGGCCCGGTCAGGGTCTTGTCCTGCGCCAGCGCCGGCGCGGCGGCCAGCGCCAGCAGCAGGGCTGGAATATATGGGATGCGTGTTTTCACATAGCCTCCGTAGAGAGGTCATTCAGGCGGCGTGCCAGCCGCTCAACATAGTCTTCGTCCTGCCCGCGCGGGTGGCGGCGCAGGCCGATGTGCAGGTACTCATGCGCCAGCGTGATGCGGTCTTCGCGCGTGGCCAGCGGCCGCATGAAGATGCGGTTACGCGACTGTTCGGAATACGGCGAGCCGGTGGACAGGGCGCACACGGCAGGCAATTGCGCGGGCGCCTCGTAACCCTCTTCGCGGCGAAGCATGCGCTCCCAGCGCGGCAAGGCATAGGCCAGCCACTGTTCATTCTTGCTAAGCCGCGCACAAGAAGTGCCGGTATTTCCGGCAATGGCGAGGGTGGTGCCAGGGTAGGCCGCCGCCAGGATGTCGTCGAAACCCTTGCCGGAGCGCGCCTGCGCCTCTGCATCGCTCCAGGCCAGGACGTTGGCGCCGCCTTTGCTGCTGTGGTAGCGCACCTGCGCGCCATCCAGCACCAGCTGGTCCGTCCAGCGCGCCACTTCCAGGGCGGCAGCACTGGCCGGATTGGGACTGACGCGCTGCGTGGCGCTGCTGTCCGTGATGAACTGGCAGGACTCGGCGCGGCGGGCATTCTGCTGCAGGTAGCTGCGTGCGGCGATGGCGAAGGCTCGCGCAGCTTCCGGCTCGGTGGTGCTGGCTTCGCGGTCGATCACGCGTGCCACGTATTCGTTCACGCCCATGCGGCCACGGATTTGCAGCTTGCCATTGGCGCCGCTTGCAAGCGTCAGCTCGCCATTGCTGCGGATAGGCAGGCTCTTGCCATTCTCAAACTGCACCACATAACGGCCATTCAGCCTACCCGATGCCGCCTGGCCATCCGCCGTGCGCACTGCACGCACCGGGTAGCGGGTGAAGTAATCGACGACGACGCAGCCGCTGTCTTCTGCCGGCTGCACAGGCGGCAGGGCGGCGGCGATTTGCGGCGCCCATTTCTGGAAGATGCCAGTACTGCTGTCGCTGCCGCCAAACCACACGGGCGTGCCGTCTGCCAGCCAGCCGGCCGCGCCGCCCAGCCTCGCATCCTCGCGTTTGGGATGGTGCCAGGAATAGGTCTTAACGCGCAGCTGGCTGCCGAACCAGCGCACACTGCCCGCGCCACGGCCATCCAGCACTACGCGCAGCAAGGCTGCTTCGGCATCGGCGCGGCTGGCGGCGGGAATGCTGGCCAGCACGCGCAGCAGGCTGCCAAGCGTGACAAGCCGCGCAGGTTCCAGCCGCGCGGGATCTGCAAGCCAGGAAAATTCGCCGGCGGGCGTGCTGCCAAGACGGCGTTTCCAGTAGTCCTGCCACGGCTTCTGGGCAATGGCCAGGCGTTCCGGCGCGAAGAACAGGCCGCAGGACTGCGCCAGCGCGGCATCGCGGCTTACGCTGCCGCCGGCCTCGCAGCAATACACTTCCTCCTGCTTGCGGCCACCGCAGTTGTAGTCAGGCATAGGCAGCTTGCTGTCCACCGCGTACACGTAGACGAACAGCTTCCACAGGCTGCCGAGCGGGATTTCCGTGCCGGCGGCCATTGGCTGCACCGCGGATGCGCTGCGCTGCTGCAGTTGGACTGCCTGCACTTTGCCGTCGCGCCACCACGCCAGGTCGAGCGAGGCCGCCGCCGCCACTGGCGCGGCGCTGGCCAACAACAAGGCAGGCAGCAGGCGTGGCAGCATTACTCGACTTTCAGCGTACGCATGGTTTTGCCGCCGCCTTCGAAGGCTTTTTGCTCCGGCTGGTACATGCGGTGGAAGCGGCTTGGCGGCAGGGTGTAGCTGCCCTTCTGGCCGAAGCGCAGCAGGTGGCGCACGACGACTTCCCCGCTCAGCGGTTCGACCGGCACGGCATAGCCGTCGCGGCGCTCTACATGGCGTGCGCGCTCCAACTGCACCGGCTCGTCGCCGGCCAGCTTCATGCCCCAGGTGGTCGATTCAACCATTGCTCCCGGTGGCAGGGCCACTTCCAGCAGGCCAAAGCGATGCGTGGCACTGCCGGCTTTGAGCTTGATTTCGTCCATGTACAGTTCGTCCGTGCGCAGCGCTTCGCCTGGCTTGACCAGTTCCATGGTGTAGCCCTTGGACCCTGCCTTCATGCGCAGGATGCGGCGCTCAATGCCAACGTCCAGCGCATGCTGTTCAACTGCGCGGCTGTCGTACTGCACGATGGCGACGGTGCCGGCTGGCGCGGCTTGTGCCAGCTTCAGTTGTTCCGGCAGCGCCTTGGCGTCAGTCCAGCGCCATACCGGCTGGCCGCTGCGGCTGTCCATCTGCTGCCATGCGCCTTCCAGCGCTGCGACAGGAGGCCTTGCGGCAGGCGAGCCGCCCAGTTTCTTCTGCACCCAGACCAAAGTCAGTGCACGGTCCATGGTCGGCATGTCGGCACGCACGGACGACAGCACGGCGTCAGCCTGCGCGGCCGGCAGCTCGCCGGCCAGCATCAGCAGGGCTTGCGCCACCGGGGCCGGCGAAGCACGCAATGCGGCCCACGCCTGCGGCAATTGCTGCTGCAGCGATGCCGGCAAAGCGATGCCGTTTTGGGCTGCGACGACCGACGTCAGGCCAACCGCCATGGCGCGGGTCACGCTGTCCTGGCCATCGGCCAGCAGCAAGCTGCTGGTGACGCCCTGCTTGCGCGGGGCGGAGCCGACTTCCAGGTTGGCGGCATCGGCCACCAGGCTTTCCGCCAGGGTCTTGGTCGGCAAGCCCATCTCACGCATCATCCACAGGCTCATGGCGCGCTCCAGCGGGCCGAGATTCTTGCCATGTTCGCCGTAGACGCTGACCAGGTTGTTCCAGTGCTCGCCCGGCAGCTCCAGGCGCAGGGCACGCGAAGCATACCAGTCAGCGTAGTAAGCGTAGGACGTCATCAGTGCGTCGCCCTGGGTCGCGGGCCCCCACCAGCTGAAGACCGCGTTCGGGCCAGCCATCTGCACCAGGCGCAGGCGCTGTGCCTGCATGATGCCCATCAGGCGCTCGCGGACCGCGCCGGCATCCGCCGGCATGCTTTGCGTTGCCATGGTCAGCGGGATCAGGCGGCTGGCCGTCTGCTCCACGCAGCCGTACGGATAGTCGATCAGGTCATCGGCGATGCGGGCGAAGTGGCTGGCGGCGCCCTGCGCGAACGATACGCGGATATTGCGCGCATCGGCCGGCAGTTTCAGCGGATTGTCGGTGCCGGTCAGCGCCACGCTCATGCTGCGCGGGCTGCTCCAGGCAGCGGGCTGCTCCTGCACCCTGGTATCCAGCGCATCCACCAGCTTGCCATCCTGCTTCACTTCCAGGCGCAGCGGTGCGGTGCCGACAGCAACCGGGAATTCAACATAGTTCACGCCGGGCTTGGCCGACAGCTTCTCAACTTTCGGCTGCGGGCCGCCGGACAGCGTCACTTCCAGCGACTTCGTTTCGCTGGTCTGGTTGAAGATCGCAACGGATGCGCGCGGCGCATCGCCGGTGCGCAGCCAGTCCGGCGCCGTCCACTTGGAGTAGAAGGATTTGTCGGAGCGCAGGTAACCTGTGCGCTGGCCAACGCGGCCCTGCGCATCCATGGCGCGGCCCGTGATGCGCCAGCGGGTCAGTGCATCCGGCATGGTGAACGTGACGCGCGCCTTGCCGTCC
>JBCNOP010000016.1:0-49157 GCA_039593775.1 Pseudoduganella sp.
TCTCCTACCGGCACGGCGAAATGCCGGCGCCCAAGCTGCTGGCCAAGGGCAGCGGCCAACTGGCCGCGCGCATGCGCAAGGCGGCACGCGCCGCCAACGTGCCGGTGGTGGAAAATCCGCCCCTGGCACGCGCCCTGTTCAAACGCACCGGTACCGACCAGTACGTGCCGGAAGACCTGTATCCCAAACTGGCCAAGATCCTGCTGTGGGTCTATGCCATGCGCCGTGGAGTTGCCGCATGAACGCGCTGCGCAACGTTTTGGGCCGCCACACCGACATCGCCATGGTGATGCTGGTGCTGGGTGTGCTGTTCATGCTGTTCGCGCCGATTCCGCCCGAACTGCTCGACTTCTGCATCCTGGCCAACTTCAGCTTTGCCCTGCTGATCCTGCTGCTGACCTTCTACATGGAGAAGCCGGTCGAATTCTCGACCTTCCCGGCCATGCTGCTGGTGGCCACGCTGTTCCGCCTGGCGCTGAACGTGTCGGCGACGCGCCTGATCCTGCGCGACGGCGATGCCGGCCATGTAATCGGCGCCATCGGTTCTTACGTAGTGGGCGGCAATTTCATCATCGGCCTGATCGTGTTCCTGATCCTGGTGGTAGTGCAGTACGTGGTGGTCACCAACGGCGCCCAGCGCGTGTCGGAAGTGGCGGCCCGCTTCACCCTCGACAGCATGCCGGGCCAGCAAATGAGCATCGATGCGGACCTGAACATGGGCTTCATCGACCAGGAGGAAGCGCAGCGGCGCCGCAAGAACCTGAGCAAGGAAGCGGCCTTCTACGGTGCGATGGACGGTGCCAGCAAGTTCGTCAAAGGCGATGCCATCGCCGGCATCATCATCATGATGATCAATAGCGTGGGCGGCCTGGTGATCGGCATGATGCAGCTTGGCATGCCATGGGACCAGGCGCTGCAGACCTTTACCCTGCTGACCATTGGCGACGGCATCGTGACCCAGGTTCCGGCGCTGGTGATTTCGGTCGGCACCGGCCTGATCGTGACGCGCTCCTCCGCCGACGGCAACCTGGGCGAGGAAGCGTTCCGCCAGATCACCTCCTTCGGCAAGCCGCTGCTGCTGGTGTGCTGCGCGCTGACAGGGCTGATGCTGATGCCAGGCATTCCGGCCTGGCCGGCGCTGATCCTGGTAGCGGTGTACTTCACGGTGTGGCTGGTGCGCCGCGGCGGCAACGCCCCCGCCGGCGAAGGCGCGGCCGGCGATGAAGCCGGCGGCGCGCCCGGCTCCGCTTCTGCGCAGGCCGGCGCCAAGGATGACGGACAAACTGGCCTGCCGCCGCTCGAACCGGTGGAAGTGCAGCTTGGCGTGGACCTGGTGCCGCTGATGGAAGCCGACCAGCCGATGCTGATGGAGCGCATCGCCGCCTTCCGCAAGCAGTACGCGCTGGAGTCCGGCCTGACGCTGCCAAGCGTGCGTTTCCGCGCCGGCGCCAAGCTGGCGGCCGGTGCTTATGAAATCTATGTCTTCGGCGCCGCCGTGGCGCGCGGCGAAATCCTGCGCGGCCGGGTGCTGGCCATTCCCGGCAGCGCCGACACGCCCAAGCTGCCGGGCATCGACACCCGCGAGCCGAGCTTCGGCCTGCCGGCAGTCTGGATCGAGGAGTCGCAGCGCGCCCAGGCCCAGGCCGGCAAGCACACGCTGGTCGATCCGCACACGGTTTTCATGACCCACCTGTGCGAAGTGATGCGCCAGCATGCATCGACCCTGCTCACGCGCCAGGAAACCGAACGCCTGCTCAAGCGCGTGCGCGACGGCCAGCCTGGCCTGGTCGAAGAGATCGTGCCGACCGTGCTGGGCATCGGCGAGGTGCAGCGCGTGCTGCAAAACCTGCTGAAGGAAAAGGTCACCATCCGCCACCTCGACGCCATCGTCGAAACGCTGGTCGACCACGCCAAGATCAACAAGGACCCGGGCTGGCTGACGGAGCTGGTGCGCCAGCGCCTTGGTCCCCTGATCTGCCAGTCGCTGACCGCCGGCGGCAACGTCCTGCAAGTGATGACGCTGGACCCGGCCATCGAGCACAAGCTGCTGGAGAACGTGCGCGCGGTGGAGAGCGGCGGCGCCATGGTGGTCGAGCCGCAATATGCCGAGCAGGTTGTCACGAAGGTGGCACAAAACGCAGAGAAAATGGCGAAAGCCAACCTGATGCCGGTGCTGCTGTGCGCTCCCGAACTGCGGCGCCACCTGCGCATCCTGTCCGAACGCATGGCGCCGCAGCTGCGCGTGCTGTCGCTGGCCGAAGTACCGGGCGCGGTCGAGCTGCGCGCCTTCACCACCCTGACCCTGTAAGCCCGAAGGAGAACCCGATTGAGTAACGCTTTCGTCGCCGCCATCCACAGCATGCAAAACGACATGCGCACAATGGAAACCGTCAGCCAGAACATGGTCAATATCGCCACGCCTGGCTACAAGCGCGCCATTCCGGTCGCCCCGGCTTTCGGCGAAGCGATGGCGCAGGCGCAAACGCCTGCCTTGCAAGCGCAATTGCCGGCCACCGTTTCCAGTGTGCTGGACCTGACGAGCGGCACCGTCAAGCAGACCGGCCAGGCGCTGGACCTGGCGATCAGCGGCGACGGCTTCTTCGAACTGGAAACCCCGGAAGGCCTGGCCTACACCCGCGCCGGCGATTTTCGCCGCGACGCCCAGGGGCGCCTGGTATCGCAGCAGGGCTTTGCGGTGCAGGGCCTGGGCGGCGCGCTGCAGCTGGCGCCCGGCGCCAGCATCGATGCGCAGGGCCGCGTCATGCACGATGGCCGCGAAATGGGCCAGCTCAAGCTGGTGCGCTTCGCCGACACCAGACTGCTGCACAAGAACGGCGCCGGCCTGCTGCAGCCGGCCAGTGGCGTGACCGGCACGGCCGATCCGCGCCCCGCGCTGCAAGTGGGCTTCCTGGAAGGTTCGAACGTCACGCCGATGCGCGAGATGGTGGCCCTGATGCAGACCACGCGCCATTTCGAAGCCGCCCAAAAGCTGTACCAGGGTTATGACGAGGCGCTCGGCAGCGCCATCCAGAAACTCGGCCAGTTCTGATCCGGCCGCCAATCGCAAGGACACCATGAACGACTCCCTCTACATTGCCGCCACCGGCATGCAGGCGCAGCAACTGAGCATCGACGCCATCGCCAACAACCTGGCCAACGTCAGCACGGCCGGCTTCAAAAAAGGCCGCGTGCAGTTCCAGGAAATGATGCACGCCGGTCCTACGCCGGCGACCGGAAACGCCGCCGCGCCGCTGGGCATTGGCATCGCCGTCGGCGGCCAGGTCAAGGATTTCGCCCCGGGCAGCCTGACCCAGACCGGCGCCGCCATGGACCTGGCGGTGGACGGCGCCGGCTTCCTGGAAGTGACGCTGGCCGACGGCAGCCGCGGCTATACCCGCGGCGGCACCCTGCAGGTCAGCAAGGACGGCTTCCTGGCTGCCGCTTCCGGCCATGTGCTGCGCCCGGCCATCCACATCCCGGCCAACGTGCACGCGATCACGGTGGCGCCGGACGGCAAGGTCACGGTGCAGGCCAACGAGAAAAGCGCTCCGGTGGAAGTGGGCCAGATCGAATTGGCCAACTTCGGCAACCCTGCGGCACTGAACATGGTGGCGGCTGGCGTGTACTCGCCGACCGAAGGTTCCGGCGAAGCGGTGTTCGGCCGCCCGGGCACCCAGGGCGTAGGCCGCCTGGCGCAAGGTGCACTGGAAAACTCCAACGTCACCCTGGTCGATGAGATGGTCACGCTGATGGTGGCGCAGCGCGCCTACGAAATGGCATCGAAGGTCATCCAGGCATCGGACGAGCTGATGTCGATGACCAACAACCTGCGCCGCGGCTAAGCATGTTCCGTCCCGTCCTGCCACTCCTGTCCATGCTGGCTGCCCTGTCGTGCGGCGCCGCGCATGCCGCCCCGCTGCCCCTGCAATTGAAAGCAGAGGCGCTGGTGGCCGGCCCGCGCATCCAGCTGGCGGACGTGGTGCAGGCGGATGGCGCGCTGCCGGCGCTCGACCTGGGCGCAGCACCGCTGCCCGGATATAGCGCCCGACTGGCGCGCGCCGAACTGGAACGCATGCTGCGCTCGCGCGGCCTGCAAGGGCAGTTCACCGTGGCCGGTGCCGACGCGGTACGCATTGAACGGCGTGCACAAGCGGCCGACAGCAGCGCGCTGGTGGAGACCGCCCTGCAGCACCTGCGCCGGCACGTCGAACACAGCCTGGCAAGCACCGGCATCCCAGCCGGCGGCGCACGCATTGAGTTGCGCATGGTGGGCGGCGCGCCCGAAGTCCAGCTGGCGCAGGGCCGGGTCGAATGGCGCCCGCAAGCCCTGCCGGCCGACTTCGTCCTGCGCAGCCGCATGCAGGTGACGGTCGACGCGTGGGTCGACGGCGCCTACCAGCGCAGCGTCAGCGTGCCGTTCCAGGTCAGTGCCTGGGCTCCTGCGCTGGTGGCCACCCGTGCCCTGCCGGCCGGCGCCGCACCTGGCTGCGACAGCCTGGCCGTGCAGCAGGTCGACCTCGCCACACTGGACGGCGCAACCGCCGGCACCGACTGCGCCCGCCTGCAAGGCCGCCTGAAACGCGCCCTGCCGGCCGGCACGCCGCTGGCGGCAGCCTGGATGCAAAGGCCGGCCGCCGTGGCGCAAGGCGACAACATCGCACTGCGCCTGCAGCAGGGCGCCATCGAACTCGAATCGCGCGCCGTGGCATTGTCAGACGGCGAAGTGGGCCAGCGCATCGACGTGCGCCCCACAGCCTCGCAGCAAGCAGTGCGCGCAGAAATCATTGCCCCTGGCCTGGCCAGGATTACCGGACAATAAGGACAAGCCATGAACATGCTCAAAGCAGGCCTTCCGCTGGCGCTTTTGCTGGCCGCACTAAGCGGGCCGGCGGCCACCGACGACCTGTATAGCGACAAATCGTTCCGCCCGCTCGCTTCCGACAAGCGCGCCCACCTGCCTGGCGACGTGCTCACCGTGCTCATTTACGAGAACTCCAGCGCCGTCACCAGCGCCGACACCCAGCTGCAGCGCAGCAACACGGTCGGCATCCAGGCCAGCGTTGACCGCCACTCGCACCAGCTGGCAGCGGGCGCTGAGAATAATTTCGACGGCGGCGGCACTGTGCAGCGCGCCGGCAAGCTGCTGGCGCAAATGAGCGTGAGCATCACCGGCGTGGCAGAAAACGGCGACCTGCAGGTGGCAGGCGAACAGACGCTGGAAATCAACGGCGACCAGCAGAAGATCCGCGTCGAAGGCCGGGTGCGCCCGCTGGACATCGCCGACAACAACACCGTGCTGTCCTACCGCCTGGCCGATGCCCGCATCAGCTACCTGGGCGACGGCGACCTGGCCAGCCGCCAGCGTCCCGGCTTCTGGGCGCGCCTGTTCCACTGGGCGGGGTTCTGATGCCGCGCTTCCTCACTTCCCTGCTGGCAGCCCTGCTGCTCTGTTCCAGCGCCGCTGCCGCGCCGGCGCCTGATGCCGTGCGCCTGAAAGACATTGGCAAGTTTGCCGGCTGGCGCGACAACGCGCTGGTCGGCTACGGCCTGGTTACCGGCCTGGCCGGCACCGGCGATTCCCCCAGCAACAAGGCCACGCGCCAGTCGATTGCCAACGTGCTGGCCCAGTTCGACGTTGCGCTGCAGCCGGACGAAGTCCTGAGCCGCAACAGCGCCGCCGTGATGGTCACCGCCCGCATGCCGCCAGTGGCGCGCCCCGGCGATACGCTCGACGTCACTGTGACCTCGATCGGCGATGCACGCAGCCTGGCCGGCGGCCTGCTGCTGGTGGCGCCGCTCAAGGGTCCCAACGGCAAGGTGTATGCGCTGGCCCAGGGCGCGCTGTTCGTGGGCGGCTACAAGTACGACCTGAATGGCAATGTGGCCCAGAAAAACCACCCTACCGTGGGCGCCATTCCCGCCGGCGCCACGGTGGAAGTGGGCGTGCAGGCCAACGTCGTCAAGCCGGACAACACCCTGACCTTCACCCTGTCCGAGCCGGACTACACCACCGCCTCGCGCATCGCCCAGGCCATCAACGCTTCCATGGGCCGCCCGCTGGCCAAGGCGCTCGACGCCGAAGGCGTGCGCATCGACGTGCCGGACGGCGCGCGCGAGCAACTGGTGGACTTCATCAGCCGCATCGAAAAGCTGGCGGTGGAACCGGACACGCGCGCCCGCGTGGTGGTCGACGAACGCACCGGCACCGTGGTGTCGGGCGGCGACGTGCGCATTGCCCGCGTGGCCATTTCGCACGGCGACCTGAAACTGTCGATCGTCACCGACTATTCCGTTTCGCAGCCGCTGCTGGTGCGCCAGACCGGTCCCGACGTGCGCACCGAGGTGGTGCCGACCACGCGCATCCGCGCCGGCGAAGGCACCGAAACCGGCTACGTCAGTGCCAGCAACAACACGGTGGCAGACCTGATCCAGGCCCTGACCCGCCTCAAGACCAGCACCCGCGACATCATCTCGATCCTGCGCGCCGTCAAGGCTGCCGGCGCGCTGCATGCCGAACTGGTGATCCAATGACCCCGCAATCCAGGAAGAACTTCGCATGAGCATTTCTACCGATTCCATTACGGTCAGCATGGCCCGCCTGGCGCTCGATGCCGCCAGCATGCGCCACCAGGCCATTGCCAACAATATCGCCAACGCCAACACCTCCGGCTATGCGCCGGTGCGCGTCGATTTCGAATCGCAGATGGATGCGGTGCGCGCCACGCTGCAGCAAGGCGGCACGGTCACCCCGGCCATGCTGCAGGGTGTGACGCCGGTGCTGCGGCGCGACGTGCCGCCGGCCGAAGCCGGCCAGGGCGCCGCGCTCGACATGGAAATCGCCTCGCTGGCCCAGAACACCGTGCAGTACCAGGCCTTGCTCAAAGCCCTGAGCAAGCATATGTCCATCCTCAGTGCCGCCGTGGCGGAAGGAAAACGCTAATGGATTACCGCAATGCATTCGCCATCAGTGCCACCGGCATGAACGTGGAAAAGATGCGCCTCGATACCACCGCCGCCAACCTGGCCAACGTGCACAGCACGCGCGGCGCGGACGGCAAGCTGTACCAGCCGCTCAGCGTCAAGGTGGTGGAAGCCGGCACCAGCTTCGCTGCCGGCTTCGAGCAGCAGGTACAGGGCGCCGGCCGCCTGCAAGGCGCGCGCGTGGCCGCAGTGGAGCCGACCACCGTGGCGCCGCACAAGATGTACGAGCCGGGCAACCCGGACGCCGACGAAAAAGGCTATGTGACCCTGCCCGGCATCAACCAGGTCACGGAAATGGTCAACCTGAGCACCGCCCTGCGCGCCTACGAGGCCAATGTGGTCGCGATGAACGCCGCCAAGAGCATGGCGTTGAAAGCGCTGGAACTGGGAGGTGGCCAATGACGGTCGATGCCATCCAGTTCCTGCCGGCGCTGTCGATGCCGGTCGAACCCGGCGCCACAGCCGGTGCAGCGGCGCCTGGCAGCCAGTTCGGCGCCTGGTTCACTTCCCAGCTGGCCGACGTCAACCAGCAGCTGGCGGTGGCCGACCAGGGGGTGCAGCGCCTCGCCGCAGGCGACGCCAGCAACCTGCACCAGGTGATGATCGACCTGGAACAGGCCAAGGTCTCGCTGCAGCTGGCCATGCAGGTCCGCAACCACGTGCTCGACGCCTACCGCGAGCTGATGCAAATGCAAATGTAAGGGCAGTAAAGAGTGAACGCATTTAACGAATTCTGGCAACGCTTCGACGGCCGCGCACGCGCTGGCCTGGTGGCGGGCACGCTGCTGATCGCCGGGGCCACCGTATGGGCCGGCGCCAGCCTGCTGCACACCGACTACCAGGTGCTGTTCGCCGACCTTGGCCAGCAGGACGCCGCCACCATGACGGCGGAGCTGGACAAGATGAAGACGCCCTACCGCCTGGGCGGCAACGGCAGCACCATCCTGGTGCCGGCCGACCAGGTCTACAAGACCCGCCTCAAGCTGGTAGGCAAGGAACTGCCGCTGCGCGGCGCGGTAGGCCTGGAACTGTTCAACTCCAGTGAAGTGGGCATGACGGAGTTCACGCAGAAGATCAACTACCAGCGCGCGCTGCAGGGCGAATTGACGCGCACCATCATGGCGCTGGACGAAGTGCAGAACGTGCGCGTGCACCTGGTGCTGGCCGAACAGGGCCTGTTCAAGAAAAGCCAGAAGCAGGCCAAGGCCTCGATCTCGCTGACGCTCAAGCCGGGCCGTGCGCTCGATGCCGGCCAGGTGCAGGGCATGCAGCGCCTGGTCAGCGCCGCCGTGCCGGACATCCGCCCGGCCGACGTCACCATCACCGACCAGCACGGCCTGGCGCTGACCCGCCGGGCGCCGGAGGGCGACGATGCCCCGGCAGGCGACCAGCTGGACGACAAGCGCGCCATCGAGCAATACCTGCAGCGCAAGGTGGCCGACGTGCTGGAACGCACCTTCGGCGCCGGCGTGGCCATTGCCACCGTCGATGTCACCCTCAACCGCGATCACAGCAAGGTCACCACGGAGAGTGTGCTGGGCGGCCGTTCGCAGGACGGCAATGGCGTGCTGGTGCGCGAGCGTGTCACCTCGCGCGACCCTGCCTCGGCCGCGCCGGCTGACGGCGCCGCAGCACCGCCCAACAACACTGTCAACCGCGAGTCGGACTACCAGGTCGGCCGCCGCGTGGAGCAAGTCGTGTCGGCGGCCGGCGCCGTCAGCCGCATCAATGTGGCCGTGGTGGTGCGCGGCGTGCGCGACCAGTACCAGCTCGACCGCATCAAGGATCTGGTCAGCCAGGCGGCAGGCGTCAGCGGCACGCGCGGCGATGGCGTATCGGTCTATTCGATGGACCAGGTGGCCGGCGTTCCGGGCGACCTGCCGCCTGTCGCGGCCGTGCAGGCCGGCGCAGCGAGCGCGAATGGGACCGGAGCTGCCGAGGGCAATGCCGACGCCGCCAACGCCGCTGCCATGGCTGGCGAGCGCGCCGCAAGCGCTGCCCCAAGTGGCGGCGCACGCGCTGGTGGGCTGGCCGGCAGCGGCACCCTGGCCGCCATCGTGCTGGCCGCCCTGGCCGGCAGCGTGCTGCTGGCCGTGGTGTGGAACGCGCTGCGCCGCAAGCCGGCCCGCCGCCAGCTCAGCCTCGCCGAACGCCAGGCCGTGCTGCTGCAGGTGAACCAATGGCTGGCGCAGCAGCCGCGCGAACGCCAGGAGCAGGACTGATGCCGGGCCGCCGCCAATCCGCCCTGCTGCTGCATGGGATGCAGCCGGCCGACCGCGAATGGGTGCTGGCGCGTCTGCCGCAGGCCGAACGCGCCCTGCTCGATGAACACCTGCAGGAATTGCGCAGCCTTGGCATTCCAGCCGACCCGCTGCTGGCACAAGCTGCCGGCGCCGGCGCGGCCGACAGTGCCGCCGCTTCGCTGCGCCTGGCCGATGCCGGCGACATGCAGCTGGTGCTGGCCGGCGAGCCGGTCTGGCTGGTGCGCCAGCTGTTGTCGATGGAAGACTGGCCGTGGCGCGACGCGTGGCTGGCAAGCTTGCCGACCGCGCAGCGCGAGCGCGTGTTGTCCGCCGCCGCACCGGTGCTGCCGCCAGCGGCCGCCGCCGCCCTGCTCGAACAGGCCGCAGTGCGGCTGGCCGCACGCGCCGGCCGCGATGCGCGCCATGCCCCGGCCGCCAAGGTGCAGGCCGGCGACTGGCGCGCCCGCGTCAGCCAACTGTTTGGGCGCGCCGCCTGATGCAGCATTACCTCGACGCCGTCCGTTCCGCCAGCCTGGTGCGCCAGGTGGGGCGCGTGCGCGAACTCGCCGGCCTGGGCATTGAAGCCAACGGACCGGACGTGCTGGTCGGCGAAATCTGCGAGATCCGCCCGCGCCACGGCGGCCGCCCGCTGCGCGCCGAAGTGGTCGGCCTGCGCGATGGCCGCGTCATGCTGATGCCGTATGGGGAACTGCAAGGCATCGGCGTCGGCAGCGCCGTTATTTCCACCGGCCGCATGCCGCGCATCGCCGTCGGCCCCGGCCTGCTGGGCCGCGTGGTGGACGCTTTCGGCGAGCCGCTGGACGGCCTGGGCCCGGTGGACGCCGCCGAATGGCGCCCGCTGAAGGCCGCACCGCTCAATCCCCTGACCCGCCCGCGCGTGCACACCGTGATGGAAACCGGCGTGCGCGTGATCGACAGCTTCCTGACCATCGGCCACGGCCAGCGCGTCGGCATCTTCGCCGGCAGTGGTGTCGGCAAGAGCACCCTGCTAGGCATGATCGCCCGCCATACGCTGAGCGAAGTAAACGTGATCGCCCTGATCGGCGAGCGCGGACGCGAAGTGCGCGAGTTCATCGACAAGCAGCTCGGGCCGGAAGGCCTGGCCCGCTCGGTCGTGGTGGTGGCCACGTCCGACCAGCCGGCACTGGCACGCGCCCGCGCCGCCTATGCCGCCACAGCCATTGCCGAGTACTTCCGCGACCAGGGCAAGCAAGTCATGCTGACCATGGATTCGGTGACCCGCTTTGCCATGGCGCGCCGCGAGATCGGCCTGGCCATCGGCGAACCGCCCACGGCGCGCGGCTACACGCCTTCAGTCTTCGCCGAACTGCCGGAGCTGTGCGAGCGCTGCGGCACTGCCGGCAGCGGCGGCGCGATTACCGCCCTGTACACGGTGCTGGTCGACGGCGACGACTTCAACGAACCGATTTCCGACATGCTGCGCGCCACGCTGGACGGCCACATCGTGCTGGCGCGCCGCCTGGCGCAGCAAGGCCACTACCCGGCCATCGACGTGCTGCACAGCGTGAGCCGACTGTTCGGCGACCTGGCTTCGCCGCAGGACCAGGAGCTGGTGCACACCATGCTGGAACACCTGGCAGTCTACGAGCGCAACCGCCAACTGATCGACATCGGCGCCTACCGCGCCGGCAGCAGCGCCGAAATCGACCAGGCCATCGCCTTGTGGCCCGCCCTCACCCAATTCCTGCGCCAGCGCGGCGGCGAACCAGCGCCGCGCGCCGAAACCATGGCAGCTCTGCGCGCCATCCTCGGCGAAGGAGGCAAGGCATGACGCGCGACCGCCGCGGATTCCGCTACGTCCTGCAGCCGGTGCTGAGCATGACCAGCTGGGAAGTCGACCAGATCGCCCATGAACTGGCCAGCCACAATGCCCTGGTGCGCGAACAGGAAGCCAAGGTCGGCCAGCTGGCCGGCGCCCTCGGCGCCGCACGCGACGCCGTCATGCAGCAGCGCCAGTCCGCCGCCCGGCTCGACATCGACGCCCAGCGCAATGCCCACGCGTACATGCTGCAAGTACAGCAATTGCTGCTGGTCGAGCGTGCCGCGCTGCGCGAACTGGAACAGGAACGCGATGCCGTGCATGCCCGCTTCGTCGAAGCGCGCAAGCTGGCCGACGGCCTGGAACGCGACAAGGAGGCTGCAGCCGCCGAGCATGACATGGCTGTCGCCAAGCGCGATTACCAGCAATCCGACGACAACTGGCTGCAACGCCAGCATTGGAGGAACCCACAGTGAGCACGATCAGCAATTTCATGCCGCCGCCCGACGGCCGGCCCCTGGCCGTGCGTCCCAGCGAAACGGCCAACCAGCGCGACAGCTGGTTGCGCCAGATGGAACTGGGGCTAGTGGCCGAGATGAACCAGGCGCACGCGCATGCAGCATCGCCTGCCGCCGTACGCCCGGCCGCCCAGCCCCTGCAGCCGGTATTGCCGCCCGCTTCCCGCCCGGCGCCCCAAATGGCGGGCGGGCAGGTCCCCGCTGCCCCGGCGCAATGCCACGACCGCAGCGTTGCGGACGGCGTGCCAGCTGCACCTGCCGGCGCCGCGGCCCGCCTTGTGCAAGGCGCAATGCCCGCCCAGCAGCCTGCCATGGGCACCGCAGCGCGGCCGGTCACAGCGCGAGCCGGCGAACAGGTGCTTGCCGAGACCACGGCGGCGCTGTCCCGCCAATTGCGGCTCCAGCTGGCAGCCTTCGTATCGCAGAAGGGCGCGGCACTGGCCGAAGACCAGGGCAGCGCAGCGCCCCAGCATGGCGAAGCCGCAGCAGGCGAGGCGCCCGCCTGGGAAGAACGCAAGATCCACTTCACCGGCCAGGGCCAGGACGTGGACGTATGGATCCGCGACAGCGCCCTGACTGCACCGTCCAGCGCAACGGTATTGGCCCAACTGGCCCAGGAAATCGCAGGCATGGGCCTGCGCATGAAGAACGTCACCATCAACGGCAAGCTGGTGGAAACGGACGGCAAGACGCCGGCCGCCGAGCAGCAGCCCCGCATCAACCACCCGGAGAAAACACATGGCACTCGATAGCGTCGCCCCAGTCGGCACCGGCAGCAGCAACCAGATCAACCAGCAGGACTTCCTGCGCATCCTGCTCACGCAGCTGAATGCGCAGAACCCGCTGAAGCCGATGGACAACACCACCTTCGTGGCCCAGATGGCGCAATTCTCCCAACTGGAGTCGAGCCAGCAGATGACCAGCAGCCTGAACAAGCTGGTATCGGTGCAAACCGCCAGCCAGTCGGTGGCCCTGCTGGGCCGCACCGTGAACGTGCTGAACGGCTTTGGTTTCACCAGCGGCCAGGTCACCAACGTATCGGTCAGCGGCACGACGCCGGTCATGACGGTCAAGCCGGCCACCGGCACGGAACTGACCAATGTCGACCGCAGCAAGATCTACGAGATCAAATAAGGCGAGGCGCATATGCTCACATCCATCAATATCGGCACCTCCGGCCTGGTCGGCTTCTCCAAGGGCCTGGAGACCATCAGCCAGAACGTGGCCAACCTGAACACGCCCGGCTTCAAGGGCTCGAGCAGCCAGTTCAACTCCCTGTTCTCCGCCGGCAGCGAGAACGGCGGCGCCAGCAACGGCCAGCAGGGTGCAGCCGGCGGCTCCGGAATGACCGCGACCGCCAGTGTGCTTAACTTCGGCCAGGGCCAGCTTAACCAGACCGGCAAGGACCTCGACGTCGCCATCGACGGCAACGGTTTCTTCGTGCTGAAAGACGGCGACGGCAACACCAGCTACACGCGCGACGGCCGCTTCAGCTTCAACGAAGAAGGCATCCTCGTTTCGGCCAAGGGCGAGCACGTGCAGGCGCTCGACGCGGAAGGCAAGCTGAAAGACATCACGCTGGAAGGCGTGCGCAGCAATCCCGCCTCGGCATCGGCCACCATCAAGCTGAATGGCACGCTGTCCACCGCCGATACCACCAAGGTGGTGAGCGCCATCAACGTGACCGACAGCGCCGGCGGCACCCATGCCCTGTCGGTGGAATTCAAGAACAATACAGCCGTCACCGCAGGCAGCTGGCTGGTGACCGTGAAAGACGGCAGCACCGTGGTCGGCACCGGCGAAATCAAGTACGCCAACGGCTTCCTGGACGCGGCAACAGCGAACATCAGCGTCAACTATGCGCCGGCCGGCGTTGCAGCCATGCCGCTGACCATCACGGTCGACGCCAGCTCCACCAGCGCTGCCAGCGGCGCATCCAGCATGGCCCTGGCTTCGGTTGATGGCTACGGCATCGGGGCCATGACCAAGACCGCTTTCGACGAAACCGGCACCCTGGTGGTGAGCTACTCGAATAACCAGACCAGCAAAAAGCAGACCCTGGCCCTGGCCAACTTCCCTACCACCGCTACGCTGCACGAGAACGGCAAGGGTGCCTTCACCAGCAGCACCCCGAATGATGTCGTGCTGGGCGTGGCCAAGGGCAGCGCCGACAAGATCACCGGCGGCTCGCTCGAGGGTTCGAACGTCGACCTGTCCAAAGAGTTCAGCGCCATCATCGTTACCCAGCGCGGCTACCAGGCGGCATCCGAGTTGATCAGCACGGCCAACCAGATGCTGGAAACGCTGATGCGCATGAAAGGTTGAGGCCTGAGTGAACGTCCGTCCGTTTCAATTATTGTCGCGCAGCCGCGCCCAGGCCCTGGCCGGCAAGGCATCGGCCGCACTGGAGCAGTGGGCACGCAACTGGTGCGCCCTGCCCGACCACGCGGTGAGCTGCCGCAGCGCCGGCGAGCTGGCCGATGCCTTCGGCAGCCGCGCACCGGCGCAGCGCCGCATGCTGGCCGATGGCAGCCATGCCTGGAGCGTGGCGTCGGCCGGCCTGCAACGCCTGCTGGAGCAGAACATTTTCGGCCTGCCCCAGCTTGATGCCGCCAGCGACCGCCACCTGTCGTCCAGCCTGGGCGCCGACGTGGCTGCGCAAGCGCTGGAAAGCCTGCTGCAAACGCTCGTAGAGGCCCTGAGCGGCCAATCGTCGCTGCCCGCCGGCGCCGGGGAACCACCCGCGCACATGCTGCGCCATGGTTCCGGCGCCGTGGCCTGCACTATCGCTCTGGGCGACGCCCAATTGCGCGTCCTGGTGCCGCTGGCGCCTGCGGCAGCGCCCCGTCCCGGCACGGGACAAGGCGCTCCGCTGGTGCCCCTGCGCCAAGCCCTGGCCGGCGTTGCCGTGCCGCTGCAGGTTGAGCTATGCCGTACCGAGCTGACCCTGGGCTACCTGCGCACGCTGGCGGTAGGCGACGTGCTGGCACTGCCGGCCGCGCTCGACCACCCGCTGCGTGTTGCCGGACCGGGCGACCGCAAGATTTGCGATGCCCATCTTGGCGCCGTGGACGGCCACCGCGCCGTAGAACTGATTCGAGGAACACAACATGACTGAACATAAACTGAAATCCGCCCCGCAAGTGATCGAACTGCCGGAGCTGCACCCGCACGGCGGCAACCATCCTTCCATCCTGAGCGGCAATATGGACGTGATCAGCAACGTCAAGGTCAAGCTGGCCGTGCGCGTCGGCGACGCTGAAGTGAGCGTCGGCGAGCTGATGTCGATGAAGGAAGAGCATATCCTCAAGCTGACCGCTGCGCTCGATACGCCGGTCGACGTCCTGCTGGAGGGGAATGTCGTGGCCCGCGGCCAGCTGGTCGCGGTGGACGACAACTTTGGCGTGCGCATCACCGAACTGCCGAAAGTCGGCGCAGCATGATCAAGCTGTATCGCCTGCTGGCAGCGCCGGCCTTCGTCCTCGCACTGGCGCTGCCCTGCTTCGCCGCCGACACCGGTGCGGCTGCACCGGCCGCGTCGGCACCCGCCTCCGCATCCGCTGGCGCGCCGCGAACGGCTATCCCGTTCAAGCACGAAAAGCAAAGCGATGGCTCGCTGGGCTTCCAGGCGCTGGCCGCGCTGGTGCTGGCAGGCCTGGCAGCCTATGGCATCGTCTATGCGCTGAAACATTACGGCATGAAAGGCGCCGCGGGTGGCCTGGTGCTGCGCCAGCGCCGCGTGAAGACTCTGGAATCGACGCGCCTGGGCCGGCGCAGCGTACTGCACGTGATCGAATACGAAGGCGAGCAATTGCTGCTGGCCGAAACCGAACAAAAACTGGAGGTCCTGAGCCGCCGTCCCACCACGCCGCAGGCTGGAGCGCCAGATGCGTAAGCCATCCAACCGCACCTTGCTGCGCGCAGGCACCGGCCTGCTGCTGTGCAGCCTGGCCTTTGGCGCCATGGCCGCCGGCGCGCCCGACGTCAGCCTGCCCGGCATCGGCATCAACATCGCCAAGGGCGCCAACGAACATGCGCAGGTTTCCACCGCGCTGAAAGTCTTGCTCGGCCTGACAGTACTGAGCCTGGCCCCTGCGCTGCTGGTGTCGGTAACGTCCTTCATCCGTACCATCGTGGTGCTGTCGATGCTGCGCCACGCGCTGGGCATGCAGGAAACGCCCCCTAACACCGTGATGATCAGCCTCGCCCTGTTCCTCACACTGTTCACAATGGCGCCGGTGGTGACGGAAGTGAACAAGCAAGCCTTCCAGCCCTTCATGGAAGACAAGCTGGCCGCCGGCCCGGCTTTTGACAAGGCATTGGCGCCGATCCGCGACTTCATGATCCGCCAGACCCGCGAGCAGGACATGCAGCTGATGGTGGAAATCGCCAAGGCCCCGATGCCGGCCACCGTGGAAGACGTGTCGACCGTGCAGCTCATCCCGGCCTTTATGCTGTCCGAACTGCGCGCAGCTTTCCAGATCGGCTTCGTCATTTTCCTGCCCTTCGTGCTGATCGACCTGATTGTGTCGACCATCCTGATGTCGCTGGGGATGATGATGGTGCCGCCGGTGACCATTTCGCTGCCGCTGAAGATACTGGTGTTCGTGCTGATCGATGGCTGGAACCTTGTCATCCGAGCCTTGCTGGGGACGTTTGCCTGACATGGAAACCATGCTGTCCGGTGAAAGCGCGTTGTGGACCGCCTGCAAGTCAGGCGACGCCGCCGCACGCGAGCGCCTGATCGAAGGCCACCTGGTCTATGCGCGCACGCTGGCCGCACGCATGTACGCCGGGCGCATCGACCACGACCTCGAGTTCGAGGACTACCTGCAGTTCGCCACCATCGGCCTGATTGAATCGGTCGACCGCTACGAGCCGGGCCTGGGCGCGCAGTTCCGTACCTTTGCCAGCCACCGCATCAACGGCGCCATCCTGAATGGCATCGAAAACATGAGCGAGAAGCGGGTGCAGATTTCCACCCGCAAGCGTATCGAAGCCGACCGCCGCGACTCCGCAGCGGCCGCCCTGAGCGGCGCCGGCCTGGACGTGTTCCAGAAACTGGCCGAAGTCGCGGTCAGCCTGGCGATGGGCTTCTTCCTCGAGCAGCCCGAATCCTACGAAAACCTGGACGCGCACCCGCACGTCAACCTGTATTCGAGCCTGGAAATGCAGCAGCTGCAGCAGCGCGTGCAGGACCTGGTGCACAACCTGCCGCAGAAAGAAAAGATGGTGGTCAAGTACCACTACCTTAACCAGGTGCCATTCACGGAGATCGCCGGAATCATGGGGCTGACCAAGGGCCGCGTGTCGCAAATCCACACAAACGCGCTGGCCCTGCTGCGCAAGGCAATGAAATCGGTCAGGACTTCGGACGTCGCATGGTAAGCTTGCACGCATGACATCTATCTCAAGTGTCCAGCAAATCGTCGCCACCATCCGCTCAGGGATGGCCGGGCCGGCGCCTGCGAAATCAGGAAAAAAGCCGCGCGCCGGCAGCGCCAGGCAGGAACCATCGGGCATGGGGCGCCTGATTACGGAGCGCGTCAAGGCCCTTGACCCGGAAGATCCCAAACGCGGACGCAAGGCATTCCGCATTTTCCTTGAATCGGTCTTGCTCAGTGAATTGGGCGAAGGCCTGATCAACGACCCGCAGTTTTACCAGATGGTGGACAAGATCCAGGACAGCATGGAGCGCGACCCGCGCATCCTGGCCGCCATCGAGCAGGCCGTTGCGGCACTGCTCAACGAGAAGCCCTCGGATTAAGCGCTGCGGCGCGCCGCCAGCAAAGCTGCGCGCAAGGCTTCCATTTGGGTTTCCAGGCGGGCATCGAGCTCGCCGCCGGCCGCTTCCACGATACAGCCGCCCATCTCGACCGACTGGTCCGCCAGCCAATCGGCCTTGCCGCCGGACGGCAGTTCCGCTTCCAGCGCACCCGCAGCGCGCAGGGCCGACAGGTCGGCGGGGTTCAGGCGCACCAGCACCCCGTCGCGGGACGCGTGCCGGGATGCCGCCTGGCGCACCAGGGCCAGGATGCCTTCCGGCGTTGCCGCCTGCTCGCCCAGGATCTTGGCCACCGCCTCGAAGGCGATGGCTGCAGCCATCGGCTCCAGGCCCTGCATGCCGCCCTCCAGCGCCGCCTGCAGCTTGTCGGCGATGCTGCGCACGCGCGCAAGTTCTGCAGCGAACTGCTGGCGAGCCTCTTCGGCGCCGGCTTCACGGCCTTCCTGCAAACCGCGCTGGCGCCCAAGTTCGCGCCCTTTTTCCGCCTCTTCCTTGAACTGCTCCAGCACCGATTCGCGCGCCTGGTTGACCAAAGCCTGGATATCGACCGCCGGCGCCACTGGTGCTGGAGGCGAGGTGACCGGCTGTGCAATCGGGGATGCAGCCGGAACAGGCTTTTGCGCCTCCGCGTCAGCAGCCGCCGCGGTTTGCGCGCGGCCGCGGCGAGTAGTCAGCTTACGGGTTTCACCGGAAATCGACGGTGAACGAAGAATGGACGCCATGGACAACAAAACCTGCTGAGTTAGAAAAAATACACCTCGAACTATACCACGCAGTTGGCCATATCACTCATGGACATTCCATCCCAATATCAGCTTATTGCGCGGATAAAACGAATCGTAGTATTCGCAGGTCCCGTCGCAGTAAGGAGTACGCTTGACCTCGGGCACTCCGTCGCCATCCAGGTCGCCAAAAAACTGCGGCGCTTTGTCTGACTCGTACAAGCCTTTCCAGTGCGTACCGTCTTTCAGGAAGATCTTGTACCGAAGCACATCGGAGTATTCCCCTTCAATCTCGGTCTTCACGCGCCGGTATGGCAAAACCAGGAACTCGCGCTCATTTTGCGCTACAACGAGTACCAGCACACTCCCCGTCTTGTTTAGCATCTTGCGATCGGCTGCCTTAAGCTGGGACAAGCCTTCAGCAATTTCCTGTTCAGCGGCCGTAGGCGAACGCAGTGACCAGTGCTGGGATGGGAATGGCTGGTTCGATACCACGCTCGTCACCTTAGTCGGTTTAAAACCCGAAGTGAGCTTCAACAACACGGATCCTGTGCTCCCTGGTTCTGACACAATCTTGTTGCAGGTGACCGGTCCGGAATCCGGCCAAATCCACAACTGGGTTTTGCCTTTGCACAGGTCGCGGGCTGCCTGCTTAACTTCGTCGCTGTTGTAGACGATGCGCAAGCTGCTTTCATCGGTATCCGTATTGCTAGCCAGGAAATACCTCCTCTCGCCCGCAGCGTGCGCAACCGGCTGAAATTGCGTACTTGCCACCAGGACCAAAGCCGTCAGTACTTTCACGTTTCCTCCAATATCCAAATTCCAAAGGACCTCCAGGCTCAGCCGCGCATGGAGGAAAATTGCAATGACGCAGTATAACGGACCGACCGGACTAGGACCGGTCCGTCACTTCTATTTTCCTGCAACCGCAACCTGCTCGACCTGCGCTTCCAGCCGACCGGCTAACGTCTGGCTCACGCGACGCATCCAATCTTCCAGAGATTCCGCCTCCGAGGCGGGGCTGGCCTGCACTGCAAGTGCATCGACTGCCTGCTGCGGTGCCAGCGTTGACGCGGAAAGCATACTCAGGCCCGCATTGGCCAGGACCGCGACCGTATCGGCGAAATAGCTTACGTACGGATTCATTCCAAGCGGTGTCGCACAAGCGTTGCTGCCCCCCAGGACGCGCACTGTGATGTCGCGCGCCATGCTTGCCACGCTGCCGTTGCTGGTTTCCATGCTAGTGGCACGTACCTGCAACGACATGTCACCCACGAAACCGCGTGGTGGCGTCAACACCAAGGCGGCCATGTTCCAGCCGCTGATGTCGACAATGCCGCTGCTGCCCACGGTCACAGTGTGCGCCCCATCGGACAACACGCTGCCGCAGACGATACCGGTCAACTCGGTCTTCAGCGTTGCGTCCACGTCTCCTTCGGCAAGTTTCGAACCGATCACCGGCAGGGAGACGTTGCCGCCGGCCAGGCCGTACACCAGGTTGTCACGGCTTGGCAGGGTTTCGATGACCTTCATATCGTCGATCATCGCGCCCTTCACTGCGCTGGTGTCGGCGCCGCCTTCCAGCTGCACGCGCAGGCTGCGCGCCTTGCCGTTACCCTTGAAGGTAAAGCTCAAGGCTTGCCAGTTCAGCGCATCGTTGCCGCTGGTGCCGGCATAGCTGCCCACCTGCACGCCGTCGACGTAGACGCCGACACGTGTGTTGGCGGCGGTCAGGCCCAGTGCTCCGGCATAGTCGAAGGTGAAGGTGTAGTTCGCACCATCGATGGTCGGCACATCGCGCTCCACGCCCAGCGACTGGTAGTAGCCGTTGCCTGGCATGGAATTAGTCAGGCCCAGCCACTCGCGGCCGTCCCCGGCTGCGGCATGCACGGTGACGTTCTTGCCCAAGCCATTCGGCATCAGGTCGCCCTCGGCCCAGACGAAGAACACCTCGTCCTTGTTGCAGCCGGCATCCACCACTTCCCAGCCTCCCAGCTGGTTGGAGTGGACCACAGTGGCGCCGTAGGTGGCGTCGCACACGTTCTCCCAGCTGGTATCCACGATCGTGCGGCTGACCGTATTGACGCTCGCCTGAAGCGACAGCTGCGGCACCTGCGCCACGGCATCCACGTTGACCGTGATGCTGCGGGAAACCGTTGCCTGGCTGCCGTTGCTGCCTTCCACTGCAGTCGCGTTGACCTGCAGGTTCAGCGTGCCGGAGAAGGTCGCTGGCGGCTTGATGCCCAGCAGCGCGGTGTTCCAGCCGGTGATGTCGGCAACCGGCTGCTGCGCCGTCACGGTCGCAGTGTGCACGCCGTCGCTGATGACAGTGCCTTCCGGCAGGCCGGCCACGGACAGCTTGAGCTGCTCGGAACCGTCCGTGTCGTTCAACGATGCCTTCAGGCCTTGCAGCAGGATGTTGCCGCCCTGCTTGCCCTGGTTCAGCGCAATGCTCTGGTTGAGGGCAATGTTATCGAGCATCATGCCGCGGCCGTTCTTGTAACGGTCGCTCGCATCGGTGACGATGGTGATGGTCTGGGTACCGCCCTTGCCCACGAACTTGGCCACCGCATGCTGCCAGTTCAGCGCAGCATCCGGGCTGGTGTTGTCGAAGCTGCCGATCTTCACGTCGTCGACGTACACCGCGATACGGGTGGTATCGCTGTCGAAGCCGAGGCGGCCGGCCAGGTCGAACTCCAGGCTGTAATTGGCGCCCTTCTGCGTCGTCACCTGGCGTGCGATGCCAAGGGTCTGGAACTGGCTGCCGCCGGCGTCGTTGATCTCGAGCCAGTTGTTGCCGCCGCCCGCTGCACTGGTGACAGTGCGCATGCGTTCGTCGGAATCGGCCATCTGGTCGCCTTTGCTCCAGATCTCAAAGCCATCCTTGCCGCCGCCCAGGCCACGGCCCATGCCATGTTGGTCGATGCCGGTCACCAGGGTCCAGCCTTCGAATACGCTGGAAGTGACCAGGGTCGACTCGGACGTCGGGTTGAGCGCGGATTCCCAGCCAGTGCTGAATACCTGGCTGGTCACCGTGCCGGCACCCAGTTCCAGGTTCGGCGCGTCGGCCACTGCCGTCACGTCGATGGTCAGCACGTTTGCCGCGCTGACCGCCTGGCCGTCGCTCACCGCATAGCCGATGCGGGCATAGCCGCTCCCGGACGCGTTGGCCGCTGGCACGAAGCGCAGCTTGCCTGCATCCAGGTCAGCCTTGGTGAACTGGCTTCCCACGCCGACATTGCCCCACGCGCCGTCGTTCAGGCGCGCTTGCAGCACGCCATTGGACGGCAGTTCGCGGATAATGAGGGTCAGCGCGTCACCATCGACATCGCTGGCCGCGAAATCGCTCCAGCGAATCGCCAGCGCGGTGTCTTCCACACCCGTCGCCAGCGCAGCGGCGGCAGTCGGGCCGTGGTTCACGTGTTCCACCGTCAGGGTCACGGTGGCGACGTTGGAATCGGCCTTGCCGTCGTTGACCTTGTAAGTGAAGCTGTCCGTGCCGTGGAAGTACTGGCGTGGCGTGTAGGTGAAGGTACCATCGGCGTTCAACACCAGGGTGCCGTTAGCCGGGCCGGAGACGATCATCGGCTGCAGCGTGTCGCCGTCAACGTCGCTCGCGCCAGTCAGCGGCGCCAGCACAATGCTGCCGTCCTCTTTCAGCGTGGCGCTGCTGTTGGCCAGTACCGGTGCGTCGTTGACCGGCGCCACGCTAATTGCCAGCGTTGCCACGTTGGACCACAGCTGGTCGTCGCCCAGGCGGAACTGGACGGCATCGCTGCCGTTGTAGTTCGCGACCGGAGTGTAGACATAGCTGCCGTCAGCCTGGCGCACCAGGGTACCGTGCGCCGGGCCGCCGACTACTTCCGCCACCAGCGAGGCGTTGTCGACGTCAAAGCCGAAGCTGCGCAGGTCAAGCACGAGCGTGCCGTCTTCATTGACCGACAGCGCTGCATCGCGTGCCACTGGCGCATCGTTGACGGCGGTGACGGTCAGGTGGACGGTTGCAATGCCGGAATCGAGCTCGCCATCGCTGACACGGTAGGTGAAGCTGTCCACGCCGAAGTAGTCGGCATCGGCAGCATAGCTGAAGCTTCCGTCAGCATTGACGGTCAGCTTGCCATGCGCCGGGCCGGCCACGATGGCCGCGGTCAGCGTCGCGCTGTCGATATCGCCGGCAGTAGCCAGAGGCTGCACCACGATGCTGCTGTCTTCCGCCAGCACCAGGGACTGGTCGCCAACAGTCGGCGCATCGTTTACGGCTGCCACCGCGAAGCTCAGCGTCGCTTCGTTCGACTCCTGCGCCCCGTCACTGAGCTTGAAGCGCAGCGCATCGGCACCGTTGAAGTTGGCCGCCGGAATGTAGCGGTAGCGGCCATCGGCTTCCTGCACCAGCACACCGTGCGCCGGATCGGAAACGACGATCGCGGCAGCAATGCTGCTGTCGATGTCGATGCCAAACCCGCGCAGGTCGAAGACGATGCCGCCGTCTTCCTCCAGCGCCAGCGCCACATCGCGCGCTACCGGAGCATCGTTGACCGGGTTCACGGTCAGGTTTACCGTGGCCACGTTCGAATCGAGCTCGCCGTCGTTGACGACGTAGGTATAGCTGTCGCTGCCGAAGTAGTTTGCTGCCGGCGTGTAGGTGAAGCTGCCGTCGGCGTTGGCTGTCAGCGTGCCATGCAGCGGGCCAGCCACGATGCGCGCCGACAAACCGGCACTGTCGATGTCGCCCGCAGTGGCCAGCGGCTGGATGACGACGCTGCCGTCCTCATCAACCGTCGCCACTTGGCCGCCGAGGGTCGGCGCATCATTGACCGCCGCCACCTCGAAGGCCAGCACCGCTTCCGCGGACGACAGGAGGCCATCGCTAAGAACGAAGCGCACTTCGTCGCTGCCGTAGTAGTTGGCTGCCGGAGTGTACAGCCATTTGCCGTCCGACTGCCTTTGCACGCTGCCGTGGGCTGGCTGGCCAGCGATCGATACTGTCAGCGTATCGCCTTCGGCATCGCTGCCCAGGGTAGCCGGATCTATGAGCACGGAGCCGTCCTCCATTACCTGCACCACAACATTGTTCGCCACTGGCGCGGTATTGGCTGGCAGCACGGTCAAGCGCAATGTCACTGGCGCCGACAGCGTCTCGCCATCGCTAACCTGCCAGGTCACTTCGTCTTCGCCGAAGTAGGCGATGTCCGCCACATAGGTGTAGATGCCGCTCGCGTCGCGCACCAGCGTCCCGTGGGCCGGAGCACCGGTAATGACCACCGACAGCGCGTCGCCTTCGACATCGCTGGCAGTCGCCAGCGGATCGAAGAGGAACGGTCTGCCGGCCATGATCTCGCCGTACAGGTCCAGCACGACCGGTGCGTCGTTCACCGGACGCACAGTCAGGCCGACGGTGGCCACATTCGAGGCATGGCCATCGACCACGTAGCGATAGCTGAAGCTATCGCTGCCAAAGTAGTCTGCATCCGGCACGAAGTTGTAGCTGCCATCGCCATTGGCCACAAGCATGCCATGCGCCGGCTGGCTGAGGATTTCCAGCACACCTGCGCCGTCACCGCCGGCCAGGTCATTGGCCAGCGGCACGAGCACCACGGAAGTATCTTCGTCGGTTACCACGACATCGTCTACCGCGATCGGATCACTTACCAAGCGCACGTCACGCAGGCTCATCGAGCTGGTTTCCGCACCGAAGCCGATCAGGTCGAACGACAGCGTAACAGGCGTCACGGCGCCTCCGCTGGCGGCAGTAATGCCTCGCAGGTCAACGTAGTAGGTGGTTGTACCATCGGCATTGCGCACCGCATGCGTGCCAGCGGCCATGCTCCGGGTGCCATCCGCCTGAATGTTCAGGAAGGCGTCACTGCGGCTCAATCCGTTGCTGCCGAGCAGCATGGCACCAGTGTTGGCGTCAAGCAGGGCCGCCTCAAACGCATCGCGCGGGCCAAGCTTCGCATCGCCGTCGCGCAACCCATTGCCAACAACGGTGAAGGTCAGGAAGCGATCGCCTTGCGCAAGCTGGAAGCTTTGCGCCAGGTGTGCGTTAGCGGAGCCATTTTCCAGCAGGTTCGCCTGGCCATCCGCAGTAATTTCGACATGACCAGCCGTCGACCAATCTTGCGCTTGCTCGAAGCCGGCGGCACGGCCGAGAACGCTCAGGCGTTGCGCGCGCTCCCCGCTGTCCTGGTAGGCAGGCACCGCGTTCGCCAACCCGCTGCTGGCACCGATGCCCAGATTCCAGCCACCATAGCTGCTTTGCTGCAGGTTGCCGGCAGCAATCAGGCGCATCGTCGCCCCCGCAGCAAAGCCATTGCCTTCAACACCGGCCTGGGCGATCAAGCGTGACAGTTGCTGCATGACTTCTGCCGTCGGAATGCGGCGTTCTCCAGCGCGCAACTGGGCCCCCATGAATGCGTCCGGATTCCCGGCATGTTCCAGGCCCAGTGCATGACCATATTCGTGCACCAGCACCGACAGCAAGTCCATACGCCCTGCCGCCGCGCTTCCCGGACGGGCGATCCAGACACCCGGATCGGAGGTCGGCAGGAACTCGTCGTTGCCCGGGGTTGTGTCGACGAACCAGCCATGACCGGCGCCATCGTCATCGATACGTACGGAGATCCCCGTGCCGTCAACCGCAGTCTCGCCGAGCGCGCCGCCAGCCAGCGCGCCATACGTCACCTGCATGGTTGCCAACGGCATTTGAACGGCCGCCCCATTATCACCAAACAGTGCAGCGGCCTGCGCGCGCAGCTGCTCGAGCGCACTGCCGGTCAACGGCGCTCCCGATGCCTGGCCGCCTGCAGCCGTCTCTGCCAGCAACGGTTTTGGCGGTGCATCCTTTACCGCTACGTCCTTCGGTGGTTTGAAGTAGACGTGGAAGTGGTGCCAGTGTGGCGATACCACTGTGCCTTTGATCCCCATCCGCGCCAGGATCTCGTGCATGTCCTTGTACGTGTTCTTGCCGCTCGTGCCCAGATGCAGCCAGTCGACCAGGCGTTTGCCCTTGTCGGTTTCGCCGAACAAGGCTTTTTCCTGGTCGAGGACCGTCATCTTGCTCCCGGCGTTGACCATCTTCTTGTCAAGCCAGCTGGTCCGGTCCGCCATCGAAACATCGGCCAGGGCCAGGAATGCCCGCATGGCCTGGCGCTGGTCATTTACGCCACGGCTATTCGGTTCCGACGGCAGCAGCGACGACAGGTACACAGCATTGTCCAGGTCCCATTCATTCGCCAGATACTTGGTAACGTTAGGGATATGGTCGTAGCGCGATCCCTGGTTCGGATTGGCCGGGTCGAACAGGGTGTTTTTCAAACTGTCGATGCCGATCGCCAGGGCAGTATCCACTTTCTGGTTACCCTTCCCGCCCGAGACCATGACAGGCTTGCCCTTCTTGTCGAATTTGAGCGAGCCATCCTTGTTCTTGGCCTGGACCTTCGGCGCTTCCGGTGAAATCAGCGGCGTAAAGCCAAGGTCAAGCGCCATGCCGAGGTCGTGTGTCTTGTGTGTGTCCGGCGAGTGGGCAGCGTTGTTGTCAGTCGAGGCGTTGAACAACAACAGGCCCTTTTTGTCGCCGCTCAGCGCGCGCAGGCTGTCCGGTGCATAGGTCGCAGCAACCATCGCATCGCGCATCCAGCTGGTACCGTACTTCTCGACCGTGCTTTGCTTGGACCATGCCGCCGGCAGGCTGCCTGAGACATTCATCCAGTGCGGTGCATTATACGCATTCAGGTACTTCAGCATCGTGTCGGTTGCCGAACTGCCGATCTTGGCCGACTTGACATTGGCAGCCAGCTTCTCCTTGAACTCATCATACGTCACCGGATTCGATTCTGAACGCGCGACCAGCTGCGATTTGCCCGGACCATAGTTGATTACCTTGCTGAACATGTAGGCGGCATACAGCTCAGCGTCGCCCCATACGCCATCCACGACGAATTCCTTGGTTTCGGTCGCGTCCTTCTCGAGGTCGCCATAGCCCATGGCCGGATAACCCAGGTAGCGCAGCCGCTGCTCGACCTTGAAGATATCCAGCTTGTTCTTCGAACCTTGCTCAACCGACGCACTGAGCGTCATCGTCGAATAGCCCGGGTTGTCGGCCGGACGGTCGCCAAAGAAGACACGCTTGCTGTTGTCGACAAAGTCGTTGGCTTCCACCACCAGCGAAGCCTGTTTCCACACCAGTTTCCCGCCTTCCATCTGCTGGAAATCGACTGCCAGCGTGATGGTCTTGGTCGCAGCGCGCTTGCCGAGGCGCAGATTGGCCACGTCGTCCTTGATATTGGGCACCGCGTAGAAGATGCCGCTGCTGCGGAAGTCTTCATTGGAGGCCGTGCCGCCTTTCGTGATGATGACGGGATTGCCGTCCTTCCCTACGCCGCTGGTGACGATCTGCATGCCGTTTGCGGCCAGCTTGTCGGTCTTGGTGTAGTTGTCCCAGGCGATCCCTGCGCCAAACTGCACCTTGCCCAGCTCCTTCTTCTTGTCATCGATCTGCTTCTGGGTGGCCGCCTGGTCGGCAGCGCTCATGCCACGCCACCAGGCCGACTCCTTGCCCTGCAGGTTCAGCAGCTTGCGAGCGATGGTGTCGAGCAGGTCGATCTCCACCACATCGCCGACATTGCCTACTACTTTCAGCTGGACTGGATCGTCGTCGAACTCGGTACCGGCAGGTGCCGTGGCCGGCACCGGAATCGCAGTCGCCGAGCTCGCCGCCACCTGCAGGTGGCGTTTCATGCGCTTGTCGTCCGGCATATTCAGTGCGGCCTGGATCAGGTCGTCCACCTTCCAAACCAGGGTCTGGTGCGGCTTGCTCGTGTTGTCAAAGATGTTGGCGCTAAAGGAACCATACAGCTGTCCCAGCAACACCAGCCCATCTTCCGACAAGGACAGGTTCTGCACGCCGTAGCCGTCCATTGGAATGGTCGCGCCGAGGTATTTAGGCTCGCCAAGCTTGCCAAACGGATCTTTCACGATGCCCAGCTTGCCGCCCACGGCCACCTTCTTCGCATCCGCACTGCCGCCAACGGCGATCGGCGGGCCGGACGGGGTGAACACGAACATTGGCGTCTCGTACATTGCCTTCCAGTACGGGTCAAGGAAGTGATAGTTATCGTCGGCGACAATGGCGTATTCCACCCCATCCTTTTTCACCAGCACGGCACTCTGCGCGCGCTGGATATCCAAACGGTCGATGATGATCTGGTTCGGGTCCTGGAACATCCGGATTGCATTCATCTTCGCGGAGACCGGCTTGCCGGAAGCGTCACGGGTGATCTGCAAAGTCGAAAGCCCGCGGTCATAATCCATGACGTTGGCAACCAGGAAGCGGTCGGCATCTTCGGTCGACGTGATAATCAATGGCGACTTGCCGCTGATTCCGTCGCCCGGCAGTGTGGCGATTACCGGCGCATCAATCGTTCCTCGCCCGAAGTTGACCGTCGCGAGGTCGAATACCAGCACATTGCCGCGCTTGTTGCGGTCGCCCAGCCCGAAGCCATTGGCATTGTTCGGGCTCGACACCACCAGCGTACGGCCATCCGGGCCCACCATCATGCCACCCACGCCAAACGGTGTCGATTCGATACCGGTGCCTTTCAGCGAGAACATCTGGTTGGCCGGCTTAGCGCCAGGCGTGATATTCATCGCAATCAAGCGATAGTTGCCGGCGCCCGAACCGTAGCGGCTGCCTTCACCGATCATCAGCAGGTTGCCGCTTGCCGCCAGGCTGGTGATATTGACGTCTTCCGATACCTTGATTTCCTCCAGCAGCTTGTAGCTCAGCGTATCGATCACGTAGATACGTCCTTTGCCACCAACAAATACCCGGCTCAGGTCGCCCGAATAGGTAATCGGCTGGACCTTGGTCCCCGTCAGGTATGTGCCATCGAAGTTGTATGGCGTACCAAGCAGGCTCACTTCGGCTACCTTCTGGTTCTGGCGCATGAAGACGATGCCGGTCCGGGTCAGGGCCGCAGCCATGTCCGCCTTAGGCTCCAGGCGCACCGAATTCCCGGCGTATTCGAGCGGCGCGCCTCTGACGATCACGCCCGAGCCTGACACTTCGTCCGTCGAAATCAGGCGTACCAGCTGCCACCGGACGCCGCCGAGCGGCACCCGGTCCGGCGGCGTCATCGTGACAGTGCCGGACGCGCTGCCATCCAGCGGCGGCTGGACATCGAGGGTGCTGCCATCGGCAAAGACAGCGCGCAGCACGATCTTGCCAGGGTTGTCACCCGGTGCCGGGTTATCGATCGACACCAGCAGTTTGCCGTCATCGCTCATTTCCATGCGCGAGATATTCGGGAACCCCGCTTCCGGCGCCGCTGCACCTGGCAGGACGGTACCCAGATCCAGTTTGTAAGTGTCGCCCACAGGCACATGCGCCAAATCCACCGTGACGAACTGCGGTTTGCCGAAATGGTAATTGGCAGCAGTTGCCGTCGAATGCGATGCGAGGATGCCGATCATGTCGCAACTGACCATGGCGGCACTGATGCCGCTTGACGCCCCGCCTGCCATGGCGACGAACATGTCGCCAAAACTGATCCAGCTGCTTGTATCGCCAATCAACTCAAAGCGGCTGGACACCACGCCAGGCAGCTTCCTCACCACCACATACTCGCTCGACTCGTCGACACCGTTGTACGGGAGACTTGCCGTACGGGCCGTCAGTTGGCCCTGATCGTCGGTTCCGATGAAACCGTTGTCGACAATCCACCATGTCTGCCCGACCGTACCGTCCGGTTTCAGGATCTGCCCTTTGCGCAGGAACCAGACTTCGTCGCCCTCAGCGGCGTCGCTGCCGCCTTGCAGCGGAACCGAGAGCTGCACTGGATGCGCCAGGGTCGGCCCCATTTGAAGGCTGAACGCACCAACAGTTTGCATCAGCCCTTGCGCTGGAGCTGGCAGGCCGGTGACCGCCGTCAGTTGGCCCAGGTCAATCCGGGTGATCGAGACCGAGGTATCGCCGGCCAGCGCACCGGCACCGATCATGACCATTTCGCCGGTGGAGCTTTGCACAATTCCGCCCTGCTCGCGCGAAACAACGACGCTGCGCGGCGTACCGGCGTTACCAGCATCCACCACCGCAGCGGCGGCGACGGTCAGGCGGATCTCCGCCTGGCCAACACGCTGCGTGATCTCCAGGGTATCCGGGTCTTGCCAGGATTCCAGGCGCACCACGCTGATAGTCGCCTTGCCGGCACGGTGGGCGGTAATGATCCCATGCTCGTCGACCGTGGCGACAGTTTCGTCGCTGCTGTAATACGCGACATTGCCGCCGAACTGCGTGTCGATGGCAATGGCGGCGCCATGCTGGTCCACCACCTTGATCTGGCGATTGCCGCCAGGGGTCAACGCCAGGCTGCCCGGATAAAGGTCAGTCTGCACGGTTAAGGCGTCTTCTTCGAAATCCTCCCCCTGAGGCGGCGCCGGCAGGACATTGAATGCCTGCACCGACTGCACCACACTGCCATCGCTGTTGGTATGGCGCGCTATCAGTGCTCCGGCCCCTGCGGTTCGCCCGGTCAGGCTGCGCATCGACACATTGAAGGCCGCTGCATTCTGCTCTCCAATATAACCGATGTCTTCCAGGTCAAGCGCCGCAAAGTCGAGATAGCCGCCACTGTCATCCAGGTCTACATTCGCTGCATCCTCGAAGTCGGCCATCACATGCAGCTGCACCGACCTGCCGGCTTCCAGGCTTGGGATGGCCTGCAGGCGCAGCGCAACCAGCTTGGCGTCGCTGACATCGACACCCAGCTCCATTGGCTGGCCTACCGCAAAGCCATCGTCCGCCTGCACCATGATGCTGGCGCGGCCGATATAGCCAGGATCCGGCGTAAACAGCAAGGTGTGCCCATCGCCGGCCAGGCGCGCCTGGCCGTGCGTTGCGCCCAATACTCGCCAGAACACCGGATCGCCTTCGGCGTCGCTGGCAATCTGCGCCAGATCAACGCGGCCATTCAGATTGGTATGGGTCTTGACCGCATGTTCATTCGACGCCTGTGCCTGGCCTGGCGCCTGGTTGGCGCGCAATCCATAGTTCGCATACATCAGCTGGCGGTCCGATGCCGATACCTGGCCATCGCCGTCCACATCCCCCGCCAGGTTGGCATTGGCGGCAAACTGCTCGAATTGCACGCTGTCGGCGCCGTCGACGCGGCCATCCAGGTTGACGTCGCCGGCCAGGCTTACTTGCACCGCAACATCGCCCGTGCCGCGCAACGAAATCAGTTTCATGCCTGGATCGCTGGCGCGCAACACATAGCTGGTGCGGTTGCCGCTCTGGTGCCGGGCCAGTACCGCTGCCCCGCTGGCTTCGAACGCTGCATCGCTGCCCGTGACTGTCACCACTAGCAGCACGGCGCCGGCAGCGCCTGGCGTCTTGACCGTCGAAGCCAGCTCGCTTTCGCGCACCATCAAACTCAGGTTGACCGGCTGCCCCGGCTGCAAGCTGCCATTCCATTCAGCCTGGTTGCCGTTTTGCAGCCAGTTGCTGGCCTGGCCCAAGTTGGCGGCAACTGCCTCAGTCATTAGACTGCCGTCCTGCCGATAGCCGTATTGCAGCCCCATGCCCTCTGTGCCGAGCACGCGGGCCAGTACCATCCGGCCTTGGCCGTCGTACCGATAAGCAATTGACTGACCGGTACCGTTGCCGGCCGGCCCGCTGACAGAGGCTATGGCGCCATCGGTGTTGCGCACAAAGTCGACCCGCGCATTGCTGTCGGCGCCCACCAGCACCACGCCGGCATCGCTGACCATCCACTGCTGGCCATCTGCAAACGCAATGCCCATTACTTTGCCATTGGCATCGAGCGTATAGCGCGTACCGTCGGGGCCAGTCAGCGCAAAGGCCGCCGGCTGCCATGGCAGGCCGCTAACTTCATCGTACAAGCGGCTGCCCTGGCGCTGCAAGTGGACCGGCTGCGTGCCCGGCATTCCATTGTCGTCCAGCGTCAATGCCGACAAGGTCCAGCCCGGGGTCCCATTGAACACCGGATGGGCGACCCTCGGTGCCGCTGCATCGCTACCCAATGCCTCCAGCGTGGTTCCCAAGGTGAAACTCAGGTACTGTACCGCCGCGTCGGCCCGGTCTGCACGGGCCGGCATTTGCAGCCAGACGCGCGCCCCTTCACGCCAAGGCGCCAGCGCGCCCAGTGCGTCGAACGGCTCCACGTCGCTGGTCAAGCGTGCATCCAGCAACGGCAGCGTCCAGTTGCCAAAGTCCTGTCCCTGCGCTGGCACGACGCTGGCAGTACGCGTCAGCGCCAGTTCGTGGCTGCCAAGCTTGAATACCGCGTCGTTGATCCGCGCCGCTTCGATCGTCTTGTCGGCAGAATCGATCACAACGCGCGCGTCAATGGACGAAGTACGGCCCATCAGGTCCCAGGCACTCAGGCGTAACTGGTAGACACCGTTGGCAAAGCGCGCGGGATCCAGCATGGCCAGGTCGGCCAGCCCCGAAGCTGCGCGCGCCGGCTCGGCGGCGTTGGCCAGCGTCTGCCATGCACCGCTTTGTGCCGGGGCGATTTCCAGTTTCCAGCCCATCAGCTGGGCGTCTGCCACCCGTGCCTGCAGCAGTGCCGCCCGGCTAACGACGGCTGGCACAGTGCCTCCTGCAGCCAGCGCCCCGCCCCAGGCCAGTGCCGGAGCGCTGGCATCGAGCGGGTCGCGCACCCGCAGCTGCTGTACATACGTCGAGCTGAAGCCATCGACGTCAGTTGCCACCACACGGATTTCCGCCAACCCCGGCGCCACGGCATCCAGGCGCAGGCGGCCGGCCGCCCCCAACGGCATCGGAGTCCAATCGTCCACGCCAATCGCCTGGCCGCGGACTTGCACGACGATATTGGCAATGGCAGCAAAGCTGTCGGCCCGCACCGTGGCGAGCACCGTCTGCCCCGGCAGGACTGGCGAGGACGGCGTCAGGTCGACCAGCGTCTTCGGCGCAATCGCTTGCACATCAGCCACTGCACGCAGAACGAATGTCTCGCTCGACACGGCGTAGCCGTCCGACACGCGCACAGTCACCACAAAGTCACCCACCTGGCCTGGGCCAGGCGTCCATTCCAGTCTTCCGCCCTGGCTGTCGTAATGAGCGCCTTCCGGCAAGCCGTCAAACGTCACGGCCAGGCCCTGGGTCTGCAGCGCCCCGTCCGCATCGGCAACCACGATGGTACGGTTGGCGTCGCCGCCAGCCAGGTCCTGCCGCTTGACGACCGCCAGCGAGAAGGGCTGGCCAACCAGCGCGCCATGGCTGGACAGGCGCAACTGCGGCGTGCGGTTCGTATCCAGCACCCGTACCTGCACCTGCTGCAGGGTCGTTGCCTTGCCATCGGTGGCACTGAAGCGGAACGTGAACAGTCCATTGTCGGCGCCCGCATTGCCGATAGTGTCGGCGTCTGGGGTCCATTCGAAATAATTGTTCGCGGCATTGAAGCGCACCCCTGCCGGCGTACTCTCGTCGCGGATCAGGGTGGTGCTCAGGGTGTCGCCATCCGGGTCGGCTGCCAGCACGGTAAAGCCGAGGGTTTCCCCCTCGCGCACCAGTTGAATTGGAAGCGGCAGCGCCACGGGAGCCAGGTTGGTATTGTTCACCTTGACCGTGATGTTGCTGGTCGCCGTTGCCGAGCCGTCGGTGGCGCGTACCGTCAGCAGGTAGGTACCTGCCGCTTGCCCCACGGCTGCACCCTGTGCAGAGAAGTAGTCCGGCACCCATGACAAGGCGAGGCGGGTCTGCCCGTCCACGGTCGCGCCCGGAGTCATCACCATACCTGGCGGCATGCCTTCCACTGTCCAGTTCATGGCGTCGAAGTCCTGGTCGCGCACCAGCACTGTCAACGCCAGTGGCACGCCTTCTACGGCGCTGACGACTGTACTGCCGGCCACAGCACCGGCGGCAGCATCGCCACCGGCGGCCGTTACCGCCAGCACCTCTGGCACCAGGTTGGATGCCCGCACCACGATCCGCAGGTCACGCACGGTGGTATTTGGCTGAGGAACATAATCATCTCCAACCGGGTTGCCCGTGTTCACGGGTGGCATCCCGCTATCGGTCACCTTCAGGCTGACGTCGTAGGTACCGGTTTGCGTTGCGGCCGGGGTCCACACGATGTATGCATGGCCATACAGCGCATCTTTCTCGATTACCGCGCCTGGCGGCAGGCCCAGGGCGGAATAGGACAACGCATCCTGATCGGGGTCGGTGGCGATGATCGGAATGCGCAACTGCTGTCCAGCTACCGCGACCGCGCGCGCTGCCACGCTCACCAACGGCGCTTCGGTCAGGCTGTTGGCCGTGAGGATGAAAGTGCTTGCAGTGGTCATCGCCTTGGACGGATCGCCGCGGCCATCGTTGCGTGCCACCACGGTAATGGTGTAGACGCCGCGATCGCCCTCGCCAGGGGCGAAATGAATCGTCCCGGCGGCATTGGCGCCATTGGCATTCTGGATAAAGCTGGCAAAGCGCGGCAGGCCAATGATCGACAGGGTGACAGCCTCGCCCGCAGGGTCGGTTGCACTGATCGGGATATCCAGCACGCCGCCTTTGGCGACGGAGGCATTAGCGATATTGCCAAGGAACGGAGGCCGGTCGGCCTGCTCCACGACGATAGGGACGATCATCTCACTGACCAGCGTGTTTCCAGCTGCGCCCACCGAAGAGGCGGTGACCCGGACCTGGTAAGTGCCGGCCTGGGTGTAGCCAGGAGTCCAGGCGATTTCCAGCGTGTCGCGATCAAAGCTGGCGCCAGGCGGCAGGTTGCTCACATCGTACGTCACGGTGGATGTGCCCTGGCCATCCTGCAGCGGCGAACTCGGCGTCAGTCGCACCTTCGGTTCGAAGTCCGGGTTATGAGCGTCGAACGCAAATACCGAAACCCGTAGCGGCTGGCCCTCCAGCACATGCCACGATTCCGCCGGCGCGAACTGCGGCGCGGAATCGGCATATAGCACATCGAGCACCACATCCTGCGTGACTTCAGTCGTGACAGGCTCCGAACCATCCGCCGGCTGGTAGATAGCGGTCAGGGTAACCGGCAAGGTGTAGCGGCCCTCCTGGCCATAATCCGGGTTCCAGGACAGCCAGCCGGTTTCCGTGTTCAATTGCGCCCCGCCAGGCAGCAGCGGCGTGCTATAGCGCAGCGTAATGGTGGTACCGTCCGCCTGCGCCAGGCCGCCCGGCATCAAGCCGGGCAACTGCAGTGCAAAGCGGTCGCCTTCCCGCAGCGTCTGCACCGGAACAGGTTTCAGTGCCGGCTTGGCATAGGCTTGCTCGACAGTCACGTTGAAATGCTGCACCGAAGTCGACTTGCCATCGCTTGCGATCACAGTGACACCGCGATAAACGCCGGCCTGGTCATAGCTCGGGGTCCACTTGAGCATGCCCGACTTCGCGTCGAAGGTCGCGCCCGGCGGCAGGTTGCGTACGCTGATCGACAGGCTGTCACCATCCAGGTCGGAGGTGATGACAGGCAGCGACATCGATTCGCCTTCTTTCAGCCTGATGTCATCGACAGCAATGACAGGGGCATGATTGCCACCTGCGAGCTGCAGCCGCAGGCGCCGCACAGCAACGCCGCCCCGGCTGTCCTGCACGCGAACCAGGATCTCGCTGAGGGCCGGGTCCCCTGCTGCCGGCAGCCAGTTCAGCGTAGCAGCATTACTGTAACCATTCGCATCTGACCCGACAGACGAATTGGCGGTCAGCGTCAGGCCAGGAGGTGCCTGCAGTACCTGCCAATAGAATCTGGAGCCATCGGGATCCCGCGCGACCAGGTCAGCGCTCCAGGCTTGCCCGACTGTCGCCTGCGGCAGCTCCTGGATTGCCGATGACGCCAATGCACTCAGCACCGTTTCGAGGGCGGCCAGCTCGCCTTCCGGCAGATCGGACGGCAAGCCAAGGAGCACCAGGACTTCATCGTCAGTCACTGCGCCCGACAAATCGGTGTGGCTCAGCAAAGCCTCAAGCGCCTGGCGGTTCTGCAGGCCCATGCGCGCCAGCAAGGCTGGCAAGCCGGCAGGATCGCCGACCTGCGGTTGTGGGCTCGCCTGCACCAGTTCGATGGTCGGCGGCGTGTTCTGGTACGGTGCGGCGTACACGCCGTGCCCCAGGTTGAACTTGACCAGCGCGCCGGAACCCGGCGTGGTGCCGAACTGGCTGGCCGGCACCACGGTGACGGTCTGGCCGGACAGGGTCTCGCCGGCAGCAAGGCGGCCGCCGCGCGCGGCCAGGGCGGCCGACAGGTCGATGGTCCACAGCTGCTCGGCGCCCTGCGCGCCGCCCTGCACTGTCGCACCAAAATAGCGGCCCGGGTCAAGCATCAGCACCAGCGGGCTGCGGATGTCGTCCGTGCCGATGTTCCTGATGCTGACGTCGTAGCTGACCGCGCCAGTGGCGTGGTTGCCGCGGGTGTTGGTGAAGTCCAGCTGCACCTGGTAGCTGAAGTCCAGCACCGTGGTGAAGGTAGTCACATAGTTGTGTTCCAGCTTGACCTGCGCCCCGCTTTGCAGCGTGTCGGCAATCTCCAGGCGCCACATGCCGGCCGGCAGGCCGGCCGTACCCAGCACCACCGAACGGGTGGCGGCATTCCAGCGCACGCTGGACGGATTGAGGGTGAGGTCGGTGTTGGCGCCCGTTGCGACCAGGCGGAAATTGGCCGGATTCAGGACGCTGGACGGACTTTGGGTGTCGTCGCCGTTCTCGCCCATCCACATCGGCTGGTCGAAGCTGACCGAGATCTCGTTCAGCGGCAGCGGCACCAGGGCGCCGTCCGGCACCGTGGCGGCCAGCACGTGCGGCGGCTTGATCGGCGAGATTTCATCGATATGGCCGCTCTCTGCCACCAGGATGCGGCCGTCGGCCGTGGTAAACAGCGCTTCGCCGCGGGTGCCGCCGCTGGCGATCTGCAGCATGCGGCGCGAAGCCAGTTCCACCGCCCAGACATGGGAACCATGGACGGCATCGCTGCCTGCCACAGCCGGGCGCTGCGCGGTGTTGGACGACGCCAGCAGCAGGCCGGCCAGCGGCGAACCTTCCTTGCCGAAGGCGATGCTGTCGATGGTGCCGGCCAGACGGTATTCCAGCTGGGCGCGCCCTGCTTCGCGGCCGCTCATCGGGAAACTGATGATGTCGGTGCTGGCCTGCGGCAGCGCGCTGTCGATGTCGGCGCCGGTCCAGCGCACGCCCCACAGGCGGCCATCCGGGCCGAAGGCCAGGTCGCCCACCGTGGCGTTGGAGAAGTGCTTCCAGGCGCGCGCTTCCACCGCTTGCGACGGATCGAAGATTTCCACGCCATTGTGCGAGGACACGTAAATCATGCCGGTATCCGGATGGATCGCCAGCGCATGCGTCAGCGGCGAACCGCCCGGCCCGCTGTGGCGGGCAATGATGGCGCCGCTGCCGGCGTCCACCTGCAGCAGTTCGCTGCCGGTCATGACCCACAGCTGGCCGAACTTGTCGAGGGCCATGTCCATCACCGGTGCATCGAGCTCAAACAGCGGCGTGGTGTTATGGCCGCCATCCTTGGAGAACAGGAACACCTGGTTGCGGTAGGCGCCTGCGCTGACCAGCAGGCTGTGGTCCGGCAGTTCCACCATGGCCAGCGCGCCGATGCCGGCTGCGCTGCCGCCAAAGCCGTCGGCAAAGCCGCGCAGCATCATTGGCGCCAGCACGCTGCGCAGGTCGCCGCTCTGGGCCGGCGCCACATAGCCAGGCAGGCGGTGCGCCGCCTGCTCGAACAGGCTGCTGGAAACGTAGGTGCGGTCCGGCGTCGCAGCCGGCAGTTCCGGCGTTTGCTCCACCGCCTGGTTGCTGCCCAGGTTGTCGAGCACCTGCTGCAGGCTGCCGTCGTCCGGCAGCACGGCATTGCTGATCGAAGCCGCTTCGCGGTTGCCGGCATTGTCGATGGCGGCAGCCAGGAACTCGTAGCTGTGGCCGGCCCGGCCGACGTAGACCGCCTGGCCCTGGCCGCCCGCCACCTGCTTCTGCCAGATGTGGAAGTCGCCGCCGTCTTCGGACACGTAGACCGTGACGGCACGTGCGCCGCTGGCGTCGTCGACGGCCTGCCACTTGACGCTGAAGGCTGGCGAGCCGTCCGCTTCGTTGGCCAGGGTCTTGACCGCCAGCGCCGTCTGCGGCGCCTTGGAGTCGAGCGTGTAGCTGATCTTCTCGCTGTCGATTGGCGGACGGCCGTCGAAGATGATGCGCGCGCTGGCGTCGATCTGGGCGCCGGTCGGCGCCGAGGCCAGGGCCTGGATGGTGTAGCTGACGAAGCCGCGGTTGGCATTGGCATTGGCGATATCGGGCGTCAACAGGCCATGCACGCCATCCTTGATCTCTTCGCCGGTGACCGGGTCGATCGCCTGCAGCAGCCAGGTCGCGATATGCGATTCGGTGTCGATGCCGCCGGACACGCGCAGGATGAAGCCCTTGCTGCCGGTGAAATCGAAGTCGCCCTGGAATACGGCGCGGTCGGACGGGATGTGCACATTCAGGTCGCCGACCTTGATGTCGTTCAGGCGCAAGGTGCGCACATCCAGGTCCGGATCGAGTTCGGTGACGATGCGCACCTGGCCCAGAGGGCCGCCGGTCGGGTTCTGGAAGCCGACCGAGTATGGCAGCGCCACGCCGTTCGGCACATAAGACCCACCTTGGGCGTCAGGCACCACGCGCGGGCCGCGCACGGCGATAGTCGCCTGCTGGCCGGCTGCCTGGTCGGCGCTGCGGCGCAGGTATTGCGCCAGGTTCAGCGCCTGCGGATTGAGCGGGTTGAAGTCCGCGTCGAGCAGGCCGATATGGCGCAGGTACTCGCGCTCGGTGCCGCCGACGAAGATGTTGAAGTCAATGAAGTGCGTGCCGTTCGCCGTCGGCAGCATCGGCACCGGGATGTCGACCTCGTTGCCCATCAGGTCTTCACGGTGCTCCAGGTAGTCGACCGGCGCGGTGGCCTGGTTCGGGTCGGCCAGGAAGCGCGCCGTATCGCCGTACCACTGCTGTACCTTGTTGAAGAAGCCCAGCAAGTCAGCCTGGGTCTGGTAGCTGCTGCCGCCCTTGCCCAGCAGGATGCCGCTGGCCAGGGTGGCCATCAGGCTCACCACTTTCGGGTCGCGGCGGATTGGCGGCGCTTCATCGGCAGGACGCAGCAGGCCGGCCGCTTCCAGCGCGGCCAGCCAGCCGCTGCTCCACTGTTCCTGGTCGGACGCCAGCACCTGCAGCGCCATCGGGGCGCTGCCGTCGGCCAGGATGGCCCGGCGCAGCGCCAGCGCGTGCTTGACCTGTTCGGCGATGAACTCGTCGCGCGTGATCGGCGTCGCATCGCCAAAGACGTTGAAGCGGAACGGCATGGCCAGGATTTCGGTGTCCGAAACATGATCGTCGTGCGAGCGGAAGCGGCGCGCCAGCCCCGGCGCAATCTTGTCCAGGTCATCGATGCCGCCATCCAGCAGGCCGGCCGCTTTCCATTCCGGACGGATCATGTACAGCTTGTTGCGCAAGCCCTCAAAGTCGTAGGCCATCCACTCGGCCAGGCCCGGATAGGTCTGCACGCTGAAGGTGGTGCCGACGAAGCCGCGGTTGGCCACGTCGAAGGCGTAGCCCGGCGCCAGGTTGTAGCCGTTGGTGTCGACCGTGCCTTCCAGCGCAGCCCACGGGATGTCGCTGCGGCCGGTGCCCTGGGTCGGGGTCTGGCCGTAGGCCTGGGTATTGACCGCGTCGGCTGCGGTGCGGCCGTCCGGCTGGCCGCCCACGTTGGAAGCGAACACCACGTACGGCAGGTTCAGCTGGTCCAGCACGTACTGGCTGTTGCCCATGTTGGAGGCGCCCAGGTCGAAGCGCACGTACGGCGTGTCGACGTTGGTCAAGCTTTGCAGCGAAGCGCTGTAGATGCCGGCGGCGCCGACCTCCAGTTCGCGCGGGCCGCCGATGCCGATAGTGACGTCGGCGTCGATGGCGCGGTCCACCAGGTAGCGGTAGGCCTCGGTCACCACCTGGCCGTCCGGATTGGTCACGGCCACGTCGTACAGGCCGTGCGGTACGTTGCGCAAGTCGAACACGGCGCGGATATGGGTCGCGTCCAGCACCTGCCAGCGCTCCGGCTGGATTTCGAACACGCCAGGGCGCGACAGCTTGACCAGCGCGCCCGGCTTGAAGTGCGCGCCTTCGATGTCCATGCTGACCCAGCGGTGCGCATCGTCGCCGGTGCCGCCGCTGTCCGGCGTCACCTTGGTGATCGCCAGCGGCATCAGGTCGGCACGCAGCGTGACGTCCATGGTTTGCCGGGTTTCGCGCGAACGCACCAGCACGTAGTAGTCGCCGGCGCGGGTGCTCGGCACGATCGCCTGCTGGCTTGGCGACACTGCCAGGCTATAGGCCGCGTCGTAGGCATAGCCGCTCGGGATATCACCGTAGCGCACATACAGCTCGTTGGCGCCGTCGGTAGTGGCGGCGTCCAGCGACAGGCGCAGGGTTTCGCCTTCCGCCACGCTGACCTTGTACAGGCGCACCTGGCCCTGCTGCAGCGTGGTGGCCAGCGGGCTGGCCACCGGCAGCGACGGTACCGTGACTTTCACGGTCTGGCCGGAAGCCAGCAGGTTGTTCGCCTCGCCTGCCGCCATGTGCAGGCCGTTCGCATCGTAGGTGACGGGGCCCTCGAACACGTCGTTGTACAGGTCCGGACGCACAATCACGTACCAGTTGCCGTCCTTCAGCGGCGGCACCTTGGCCGTCAGGGCGCCGTTGTAGCTGGCGCCCGCGCCCAGGTCGCCCACGTGGTCGACCTTGCCCACCAGGGTGGCGGAGAGGTCCCAGGTCGGCTTGCTGCTCAAATAGACGGCATCGGTCCAGCGGCCCAGCGCCGGATTGGTGGAGTTGTTCTGCACCGACCAGGTGATGCGCACTTCGTCGCCGATGTTCGCATCCGGCAGCGGGTTCACCTGGGTGACCTGCAGGTCGGCCGGCGGCGGAGTCTTGATGACCATCGGGTTGGCCGCCGCGTTATTGATCTTGTCGTTTTCCAGCACCTGGCCGGTGACGGACCCGCCCGGCGCGCGCGCCGGATCGGCCACCACGAACACGTAGTAGGTGCCGTCCAGGTCGCGCGGCGCCTTGAAGGTCAGGCTGGCGTCATAGCTGCCATCGGCATTCAGGCCGCCGCCATGGGTCGCATAACCGAGGTAGCGGTCCTTGCTCAGGTCCAGGTTGTTGTCCTTGGACAGGTAGACCATATCGTTCCAGCTGCCCTGGTCGGACGGCGTGGCGCCGCCCTGGTTGCGCACCGTGTAGTTGACGGTGAAGTTCTGCCCGCCCACCACGCTTTGCGGCACTTCCACGCGCGTGACGATCAGGTCCGGCGGGTTGGCCAGCGTGATCGGCAAGGCGACGCTGCCGATATTGTTGCCTTCGTCCTTGAACTCGCCCACCAGCGCGCCGTCGTCGAAGAAGTCGTTCACCGTCAGCAGGCCGTCGCGCACGGTGCTTGGCGCCGGCGGCGCGTCGAACTCGCGGGTAACGTTGGTGTCGGCCTTGACCAGGATGTGGAAGTTGCCGCTGATCGACGTAGGCAGCGTTACCGTGGCGCTGTTGGTATAGGATTCGTTCGGTTTCAGGTAGCGCGGCTTGCCGTCGTTGTCGTACAGCGAAGTGGCGCGCACGTGCAGGAAGGCTTCGATATCGCTGTAGCCGGACACCAGCGGGTAATCGGTGGTGTCGAGCGCGTCGTCGCGCGACAGGAAGACGCCGTCGAACCAGCCATTGACGCGGGTTTCGCGCGTGCCGCGGTTGGTCACGGTCCAGGTCACGGTAATGGTCTGGCCCGACGATGGCGCCGGGTTGGAGACCTTGACCTCGTCCACCTTCAGGTCCGGTTCGCGGTAAGTGATGTGCAGGTTGCCCTGGCCGATATTGTTGCTGCGCGAGCTCTCGAACGCGGAAGTGCCGTACAGCCTGAGCGCTTCCTTGTTGTCGCTGCCGGCCGGCATTTCGCGTGCGGCGGAGCGCGCACGTTCGTCCCAGTTCGGCGCCAGCGCGCCGTCGTAATGATAGGCGTCGGTCAGCACATAGATGTAGTACTTGCCGTCGGTGCCCGGCGGCAGTTTCAGCCTGGCGCTGCTGGTGTAGCTGGCGCCGGCGCCCAGGCCCAGGTCGTTCTCATGGACCACGGAGCCGATCTGGGTGGCGCGTTCCGGGATGAAGCTCGGATCGGTGCTGATGAAGATATTGTCGATCCAGCCGCGGGTGCCGGCCCAGATGGCGGCGCCCTTGTTTTCCACTGTCCAGGTGATGGTGGTTTCTTCGCCGGAGAAGTTCTCCGGGATGGTCTGCACCGACGACACTTGCAGGTCGGCCGGCTGCTGCAGCACGCTGGCGGCAATGGCCTTGGTGTTGTTGGCCTTGTCCAGTTCCGTGACGCGCCGCAGCCAGTCGCTTTCCACCACCAGGTAGCTGCCGCTGACGGCCGGCGCCAGCTTCACCGTGTCGTTCACGGTATAGCCTTCGCCGCCGCCCAAGCTGCGCTTCTGGTTGTATTCGCCGATCAGCCAGCGCTTGGTGGCCCGCGACAGGTCGGCATTGTCGGCCAGCCAGACGCGGTCGGTCCACTCCCCTTCCATCGGGGTCGACAGGTTCTGCACCGTGTACGAGAAGGTGTAGTCGTTGCCGGCATAGGCTTCGGCCGGTGCCTGCGCCTGCGTCACCACGAGGTCCGGCTTGGTGCCGATGACCGCGATCGGGCGCGCCTTGTAGTTGTCGTTCTGGACGCCGGTCGGGTCGTCGGGGTTGACGTTGGTGGCCAGCGTATCCTGCGGGATGGCGCCGTAAGTATCGGTCCAGACGGTGATGTAATAGCTGCCGGACACCACATTGTCCGGAATGCGGGCGTCGATGTGGCCCAGGTAGTCCTGGTTCATGCCCAGCATGCCGCTGTGGCGGGTGCTGCCGATCAGGATGTCGCCGATGGCCGGGTTCGGGCGGCCTTTGCTGCGGGTCAGCCACACGGTGTCGGTCCAGCCGTCCACCGCGGCGCTGTCGCCGCGGGTTGCCGCCGAGCCTTTGTTGGTGACGCGGTAATCGACGCTGAGCGAACCGCCGAAGGTGCCCTGCACCGGCGCCACCACGTCGCTGGCGACCAGGTCGGCCAGCGGCACCGGGTCGATGAAGACCTTCTTGATTGCCGTGTTGTTATTGTCGTTCGGGTACTCGTCGAGCTGGCGGTTGGTGTCCGCCTCCACGATGATGTAAGCCTCGCCGCGGAAGCGCAGCGGCACCTGGAAGCTGGCCAGCACGCTGGAGTAGCTCTGCTCCGGATTGAGGGCGCTGCCGTTGCCGACGCGTCCCAGCAGGATCGCGTTCGGGCCGAGCCTGCCGTCCAGCGACAGGTAGACCGCGTCGCTCCACTGGCCGGCAGTCGGGATGGTGCCCAGGTTGCGGATATCGAAGCGCACTTCGGCCGTCGTGCCGGCGGTGATGCGGTCCGGCACGGTGATGGTGCCCACGCGCAGGTCGGCACGCGCCATCTGGCGCACCAGCACCGGCTGCAGCGAACTCGAAGCATTGTTGCTGCGCGCCTCGCCGTACTCGTAGACCTGCTCGGCGCTGCCGGAGCCGAGCGCGCTGTTCGTGGTCACGCGCACGAAATACTGGCCTTCGATCCGTTGCGGCAGGCGGATTTCTTCCCTGCGCTCGTAATGGATGCCCGGCTCCAGGCCGGCCGTATAGCTGTAGCTGCCCAGCTGGATGACGGCGCCATTGCCCGCCACCGGCACCAGCTCCACCTTGTCGGTCCACTGGCTGCCCGCTGCCGCCACGCCGTGGTTGCTCACTTGCCAGCTGACGTTCAGCAGGCCGCCTTCCATCACCTGGGCGTCGGCGCTGACGCTGTCCACGCGCAGGTCCGGGGTCGGCGACAGCGTGACCGGCAGCGATACGCCGGTGGTGTTGTTGTTATTGAAGATGAATTCGTAAGGGCCGCCGGTACGCACGTTCAGGTACCAGTTGCCGGAGATCCCCTGCGGCATGGTGACCGACAGGTGGCGCGTATACAGGCCGTCCTTGGCCAGTTGGCCCAGGTGCTGGCTTTCGGCCAGCTGGTAGCGCGTGCCGCTGCCGTCGGCATTGGAACTGAGCCAGACCACGTCATTCCAGCTGGCCTGGTCGGTGATGCCGATGCCGCGGTTGGCAACCGTCCAGCTGACGGTCAGCGGCTCGCCGGAGCGTGCCTCGCCGATGGCGCTGACGCTTTCCACTTTCAGGTCGGCATAAGGGCGCGGCATGACGTCGAGCAGGTTGACCGCTTCCGCCGTGTCGTTGGCGGTGGCGCCGTTCTGCCACACCTTGGCGCCAGCGTCGGTGCGGACGAAAACGTGGCCGCGGCGCGACATGCCGGGCGCGAAGGTGTACTCGACGGTGCCGGTGTATTCGTCTCCCGCCGCCAGCGCACCGTTGTGCTGGACAGTGCCAAGCACAATATCGTCAGTGTCGCCGATGATGGAGTTGACCGAGTACACCACCACGTCGGCCCAGGCCAGGGTGCGGCCAGTGCCGCTGCCCTGGTTTTGCACATGGTAGCTGACGGTGATGGTGGCCGGATCCGCGATCAGCTGCTGCGGCGCCAGCACCGAGGTCACTGCCAGGTCGGCAAAGGTGTCGCGCAGCACGTCGAGCGCGAGGTCGGCCTGGTTATTGGCTTCGGCGCCGTTCTCATTGAACTTGTTGCCGGAATCGGTCACCACGATCAGGCGGTAGGTACCGCTGGCGTCGACCGGAAGCTGGAAGCTCAGGCTGCAGGCTTCAAAAGCGCCAGCTGCCAGCACGGCGTGGTTGAATTCGCCCAGCTTGACGTCGTCGCTGCCCACCACGCCGTCGCGCGACAGGTAGACCACGTCGCGCACATTGGCCGCATCGGCGGTGCCCAGGTTGCGCGTGGTCCAATCCAGCGACACGGTTTCCCCGCCCACCAGGCTGCCGTGCAGCACCAGGCCGCCCGCCGCCAGGTCGGGCGCGGTGACGCTGACCAGGGTGTTGCCGATGTTGTCGCCTTCGTTCAGCTCCGACACATAGCTGTAGGCGTCGCTGACCACTTCCAGGCGCCAGTCGCCGGCCGGCATGCCCGGTACGGTGACGGTCACCGTATTCGAGTAGCCGTTGTTGATTTCCACGCGGCGGCTGGCCGCGCTGGTGGTCAGGTTGACGACGCGGCCTGGGTCAGCCACGTTCACCAGGCGCAGCACATCGGCCAGGTAGGCATTGGCCACCTCGTTGCCGCTGTTGCTGACGGTGTAGCTGATTTGCACCTGCTCGCCCACGCGCCAGACCGGCGCGGCACTCACGCTGTCGACCTTCAGGTTAGGCTTCGGCTCGGCCAGCACATTGGTCGGCGCCGCCGCCACGGCCACGTTATCGTCCACGTGTTCGCGCTCGAAGGTGTTGGCGAAGGCGTCGGTCTGCACCAGGAAGTAGTAGCTGCCGCTGATATTGGCCGGCAGGTTGGCGATGTCCAGCGCGGCGGTATAGCTGCCGTTGCGCGCCAGGCCGCCCACGTGCGACACGGCGCCCAGCAGGATGGCGTTGGCGCCCAGGGTTGGCGTGGCCGACAGGTAGACGCGGTCCACCCACATGGCGACGTCGGTGGCCAGGGTGCCGTCGTTGCGCACCTGCCACTCGACGCGGGCGGCGCGGTTGGCGTAGGCGCTGGCCGGCACCGAGGTCACACTCGGCACCAGGTTGGTGAAGGCCTCCGATACGGCAATGGCGCCGGACAGGCGGATATTGTCGGCGCGGGTATCCGGTTCGGCCAGCACGCGGTTGGCGTCGCTGATCACGGCCAGCTTGTAGTTGCCCGACAGGCGGCCCGGGATGCGCACGGCCGCAGTCTGGGTATACCAGTTGCCCTGCGCCAGGCCGGCGCTGTATTTCACATTGGTGAGCAGGATGTCGTCGCCGTTGCCGGTGACGTCGTCGCTGGTCAGCACCAGGCGGTCGACCCAGCTGCCGCCGGCGTCGGCGTTGCCCTGGTTGCTCACGCGCCAGCTGACGGTGATCTCCTGCCCCGCCAGCACGGCGTCCGGCACCGACAGGCTGTCCACGCACAGGTCCGCGTAAGGACGGGCCGCGGCGCTGAAGTTGGCGCTGGCGCTGTTGTTGGCTTCCGCGGTATTGGTGGCGTTGACCTCGAACACGCTGCCCGTGCCATTGGCGTTGCAGTCGGCCTTGATGACGGCGATGAAGTCGCCGCTGCCGGCCAGGCCGGCCGGCAGGGTGATGCGCGCCGAACGGGCACGCACCTGGCCCACGCCCAGCGGGCCGTCGCTGCCGCTGAAGGCGACCACGGTCTGCAGCACTTGCGCACCCTGGCTGCCGTCCGCATTGCGGCGGTACAGGGTCACCTGGTCCTGGTAGCTGGCCGGTGCGGCCACGCTGCCCTGGTTGACGTCGTCCCACAGCAGGGTCACGGTGTCGCCGTCCTGCGGCGCGGCTTCCTGCAGGCGCACATTGCGCACCGTCAGGTCGGGACCGACCGACAGCCAGCGCTCGCCCAGGTTGTCGCCTTCCAGCACGCCGCCGGCGCCGTATTCGGCCACCTGGCCTAGGCTGTCGACCAGCACGCGCAGGCGGAAGCTGCCCACCGCGTTCAGGCCCGCCGGCCAGGCGAAGCTGGCGCTGCGTTCGGCCGCATGGCCGGCCGCGATATCCTGGCCGGTGAACGGCAAGACCAGGTTCAGCACCACGGCGCCGGTGGTCTGGTTGTACAGCTCCACGCGCTCGCTCCAGGCGCCGGTAGCCGGCGCGGTGCCGCTGTTGCCGGTATTCCAGTGCACGGTGACCTGGTCGCCGCTCTGCCAGTTGGCGTCCGGATCCAGGCGCAGGCCGGAAGGCTGCAGGTTCGGGTAAGGCGCCAGCACGCTGGTGAAACTCGTGCTGGCCAGGTTGTTCTGCGCGTCGCTGCCATGCTCGTCCTGCACGCCGGTGGCGTCGGTTTCGATGGTAACGGTCAGGTTGCCGGCGCCCACGGTGCCGTCGGGCAGGCGCAGGTCGACGCTGCGCAGGCGGCTTTGGCCTTGCGCCAGCGCGCCGTTGCCGGCTGCTGCTTCGCGGTAAGGCACGCTGGCCTGCAGCAGCACTTCGCCGGTGCCGGCCTTGCGCACTACCACGCGCTCGGTAAAGTCGCCGCGGGTAGCGGCCACGCCCTGGTTAGTGGTGGTCCATTCGATGTGGATCGGCGCGCCGGACTGCAACTGGCCGCCTGGCGCGGTGACGCTGACGCTGCCGACCACCAGGTCGACGGCCTTCTGCACCGCGCCCAGGTCGATGGTGCGCGGCAATGGCGGCGTATTGACGAAGGCCGCCAGGCTGAAGCTGACCGGCACGTCGCCAGTCATTGAATCTTCAAATTCGATGGTGTACTTGCCGCTGACCGCAGCCACGAACTCGGTGCCCTGCACGTTGCCCATGTAGACCTGGTTGCCGTTCGGATCGATGATGCGCAGGTCCGTGGTCCAGTTGTAGCGGCCACGCGAATAGTCGTAGACCTGGCCCGGCGTGATATTGCGCAGGTCCAGGTAAATGCGGTCGCCGGCGTTGGCCTCGATGCTGTAACTGCTCATCGAACCATCGCTGTTCATCACCTGTCCGTCCAGCCATTGGCCACTCTCGAGCGGCTTGGCATCGGCCAGCGCCACCAGGCGCACGGCATAGCTGGCGTTGGCGAAGTCGTTGGCCGTCAGCGTCATCGTGTAATGGCCGGGGCGCAGCTTCATCACGCGGGTCGGGTCGTAGCTGTAGTCCCGCGCCGAATAGATGGTGTCGTTGATCAGGTTGCCGTCCGAATACTGGCCGGCCAGGGTCAGGTTCATCCAGGTACCGGTATGGGCAGTCAGGCGGTCGAACTGCACCATCGTCGTTTCGGTGATGTCGAAGGTGAAGCTGCGGCGCTGCTCGGCAGCCGTCAGGGTGCCGGTGACCGCCTGGCCCAGGGTGATCGGGGTCGGCTGCCGGTTTGCCACGTTGTCGACCTGGAAGGTCGTGGTCGCGGTCAGGTTGCTGTCGTAGCTCGCCACGTCCAGCAGCATGTACAGCGGGCCGGCCTGGTCAATGCGCACGCTGCCCGAATCGACGTAGCTGGCAGTGCGGCCGACCACCACCTGGCCGTACTGGTTGAACAGGTGCCAACGCTGCGACGAGTAGTAGTTGCCGGCATAACCCAGGGCGTTCAGCTGCAGCACGTCGCCGGCGGCGGCATCGATCCGGTACAGGCCGGCCGCAGGGGCCGCGTTCGACTGGGTGACCGTAACCGCCTGGCCGTAAGCCAGCGCCGGTACACTGGCGTCGGCGCGGCGCAGCGTGAAGGAGTACGGCGCGGTGCCGTAATCCTGGATGATCGTAATGGTGTAAGCGCCGGCCGGCAACAGGCAGGCCTCGCGGTAATTCGAGGCGCGCACCACGCCGTTGGCGTCGGTGATCACGGCCCGCTGGTAGCCGTAGCCGTAGTAATCGGTCGGCATGATATTGCGGTCAACGAACCACAGGCCCGGCTCGGTGATCTCGAACTGGAATTTCTGCGGCGTGCCGGAAGCAACGGTTCCGCTGGCGTTAAAGGTCGACAGTACAGGATCTGCCGGCACATCGGCCAGGCCCCAGGTCGCGTTCAGGGTATAGGCATTGGACGTTGTGGCAGGACGCACGACGCGCAACAGGTAGGTGCCGGGGTTGTTGCCGAAATCATGTGTAAGGCTGCCGCCCTGGGACGGTGTCCAGTTGCGCTGCACGCCGCCGCTGCGGTCGATAATCTGCAGTGTGGTTCCGGCCGGCCATTGCGCGGCATTCAGCAGCAGCTTGTCGCCCGATCGCACATCCAGGCTGTAGGTGCTGACGGTATCGGACCCTTCCGCCTGCTGCAGCACGCGCTGCACGCCGCCCTGGCGGCCCAGGTACTGCGCCGCCGGCACTTGCCTTGCCGTAAATTGCGCCGTGCCATTGGTGCCGTCCGCAGTGGCGCGCACGCGCAGCGCATAGTCGCCGGCGCCCAGGTACACGGCATAGCTGCCGTCCTGGGTCGAAGAGAAACCGCTACGGCTGTAGAGCACCGAACCGTTCGGCCCCACGAAGTCGAAGGTGACGCCGGTATTGGTGGCGCGCATGCCTTCCAGGTCGATCCAGCCCGGCTGGTCGAGGTGGAAGCTGAAGCTCTTCTGGTCCTGGCGCGTCGCCAGCGGCAGGCTTTGCATGGAATCAAAAGCCAGCGGCGCCGCATCGAACACCGGCTGGCGCAGGGTGGCGGTGAAGCGGGCCGGGGTCGCCATTTCGTAGTACTGCTTCGCCAGCAGGTAAACCACACCGTCGGCCGGTGCGACAAAGGCCGGCGAGGCGCTGAAGGCCCAGGCCTGGTCGACGATGATGCGGCCATAGCTATCGACCAGCGAGTAGCGCGTGTAATCGCTATAGGCCTGCGCGTCGGTGAACTGGAAGTTATAGTAGGCGCCCGGGGTCAGCTGCATGCGGTACATGCCCAGCGTGCGCGGGTTGGCCAGCGTGCCGCTGAAGGTGCCGGCGTCGCCCTCCTCGACCGCATCCTGCGGCAGGCGCAGCAGGCGGAAATTATAGGCCGGCGTCGCCAGCTGGTCGCCATAGACGTCGATGGTATACGTGCCCGCTGGCAGGCGGCGCGGCGTGTAGTCGATGTCGCCCGCGTTCAGTGTGGTGCTCAGGTCGGAGTTCGGGCCATACAGGTGCAGGCGCGCATTGCCGCCGCTGACTTCATCGAGCACGATGGTGGTATCTTCCGCCAGCGTGAAGGTGTAGCGGTTGACATTGCCCGGCGCCGCGATGGCGCCGCTGACCTGGCTGCCCAGCGCCACTGCGCTGGTGCTGATGCTGGTCGGCAGGATGCGCATGCTGCCGCTGAAGGCAGTGCGTTCGCTGTCGTAGCCGCCCTGTACCACGACATAATCACCGTCGGACGGCAGGGTCAGTTTATAGATATTAGGGCTGCTGTAGCCGTAGTTGCTGGCCAGCGCAGTGCCATTTGGCGCGAACAGGGTCCAATAGTTGTAATTGCCGCTGACCAGCCTCGGGTCGAGCAGGATGGACTGGCCGGCGCTGCCGCTGAAACGCCAGGC
>JBCNOP010000160.1:0-12488 GCA_039593775.1 Pseudoduganella sp.
GACGATACGCTGGTGGAAGCCGTGCTGGCACGTTGCACCGAAGTCGATTCCGGCGCCCGCAATGTGGACAATATCCTGAATGGCACGCTGCTGCCTGAGATTGCGGAAGCTGTGCTGGCGAAGATGGCGGAGGGAAGTGCGATCGGCCGCATCGAAGTAGCGGCCGACCAGCAGGGGAACTTCAGCTACAGCGTAGCCTGATCAGTTGGAAGGGGAGATGCCCAGCATCTCCTCGATATGCTGCAGCGAGCTGGAGTCTTTCACTACGCTGCGCAGCCAGGTGTGCAGGTCCTGTTCACCGGCGTCGGCGGCCTTGTCTGCGAAGTAGGAGACAGGGCTGTGCGGCTCGGTGCGGCGGAAGAAGCTGGCGATCTCGCGCAGTTGGCTAATGGCCTGGGCACGCGAGGTGACAGGGCCGTTGGCTTGCGGAGCAACGCCGGCCACCGGCTGCGCAATGATGATCTGCTCGCCGGCAGGCGCCACGCCAAGGGGCGTGCTGACCGTGGCCGGCAAGCTTGCATGCGACGGCATGGCGTCGATCATCGCCTGCACGGCATCGCGTGCCGCTGCAAAACCGGGGCTGTCATTGCCCAGGAATTCGTCGGACACCTGTTCCAGTTCTTTCAAGGCATCCATGCAATAACGCGCATCGGTCGCGAACTGCTCGCGGAAACGCGGCGAATTGCGCGAACGCGCGGTTTCCATATCGGCCAGCTTTGGCCAATCCGGGTTGCGCGCGTGCTCCGGCAGGCTGGCCTGCTTGCGTGCCATGTCGAAATCGATGGCCGAGAAAGCCGTGCCCTGGCCTTCGGTCAGCGGCATTTCGCGCAGAAGGGTGGGCGTGCGGCCCAGGATCCAGGCCAGGTTGCCCACGCGCTGCTCCATATCGTCGCCATCCGGCTCCGGATACAGGCCGTTGTTCCAGTATTCGCGAATCAGGCCAGCCAGCAGGCGGAAGGACTCGCCCAGGCCCTGCATGCGGTGCTGCTTGGCTGCCGCTTCCGCCATCCAGACTGCCACGCGCAGGTCTTTGCTCTTTTCGCCCAGCAGGGTGGCGCAGCGCTTCACTACGAAAGCCCAGTCGGCTTCTTTCAGTTCGGTGACCCATTCGCCCTGTTCCAGCGACGGATCGTCAAAACGGCGCGCCTGCGCGATGGCGTCGAAGTCGCTGGAAAAGGACAGGTCGGCGCCGGCCGGTTGTGCCGGCGAGATTGGCGCCAGCAAGGTGTCTGCGTTAAACATGGGTATCTCCTTGGTTACTGCGCCATGCGGAATTCAATGCGGCGGTTGCGTGCACGGCCTTCGACGGTGTCGTTGCTGGCGATCGGGCGGTCCGGACCGGAGCCGGAGGCGACCAGGGTTTCGGCGGGAATGCCCTTGCCGGCCAGGTAATTGCGCACCGCTTCGGCGCGCGCCTGCGACAGGTTCTGGTTGCTGGCGCGCAGGCCAACGTTGTCGGTATGGCCGATGATTTCGACCTTCTGGCCTTTCAGCTTCAGCATGGCGGCGGCCATTTCGTCGAGGATGTTCTTGCCGGTCGGCGTCAGCACCGCCTGGCCGCTTTCGAATTCGACGATGCGGTTGGCCAGCGTGCGGTCCAGGACGCCCTGGTCGGCGGCCGACACGCGCAGGCCGTTGGTGACGGTGTAGGTGGGATTCAGGCGGGTGGCAAAATCGCTGGCAATGCGCTGGCGCTGCGCTTCGTTGGCGACTTCGCCGCGCACGCTGACGGTGGTGCCATCGATCTTGAGTTGGCCGCGGCTGACCTGTTTCAGGTCCGGCGTGATCAGCTTTTGCACATAATCGCTCCAGTTGGCCGGGGTGGTAACCTGGCCCACGGTGATCTGGTCCAGCACCTTGTCGGCGCCATAGACTTCGCGCAGCTTGGTCAGCACGGCGGTCTTGCTGGCTTCATCGGCCACGGTGCCGCTGGCGACCACCTGGCCGGGAACTTGTGCCTGCACCGCAAAGGAGGCGCACAGCAGGAGGAGGGGAAGGTAACGCATATCAGTTTCCAATAAAGGAAGTACGCAGCGAGTCGTGCGCAGATTTCAGGGAAAGTCCGGGATTGGCGAGGTAGGCCGATACCTTCTGGATCGCATAGTCTTCATTGACCTGGTCCTCGACCCATTCGACGTCGTCGAAGGCGATGTGGTGCCCTTCGCCGACTTGCGGATCCATGATGCCCAGCAGGGTTTGCGGCGATGCGCCACTGAAGCCGAGCACCAGCACCGGCTTGCCTTCAAGCCGCGTGACGAACAGCGACAACTCAAAGTCGGCGCGTGCCAGGAATGGTGTCACCACGTGCATCCAGAATGCCGCCACCAGGTAGCGGTAGATCGGGTCGGTGGGCAGCGGCAGCACCAGGCTCTTCTCCAGGCGGCTCGAGCTGCTTGCCATCACTGGCTGCAGCAGGATGCCCAGTGCCAGCAGCACCTGGCGCACGCTGCCGGTAAAGCCGGCCTGCGCCAGCATGGTGTCCAGGCCACCTACCGTCTGCAGCTCAAGGAAGTCGGCAAACGCCGCATCGTAGGCGCTGGCACGGGTGTCCAGCTCCACGGTGTTGCCGTTCAAGGCCTGCAACGGCCCAGCCGCATCCTCCGCGGACAACACGCCGCCGCTCAGGTTTTCCAGTCGGTTCCACAGGCGGTTCAGCACCAGCGGGCTGTTGGCAGCGAAGGACGACGGTTCGTCGACGTCGATGCTGCCCGCCATCAGGAAGGGGAAGCGGCGGCTTGACTGGTCGCTGCTGGCCGCAATATGGCCGGCGATAGCCGCGCGGCGGCGCGGCCCGAACAGGGCGAAATGCAGCGGCTGCACGGCGTCATACGTCAGCTTCCAGCGTGCGTCGATGCTCAGCATGTCCATCGAGCGCGCCATCCAGTCGTCCATCATCTGCAGCACTTTCGGGTCGCTGCCGCCTTTTACAAAGTCAGCCCGGCTCGGAATCTTGCCGAAGTAACCGATAGCAGCAGCGCGACTCATTGCGCACCTCCTGCGGCAGCAATAGCAGGCTCGCCGCCGGCGCCGGCCGGCGCCGGGCCGCCGACCACGGTGTCGGGGAGGCGCAGCTTGCGGAAGCCCTGGCTGGCCTGTACCGGTGCAGCAACCGGTGCCGGTGCGGATGGCAGCAGGCGCAGGTTGGCTGCCACGGTCACGCCGCCGTTGGTCCAGTTCAGCTCAAAGCTGCCATCCGGACGGCGCTTGCGCTGTGCGGCGTCGATCATTTTCTTCAGGCCGAAGTGGCCGTTTTCTTCCAGGATCATCACTTTCTTGCCGTCCGGCGTGAAAGCGGAAATGCGCGCACCTGGAACGCCTTGCGGGTTAGGCCAAACCATCGGCACCCACGGCTGCTGCTGGCCTTTCCAGCGTACCGACTGGCCATCGATCTCGATGGTGTATTCGCTGACGCCGGTCACGGCAACCGTCTGCAGCTCGAAGCGGGTTTGCGCTTCTTCGCTGCTGGCGGCCTGGTTGGCAACGCCGTTGGCGCTGAGCGGCGCAATCCAGCCCGGGAAGGCGGTGGCGACGGCAGGCGACAGGGTGATGCCCATATTGGCCCAGGTCTTTGCGCTCAGCGAGTCGCCGCGGCGTACCACCAGCGGGCCGATGGTCGTGTTGAAGAACTTGGCCACTGCGCCTTCCGGACCGAACACCTGACCGATTTCGGCATTGCTTGCTTCCTGCCTGGATTCGGTCGCGAACGGGTACTTGGTCTGCAGGTCGCGGCGGAACGGCTCCAGCACCTGTGCCGCCCATACTTTATTGATCTCCGCCTCGGTCGGCTGCACGATAACTGCGAAAGTCTGCATCAGCGGGCGCACCAGCAACGGACGGATGGCCTGTTTCTGCGGATCGCTCATGCCGACCAGCATTTGCTCGTCGACATACTTCAGCGCGTCGGCCAGTTCGGAACCGCTGCCATCGAGTGTCTGCTGCATCAGCTGCTTGGCGCCAGGGCCGGGGTCGCCCTGGTTGCGGATCTGGTTGAAGCGGGCGCGCAGCTTGCCCAGGCTTTCCATGTAGCCGCGCAGCAGGGAAGCATTGTTGTCCTTGTTGACCACCAGTTGCGCCACGCCGGAGAACTCGCGGCCGACAGGGCCAAGAGGCAGCGGCGCGCCGGGCTGGCCTTGCGGGCTGGCCGGCAGGTTGATGTTCACTTGCGATGGCTTCTGGCGCAGGATGGTCTCGCGGAACCAGTCGCCGATGCCACGCTGGGCGCGCTGCAAGCCGCTGTCCAGCAGGGAAGGGTTGTCCCACGAGGTTTCCTGGTACACGGTGTTGACCAGCTTGGAGATCGGCGAGGTTTGCGGATCGCCCAGGCGGTTCATCGCGGCCGCTGCGGCTTCAAAGCCGTTCAGGTCCTTGATTGCAACGCCTTGCAGGAACTTCTGCCATTCCTTGGCATAGTCGTTCTTGTAAAGGTCGACCAGTGCTTTCTGAATCTGCTCAGGGCTGCCTTCCAGCGTCAGGTCGTCCTTGGCGGCAGTCTTCAGCACCCAGTCGGCGCTTTGCAGCTCGTGGTTGGCGGCGTCCTTGAAGGCGTCGCGCACATAACCTTCCCAGGCAGCACGGGTGAAGGCACCGGAAATCGAATAGCTGCCCAGCACCAGTTCACGGTCCTGGTCTCCCACGATGCGCGCTACGGTCATGGCAGGGAAGCGCGTCGCGGCACGGGCCTTGACGTCGGCATACACGCGTTCGCGCGCCGGCATGCCTTTCACCACGCTGCGCAGGGTGTTGCGCGACTGGTCGACCAGGGCCAGGCGGTTTTCGACGGTTGGCCAGGATGGATCGTTGATCTCGGCCAGGTAGAAGGCGATCAGGCGTTCGGCACTGCGGATCATCTGTTCGCGCGGCATGGCGCCGCGGTTCGATTCCAGCCAGACGCGCCAGAAGCGGGTCAGCTGGTCGTTCAGGTGGCTGGCTTCGGCGCGCGATTTATCGCCCAGCATCAGGTAGGCTTTCAACGCGTTGTACGCGTCTTCCACGTTCTCAGGCGAGGCGTCCTTGAACTGCTGTGGGCCGGCTTGTGCTACGGCCGGTGCTGGCGCCGTGGCGGTTGCCGATGCCGCACCTGCCGCTGCTGCAGCAGCAGGCGTGGCCCCAGGATTGCGCGACAGCGGCTGCAGGCGCTCCGCATTCGCATTGACTTCGCCGAGGAAGGTTTCCAGCGACTGGCCAACTGGTTTCAGCATCACTTCACGCACGCCGGCAAAGTATTCTTCGCGCAGCTTGCGTTCCAGGTAGGCGCCCTGGTACAGGCCCAGGCTGACCGACAGCGGACGGTTGTCGCGGAAGCGGTCCAGCTGTTCGATACGGTCCTGCAGGATTTCCAGTGCCTCGAGCCGTGCTGCCAGGTCGGGGCGTTGCTTCTGCAGCTTGACTGCCTTGTCCAGGTCTGCCTGCACATTGGCGACCAGGGTGCGGTTGCCCATGTAGGACCAGCTCCAGCCGCCCAGCAGCAGGCCGGTCAGGGCTACCGCGCCAAAGAAGGCGGCGTAACGCATGCGCACCTTGGCCGGGCTGGCGTACTGCGCCACCAGGTTCTTGTCCGCAAAGATCACGTTGCGGAACAGCTTGAGCAGGAAGTAGCCGTGCTGCTGTTCGCTGCCGTGGTGTTCTTGGCGTTGCAGGCTCAGGTCGAAGCGCTGCGCCACGCGGTGCGAGGTGGCGGAAACGCCTTCGCCTTCCTGCAGCGCGCTGGTGAAGTAGAAGCCGCGGAACACAGGCTTGAACTGGAATGGATTTTCTTCGAACAGCGTGGCGATGAAGGTGCGCAGCGGGGCCTTGACCGAGTTGAATTCCAGCGGGAAGGTGAACACACCGGACGGCAGGCGCTCGCGCCATTGCAGGGCCATATTGGCCAGGCTCATTTCCTTCAGGCCTTCGTACAGCTCGTCGAAGCGTGCATCGAACTGGCGCAGCAGGTCTTCGTTCGGCTGGTTCTTGTGATAGGGCAGGGTGGCGCCCCACACGCGGTCGCGCTCACCGATTTCGGAGTCGTGGAAGAAGTCGGTGAAGCCGTTGATCAGGTCAGCCTTGGTGAAGACGACGTAGACCGGCGCATGCACTTCCAGTTTTTCGGTCAGTTCCTGCACGCGCTGGCGCAGGTTCTTGGCCAGTTCGATCGCGAATTCAGGGCGCTTGCCGGTCAGTTCGGCAATGCTGACAGCGATAATGATGCCGTTGATCGGCGCTTTCTTGCGGTATTTCTTCAGCAGGCCGAGGAAGCCGAACCACTCGGCACGGTCTTCATCGTTGACTGCATAGCGGCCCGCAGTATCAAGCAGGATGCCATCGGTGGTGAAGAACCAGTCGCAGTTACGGGTGCCGCCCACGCCTTGCACGATACGGCTGCCGGCCAGCGGGAATTGCAGGCCGGAGTTGGCAATCGCCGTGCTCTTGCCGGCAGCCGGGTTACCAATGATCATGTACCACGGCAGCTCGTACAAAGCAGCGCTGCCGGAGCGCAGCCCCAGCTTGGAAGTCTTGATGGTCTGGATCGCATCGAGCATGCGCTTGCGCAGGGCTTCTGTTTCATGGCGCGGCGCTGGGTCGGCCTTGGCAGGCGTGGTCACTGCCTGCTGTTCCAGCATGCTGCCCAACTGGGTGGCGGCACGGCGCGCGCGATAGCGGCGCCATGACCAGACCATTATGCCAAGCAGCAGGGCAGCTGCCAGCACGGCAAAGGCCAGGGTATATGGCAATTCCAGCAGTACCGCCGCGACCAGCAGGAATGCCGCGAAGGCAAGCCAGCCGTAGATCAGGAAGGCGGTGCGCGAGGTCAGGATTTCCCGGATTCTGTGCATCATTTTTTCTACTCTTGCAAGGTTAGCTAAGGGATGGCGCTTTACTTGCCGGGGCCGGGAGCGGGCCGACCAGCAAGGCGTAACGTTGGGTTGGGTCGCTGTTGGACAGCGCGAGCGCGAGGCTGCCGCTGCCTGCTGCCTGTTCGTGGGCCAGCGCAATTGCGGCCAGGGCGCCGACGGCGCCGGTGTGGCCGCAGGCTGCACCGACGCAGGCCAGCGAAGTGTTGGCGTCCAGGCCGGGCACGGTGGCCTCGACGCATTGCATCAGGTCCGACATCAGGGCTGCCCTGTGGTCAGTGTCGGCCGCCACATAGGCCGGCTTCTCGCCATTGGCCTTTGCCAGGGCTTCTTCCGCGAGTTCGCGCAGCGTTGCCTCTTCTTTCGCATGCAGTGCGAGCAAGCGCAATTCGTCACCAGCTTCTTTCGGCGGTTGCAGCAGGATGCCTGCGGCGCCTTCTGCGGGCATGCGGCCATTGGGATTGCGCGGGCCATACAGCTTGCCGTTGACAGCCAGGTGTTCGATGGCATTGGCATCAATATCCGAGCCACAAGCCAGCAGCAGGTTGAGCGCCGGGGCGCCGCTGCCTGCAGCCTGTGCCGACGCGGCGCGCAGCGCGGCCAGCGGCCCTGCCGCCGGCTGGCGGACCAGCAGCTGCTCCTTTGGCCAGCCCGCTTCGGCGACACAGTGTTCAAGCCAGCGCGTAGCCAGGGCCTGCGTGGTGGCCGGCCAATCGTGCGGCAGCAGGGGAAGCAGTTGCAGCACGCCTTCGCCGCCCAGCGCCGTGGCTTGTGCAGCAAGGTCGGCCGCGACGTCACCACCAAGTGCCATCGCGCGCAAGTGTTGCCCCGATGGCGTGCGCGGCGCCGGCTGCAGGGTAGACAGCCACGCTTCGACCGGCTCCAGGGCTACATTTTCCACGCGGCCCGCGAGCAGGGGAAAGCCCTGCGAATCGGTCAGTTCAGGATCGAGATCAAGCCGCGCCTCGCCATCCGCAAAAGCGGCTGCCAGTTCGGCTGGCGAATCGCCGTGCGCCATGCGCAGCGCTGTACCTGCGACGGCAAGCGGCATCCAAGGCGCCGCCACATCCTGCGGCTGCACTGCGCCGTTTGCATCGGTTGTTTGCGAGCCCTGGCTGGCCTGCAATTCCGGTGCAACAGGTGTACCGGCACGTGCTGCAGGTGCATCCGGGGCAGCAAAAGTCTTACGGGCCAGCACAAAGCCGGTGATGAGCGTCAGCGGCATGACCAGCATGGCCAGCGCCAGGTCGCCCGCGTCGGGCATGCGCGTGGTGCTGCGCCAATACCAAACCGCCCCAATCCAGCAAAGACCAAATACCCCGAGCACCAGCAAGCTGCGTTTCATCCAATTCTGCATGCCTGCCTCACACTGCATCCGTCGTGTTCTGCTGGCTGGCGACCAGCGTAGCGCCACAACTGGTTTTGTCGCCATGGCGCGCCACCGGCTTGCCGTCCACGACCAGGGTCGGGTCGCCGCCGACAATGGTCGTAGTGCCGTGTGCAGGGCAGGAGACCTTGTGGCCCAGGCAGGCGATCGGCTTGCCGCCGCTGTCGCTTTGCTGCGATGCTTCGACCACGGTGCCGCCGTGTGTTGTCTTGTCGCCTAACAGGATCAGTGCTCCAGGCATTTCCTACTCCTATTTCTTTCTTACGCCGTCCACACGCAACTCTGTGTGACCGAAATCCATCATCTTCCAGCGGCCGCCCCAGGTCAGACCCAGGCTCTCGGCCACTTCACCAAACAACTGGTAACCGCGCATGGCCCACGGATCGCGCTCCGAGATCACCAGCTTGCCGTCGCGCAGGAAGGCGCAGTCAGCGGCCAGGCCGTATTGGTGCCAGCTCTGGAAGGCCTTGGCGTTGGTCACGTTGCTGCCCTGCGCCGCCAGCGCATCTTGCCGCTCGGGGCTGCGGTAGCCTTCCAGCAGCGCCATGTCATAGCCATGGCGCTCCTTCATGATGCGGAAGGCCTGCAGCAAGCGCTGCGAATAATCCTTGTCCAGCAAAGCCCAGTCGCGGCTCGCCGACACCAGGCCCGGACGCACGACTTCCACTTCCGGCGTCATGAACAGCATTGGCGGCAGGGGAGGCGGCGGCACCAGCTGTTCGCCATGCAGCAGGTCAGCTACCTGCTGGTTCGCTTCGCGTACCGGAGCGTCGAAACCACCAACCATGGTGCGGCTGCTTGCCATCCACGCTACTCCCGCCGGCAGAAGCATGATTGCGAGTGCCGCAAGCGCAGTCCATTTGTGCTCGCGCAGGAAGTTGCCACCGTGGCGAAACGCCAATGCCGATTCCGATCCCAGTGCGCCTGCCTGCTCGCCGCTGCGGCGCGCGATGTTCTGCACGCGGCGCTGAAAACGGCTGCCCACCAGCTCCAGGCGGCGCGAGACATAGGCCCGCCCCGCTGGGAACAGGACCATCCAGCTCAGCGCGCAAGCCAGCAGGAAATACAGCACGACAGCGACGAACACCACAATTGACCTCTGGAATCTAAATTACTAATTTGATAACATCGCGGGCGTGTGTCGCCTTAGCAATAAATTATTGCGGGAAAGTATATCTTGAAGTTCTGATAATCCGCTTTTACGCGGTTTTCAATCGTGCGCCCCCCCGGTGCAAGAGGCCCGCCCTAGAGTGCGCACCTTTTTCCTGGGATAAAGTATATTAATGATAACCTTTGCCAGGAGTAATCCATTGTCATCAAGCAACGAAACCCGGAAACCGGCAGGCCGTCCCAGCCTGCTTTCGGCTGAGCAGCAAAATGCTCTTGAGAATCAACCTGCGTCTCTGGCCGCAATCGAAGCGCCGGTCGCGGAAGCGCCACGCCGCAAGCACCTTTGGGTGGCCGGCGGTGTGAGCGTACTGGTTGTCGCTATCGCCGTGGCGTTCATGGCGTTCGGCGCCAGCGAGCCGGCGGCAGACTCGCTGGCCGCGGCGCCCGCGCCGGCAACCGCGCCTGCCGCAGCACCGGTGCCGGCACCAGCACCTGCAGCACCAGTGGCAGCGCAAACCGCGCCGCCAGCGCCAGCAGACGCCTCGCCGCTCGCGGCATTGACCGCATCGACGCCACAAGTCGCGGCCATCATCGACGAAGCGCCGCCGCCTGTCGCAGCCAAGCCAAAGGAATCTCTGAAGCAGATGCTGGAAAGCGGTACTCCTGCCGCAACCAAGCCTGTGGCGGCATCAGTCCGCAAGCCGGCCAAGGAGAAGCCACGCAAGGAATCCGAGCCTGAAGCTACGGCGCCATCTGCGGAAGAGGAAAATGACGTCCAGCTCCTGGCAGCCCTGGTTGCCCACGCCAAGTACGATACTTCGGCGAACGCCCGCCTGTCCTTGTCGAAGGCGCTCGACCAGTGCAAGAAGCAGGGCAAGCAGGATGCTGCCCGCTGCCGCATCCGCGTTTGCGAGGGCCGCTGGAAGAAGAACGAATGCCGCGCGTACAGCCGCAGCAAGCTTGAGAAAACTGCGTCGGGCGCCTGAGGCCCGTTTTCCGCGGCTGGCGCAGCCCTGCGCCAGCCTAATTGGCTACTTTGCGTTTCTGGCCTTCCAGCCAACCGGCTGGTACTTTCGCAAGCAGGGGATCGTTTCTTTTCAAGTTAGTCCAGGTCGCCCCACCGTCAGGCGAGTAGACCAGCTGGTTCGGATACTCGTCGGAGATATCGAGAATACCGGCCAGCCAGATTTGTTTGCCATCCACGATATAGCTGCTCATTAACTGCGACAGTCTCTCTGGCAACTTCGCCTTGCTCCACTTCTTGCCATCTTTTGACGTCAGGAGAGTCTGTTCAATGGAGCCGCTGATCCACCAGCCGCCATGCTTCGAATGGCCCAGTTCTACAAGCAAATCCGGATTGCCAAGCTTCGCGACCAGACTCACCTTGCAGGTGTGCGGATCGATGGATCGCAGGTGATACCTGGTGCTCTGGCCGTCACTTAAAAAACTCGTGACAAGCGCCAGGATTTTATCTTCCGATGCTGCCAGCTTGATGTTCGCGTCTTGCAGGGCTTCGAGCGGAGACTTGCTGCGAGGGGCGCCGAGCCTTTTGTAGGGCAAGGTGCACTGGGCTTGACGATGGCGTATTGCATAGCCCGTGCTTGTCGGCGTTACCGCGAGGTCGTTGGGAAACCGCACCGTGTCGAGCGTATCCGGCTTGTCTGCAGCGGCGTGTTTGCCGGTCCTCGAATCAATGGCGGTGCCGCCGGCAAGGATCCTGCCTTCTTCGTCGAGCTGCAGGAGTGGCCAGGTGTGCCCTCCCGGCAGCACTTCGATTGCTACCTGCGGCTTGCTGTGGATCTGGATGTGGCGAGCATCTTCGGTGAAGGCGACGTTGCCGACCTTGTAGCGCAAGGTGTCCATTTGCGCCTGCGCGTCCACATTGGCAATGGCGGTGGCCAGCAAGACGGCTATATATGTGATGCGAGTCATTCCAGTAGCGAAACCACGAGGATGGAGATGGAGTAGGTAGCCCTGCGGATCATGCCGCCAGATGGAACTGCCTTGGCGCCATCAAAACCGCAAGCAAGGGTGGCGAAGCGGCGCCCACCAGGCAATTTCTTATCCGGCTTCCCGACAGTCACACGCGTTTCCTGTAGCGCGATGAAGGGAAGCGGAAATTCGAAAACTTCCGCCAGGACCAGCGTTTCCTTCGGCGCTGCACGATGGATCATCTGCCTCAGCCTGGCGGGGGAGCCGCAGTGCTGCTGCACCAGCTGTGCAAGCGATTCGCTATCGATCGCCTCCAATGAGAATTTGGGCAGGGCCGTATATTTGATCGTTTCGATGGCCGTTGAATCAGGCGCAAGCTGTGCGCTCCAACCAAACGATACCTGGCCTTGCCAGTGCTGGATGCGCTGGTTTTGCAGCAGCGGCAGGTTTTCCTCTTTTTCCCAGTCGCCATTATTCGAAGGGAGAGGATCGACGCCGGCCTTGCGAAGAATATCGGTAATGTCCTGCCCCAGGAAATAGCCGCGCTGGTAGCTTGAAACCTGGACTGGCTTCCCATCGTGGAAAGCCTTTAAGTCAGCAAAGGATTTATCTGAATTCTCTTCGCCCTCTCCATGGTTTTCGAACAGCGGTGTATTGGCGTAAAAACCCGCATACTGCGCTTGCCTGGTATCGTTGCGCAAGGAGATCGCCATCTCGACATCGTGGCCAGTGAGCCGGAGGTGAATGCCCTTGACAGTTGTTTCGCCTAATTGAAAGCCGAGTGTCAATGGGACACCGTTCTCGAATTCGTAAGCAAAGCCGTTGCTGGTGAAGCAGGCGGCAATGATGAAGGCCGCCGAAAGGCGGAGAAGCTGTTTCATCAGATCTTGCTCCGAGAAACCTCGTCCTTCAGGGCGAGGAGTGAAAGGAGCCGACTGCGTAGCAGTCGTTTGCAGCGTTTGAAAGACGTGCAAGCGTGCGTCAGTGGGCGATAAATACTGTATATAATTACAGTATGATTATGGTCTTCCGATACCGCGTGAAGTCGCTGAGCGGCCTGCTCAATGAGCAAGCCTGCAAAGTCAACTTCGTCTGGAATTACTGCAACGACCGGCAAAAAGATGCCCTGCGCTTTGGCCGACGTTGGCTGAGGGGATTCGACCTCAATGTATTGACTACCGGAAGCAGCAAGGAATTGGGGCTGCATTCGGGAACCATCAATGCAGTGT
>JBCNOP010000161.1:0-12458 GCA_039593775.1 Pseudoduganella sp.
GCAAAACCATGAGCCAACCTAAAGCCACCGCCATCATCGCCGACGACGAAGAGCCAATGCGCGACATGTTGCGCAAGCGCTTGCAGGAGGCCTGGCCCGAGCTCGAGATCGTGGCCGAAGCAGCCAACGGCATCGAAGCGATCGCACTGGCAGGCCAGCACCAGCCCGACATCGTCTTTCTTGACATCCGCATGCCCGGCCTGACCGGCATCGAGGCGGCCCGCATGCTGTTCAATCGTTGCCACATCGTCTTCATCACTGCCTACGACCAATACGCAATTGAAGCCTTCGAACAAGGCGCGCTGGACTACCTGCTCAAGCCGGTCAACCTGGAGCGCCTGAAAACAGCTTGCGAGCGCCTGCAAGCGCGCCTTGGCAAGACGCCCAACAACATCGAACGCCAGCTGAGCCAGCTCCTGCAGCAGAGCGGCCGCGGCCCGGCCGGCAGCGCTGCACAGCCAGAATACCTGCACTGGATCCAGGCCCAGGTCGGCAACAGCCTGCGCATGATCTCGACCAAGGAAGTGTTGTTCTTTCGCGCCGATGAAAAATACACGCGCGTGCAAACTGCGCAGGGCGAATTCCTGATCCGCAAGACCTTGAAAGAGCTGGAAGATGAACTGGACCCGAACGAATTCTGGCGCATCCACCGCTCCACCCTTGTGCGCGTTGACGCAATTTCCGAAGTGACGCGCGACTTGCGTGGCCGCCAGATGGTCCGCGTGCGCAACTCCACGGAGGAACTCGAAGTCAGCCGCGGCAACACCCATTTATTCCAGCAAATGTAGCTCGCCCGCGCTCGCTTGCCCCCTGTACGGTGCTAGTCTATATTGTCCTGACTACGCTGCGTTTTCAGGGAGAGAACGATGACGATTCCAAAGGCCACGCGCGCGACCATCATGCCTTGCCTGCGTTACCGCGACGCGCCCGCCGCAATCGACTGGTTGTGTAAAACGTTGGGCTTCGAGGCCGCGCTTGTGGTCCCCAACGAAGACGGCACCATCGCCCATGCCCAGCTTTCCTACGGCAACGGCATGGTCATGCTAAGCTCCATTTTCGACACCGAGTATGGCCGCTTGCTGAAACAGCCCGCCCAGATTGGACAAGCTGTCACCCAAACCGCCTACCTGGTCGTCAACGACGCCGACGAAGTGCACGCGCGCTGCGTGCAAGCCGGGGCGCCAATCGAGATGCCCTTGCAGGATGAAGATTACGGCGGCCGTGGATTTACCTGCCGCGATCCCGAAGGGCATGTGTGGAGCATTGGCACTTATGACCCTTGGGAGCACTGATGGGACGCACAGTTCACTTTGAAATCCAGGCCAGCGAGCCGCAAGCCCTGATCGAGTTCTACAGCAAGATGTTCGACTGGAGCTTTTCCAAATGGGAAGGCGGCGAGTACTGGCTGGTCGGCACCGGTGAAGTCGGCGCACCCGGCATCAATGGCGGCCTGCTGCCGCGCCGCGGCCCACGGCCGGAAGAAGGCGCAGCCGTCAACGCCTTCGTCTGCACGGTGGACGTGGAAGACCTCGACAAATCGCTGGCCCTGCTGAAGGAACTCAAAGGCACGGTTGCCGTGCCACGCATGCCCGTGCCGGGCGTCGGCTGGCTGGCCTACGCCAAGGACCCGGACGGCAATATCTTCGGCATGATGCAGAACGATGCCAGCGCTTCCTTCGAGGGGGCATGAATGAGCGATGAACAGGCAATCCGCGACCTGATCGCGGAGTGGACCCGCGCCACCCTCGCAGCGGAAGTCGATCGCATCCTGCCGCTGATGACGGAAGACGTGGAGTTCTACGTTCCCGGACAGCCCATCATGCGCGGCCGTGCCGCTTTCGAGAAAGGCGTGCGCGCCGTGCTGGCGTCGCACCGCGTTGAATCGCACGCCGATGTGCAGCAGGTTGAAGTCAGCGGCAACCTCGCCTACTGCACGACCCACCTGCGCGTGGCGATCACACCACTGTCAGGCGGCGAGTCCATGCACAAGGAAGGCAATGTGCTATCGGTGTATCGCAAGAACGCTGCCGGCAAGTGGCAACTGGCGCGCGACGCCAATATGCTCAGTTGATTGCAGCTACCAGGGCGGCATCTGCCACCTGGGTCGGGCGAATCCTGATCAGGCCGCGGTATAGCGGAGGAAGGTGGCTGCACAGCTCATGCAGTGCCGGCTCCGGCATGGCCGGACGCACGTACTGGAACTGCGCCGGATTGTTGTGCGGCAGGGCGCCTTCCATCGTCGAGCCGTAAGCACCAAGCGCCATGAAGCTCAACGCACTTTCATCCGGACCGATTGCAAACACGAAGGTGCCGTCTTTCGGGTGCCCCAGATAGTGGCGCACCTCGGCCTGTGTCGCCGCATCGGCGCCTTCCATCAGCTTGTAGCGCAGTTGCGCGTAGGCCCGCGTGCATTCCATGAAGGCTGTACGGATGCTGGAAGCCTGCAGGCGGCCATGGCAGCACAGCAGCAGGTTGCCGAAAGAGTCCAGCAGCGCCACAGCATCGCCTTTGCCGCCTTGGGCCTTGTCGCGTGCCATGGCCTGATGCAGGTACGGCGCCAGGCCGGCATCCGGCGTGCGCGGCTCGCAACGGTAAGTCAAGGCATCGGGGAACGCCCGCTTCAGGGCGCGCACAATGAAATGGTCTTCCGGCAGCGTAGCCGGGTCTTTCAACTCCGCCTGCGGCGGGTCGATATTGAACAAGTCCATCACATTGGCCGACGTGGCCTCGAACACCAGCGAGCATAAGGCTTGCGTCGGCTCGGCGATGGTTTTGCCGATGAAGAAAGGCTTGGGCGCAGCCCCTGCCCCGCGCCGTGCATACGACGAGGTGCCGAGTACCGCCGGATAAGAGAACGTGCGCTCGGCCTGCGGACGCAAGGCAACCGGCAACGATGGATAGAAGGCAGAACCGTTGTAATTGATGCCGGCCTTGCTGTCCGGCGCGGCGACCACGACGTTGAATCCAGCCGCCAGGATGGCGCCCGTACACATGCAGCACGGGTCGAGCGAAGTCACGATGGTGATTTCTTCAGGCGGCGGCAACTCGCGGCCTTTTGCGCGTTCGGCGAAGTACCAGTCGATCAACTGGCGTTCGCTGTGCGCGGTCGGATCGTAAATCAGGCCATGCTTGATGACGTTGTTGTGCAGCGACTTGAGGACGGTGCCGCTGGCGTCCAGCATCACGCCACCTACGCCAAAGGTGCCTTGGGTCTTTGCTGCAATGGCTTCTGACGCCGCAATGGCGACGGCTGTCTGAACGTCGATGGCCTTCTTCACGCTTGTTTCTTTACTTCTTCAGGTCCCAGCCGCCGAAGGCTTCCGGGAGCAGTTCGGCTGCGGTGGTTTCGCGAACGTCGCCTTTCAGGTTGGCCAGCACGACCGGCAACTGGTTGCCGCCCAGTTCAAGCGTGACCTGGCGGCAGGCGCCGCACGGCGGGATTGGCTTGTCCGTTTCACCGACGACGGCCAGCTTGTCGAAATCGCCTGGCTGGTAGCCTTGGGCGATGGCGCTGAAGAAGGCGGTGCGCTCGGCGCAGTTGCACAGGCCGTAGCTGGCGTTTTCCACGTTACAGCCGTGGAAGATCTTGCCGTCCTTCGCCAGCAGCGCAGCGCCGACCTTGAAGTTGGAGTATGGGGTGTAGGCTTTCAGGCGTGCTGCCTTGGCCTCTTCGATCAGTTGTTCGTTGTTCATCTGAGCTCCAGAACCGGTAAACCAGTGTCTGACCCGCAGGGTCAGACACTGCCTGCTCGCCGGCCAGTGGAGTGTCAGACCCTGCGGGTCTGACACTGGTTTGCCGGTTTAAGGGCGAATAGTACGGTACACGATCGGGTTCGCAGCAGGCGCCACATCCGCAATCGTGTAGGCAGCCTGCACCTCACGCACCGCCTGCTCCGCCGCCGCCTGCGTACGCGCATGCACCATCGCCAGCGGCTGACCCGCCTGCAGCGGCTGCCCCAGCTCTGCCAGGTCAGTCAAACCAACCGCAAAGTCAATCGCATCAGTCGGACTACGACGCCCGCCACCCAGCGAGACCACCGCCAGCCCGATATCGCGGCAAACGGTCGAAGCAGCGTAACCAGCACGCGGCGCAGGCACCGGCACCACGATCGGCGCCTTCTCCAGGTGCTTGTCCATATTCTCCACCAGGTCAGCCGGACCGCCCAGCGCCTTGACCATGCGCGAGAAGCGTTCAGCCGCCTCGCCGGAATCCAGCGCATGCTGCAACTTGGCGCGAGCGTTAGCTTCGTTCGCAGCCAGCTTGCCCAGCACCAGCATTTCGGCGCACAGCGCCATGGTGACTTCGTGCAGGCGCGCAGGACGGAACTTGCCGGTCAGGTAATCAATCGCGCCACGCACTTCCAGCGCATTGCCGGCCCATGGGGACAGCGATTCGTTCATATCGGTCAGCAGGGCCGAAGTCAGCGTTCCCGCGCCATTGCCCACCTTGACGATGGATTCAGCCAGTTCGACCGATTTCTCGTAGGTCGGCATGAAGGCGCCGGAGCCAACCTTCACATCCATCGCCAGCACGTCCAAGCCGGCAGCGAGCTTCTTCGACAGGATGGAGCCGGTGATCATCGCCACCGATTCCACGGTCGCGGTGACGTCGCGGATCGAGTAGAAGCGCTTGTCCGACGGCGCCAGCGAAGAAGTCTGGCCGATGATGGCCACACCGACATCCTTCACCACTTCGCGGAACTTGTCGTTGGTCGGGACGGTGGAGTAGCCAGGGATGGAGTCGAACTTGTCCAGCGTGCCGCCGGTGTGGCCCAGGCCACGGCCCGAAATCATTGGCACGAAGCCGCCGCATGCCGCGATCATCGGGCCGAGCATCAGGGATACCACGTCGCCGACGCCGCCGGTGGAGTGCTTGTCCATGACCGGGCCTGGCAGGTTCAGGGATTTCCAGTCCAGCACTTCGCCGGAGTCGCGCATCGCCAGGGTGAACGCAACGCGCTCGTCCATGGTCATGTCGTTGAAGAAGACTGCCATCGCCAGCGCGGCGATCTGGCCTTCGCTGACGCTGTTGTCGGTGATGCCTTTGACGAAGAATTGGATTTCTTCTTTGCTCAGCACACCGCCGTCGCGTTTTTTACGGATGATTTCCTGGGGGAGGAACATTTTTTATCTCTTTAGGTATTTGGGGCTGCGATTGCAGCCCCATTTCAAATTCTTAAACCGGTAACCCGGTGTCTGACCCGCAGGGTCAGACACCCATTACGCGGCTGCCGCAGGCCAAGTGTCTGACCCTGCGGGTCAGACACTGCACTTCCGGTTTCAGACTCCGTAAGGAATCCAGATATTCTTAACTTGCGAAGCATGCGCCAGCACCACACGCCCACCTGCCTGCGCAGTCGAGAACCAGTCACGCCCTTTGGCGCCGCCAGTCCAGGTACGCTTCAGCGAACCAGCCGACAGCTTCTCCACTTCCGCGCAGCCGGCAGCCGAACCGTCATGGCGCCACACCGCATCCACATCCGCGTGCGAAGCCAGCGTACGCGCCAGTTCATCAGCCGAACCGGTCACGATATTCACCACGCCACCCGGCAGGTCCGAAGTATCGAACACCTGGTACAGGTCGGTCGCCGACAACGGATACGCCTCCGAAGGCACGGCCACCACACGGTTACCCACGGCGATCGCCGGAGCCACCAGCGAAATAAAGCCCAGCAGCGGATTTTCATTCGGGCACACGATACCGATCACGCCAATCGCTTCGTTCAGCGCCACGGTAATGCCGTGCATCGGCGGCTGGTGCGCCAGGCCGTCGTACTTGTCGGCCCAGGCAGCCCAGTAGAACAGGCGCTCGATGGAAGCCTGCACTTCCTTCTCGGCGTTCTTGGTGCCAGTCTGCGCAGCGATACGCTCGGCGAATTCCGCGCCACGGGCAGCCAGGTTCTCGGCGATGTAGTACAACACCTGCGCGCGGTTGTGCGCCGTAGCCTTGGTCCAGCCGGTGGCCTTGTGCGCCGCTTCAACCGCGTTGCGGATGTCCTTGCGGTTGCCCTCGCCCACTTCGCCGAGGAACTTGCCGTCGGCGCCGTGGATAGCGCGCGAGTAAGCGCCGTCAGGGCGGGCCTGCTTGCCGCCGATGTACAGCTTGGCGGTACGGTCAACTGCAAACGGATCGGTCGAAGGAACGAACTCGGTTTCAGGCTTGGCAGGCTTCTTGAACGAAGGCGCAGCCGGACGTGCATCTTCCGACACTGGCACCAGGTATTCGAACATGCCTTCGCGGCCGCCTTCACGGCCGTAGCCGGATTCCTTGTAGCCGCCGAAGCCGCAGGCAGCGTCGAACTGGTTGGCGGTGTTGATCCACACCACGCCAGCCTTGATCTGCGGCGCCATGTCCAGCGCCAGCGAGATGTTCTCGGTCCACACGCAGGAAGCCAGGCCGTATACGGTGTTGTTGGCCAGCTGCACTGCTTCGGCAGGCGTGCGGAAGCTCATCGCCACCAGTACCGGGCCAAAGATTTCAGCCTGCGCCACGGCGGCAGAAGTCGAAGCGCCGGTGATCAGGGTCGGCGGGAACCACGAGCCGGTGGCAGGCAGTTCGCAGCCGGCAGGCTGGTACACCTCGCAGCCTTCGGCACGGGCGGAATCCACCAGGCCGGCGATGCGTTGGCGCTGGATCGGATCGACCAGGGCGCCGATGTCCATCGACTTGTCCAGCGGGGAACCGAGGCGCAGGTTGTCCATGCGCGCTTTCAGCTTCTTCAGGAAACGGTCCTGCACGGATTCCTGCACCAGCAGGCGAGAACCGGCGCAGCAAACCTGGCCCTGGTTGAACCAGATCGAATCGACCAGGCCTTCCACTGCTGCATCCAGGTCCGCATCTTCGAACACGATGAACGGCGACTTGCCGCCCAGTTCCAGCGACAGCTTCTTGCCGGTACCGGCGGTGGCTTCGCGGATGATGCGGCCAACTTCGGTGGAACCGGTGAAGGCCAGCTTGTCGATGCCCTGGTGGCCAACGATGGCTTCACCGGTGCGGCCGTCGCCGGTCACGATGTTCACGACACCGGCGGGCACGCCGGCCTGCAGGCAGATCTCGGCGAACAGCATCGCGGTCAGCGGCGTGAATTCAGCCGGCTTGAAGACGATAGTGTTACCGGCGGCCAGCGCAGGAGCGATCTTCCATGCCAGCATCAGCAGCGGGAAGTTCCACGGCACGATCTGGCCGACCACGCCCACCGCGCGATGGCCAGGGAATTCTTCGTCCAGCAATTGTGCCCAGCCGGCGTGGTAGTAGAAGTGGCGCGCCACCAGCGGCAGGTCGGCATCGCGGGTTTCGCGGATGGTCTTGCCGTTGTCCAGGGTTTCCAGCACGGCGAACAGGCGCGCATGTTTTTGCATCAGGCGTGCGATCGCGTACATGATCCTGGCGCGGCCATGGCCGCCCAGTGCCTGCCAGCCCGGCAGCGCCTTGCGCGCAGCGGTGACGGCGCGTGCCACGTCGACAGCGCTTGCCTGGGTCAGTTCGGCCAGTTGCGAACCGTCGGCAGGGTTGAAGCAGGCGAAGGTTTCGCCAGGCTCGGTCCACTGGTTGTCGATAAACAGGCCGAACTTGCGGGAGCGCTGCTCCAGCCACGCTTGCGCTTCTTTCTGGCTTTCTGGTGCAGGGCCGTAGTCCATGGTGTTGAGGATCTCGTTAATAGTTGGCATGGCGGTGTCTTCTTATGGTTGCGCGTGGCGATGGGCGGCGGAGTAGGCGCCGGTCACATGGTGCTCCAGCTGGCGCTCGATGTCGGTCAGCAGGCTCGATGCGCCGATACGGAACAGGTGCGGCTCCAGCCATTCGTTGCCCAGTTCTTCCTTCATCACGGTCATGTACTGCAGCGCGGCCTTGGCGGTGCTCACGCCGCCTGCCGGCTTGTAGCCCACCTTGAAGCCGGTGCGCTCGTAGTATTCGCGGATCGCGCGCACCATCACCAGCGATACCGGGATGGTGGCGTTGACGCCTTCCTTGCCGGTCGAGGTCTTGATGAAGTCTGCGCCTGCCATCATGCAGACCCACGATGCCTTCGCCACATTTTCCAGCGTCACCAGGTCGCCGGTGGCCAGGATGGCCTTCACGTGCGCTTCACCGCAAGCCTTGCGGTAAGCCAGCATTTCATCGTACAGGGCTTGCCAGTTGCCGGTCAGGACGTGCTGGCGGGTGATGACGATGTCGATCTCTTTCGCGCCGGCGGCGACGGACAGTTCAACTTCACGCACCTTGGTTTCCATGCTGGTCAGGCCAGCCGGGAAGCCGGTCGACACTGCCGCGATAGGCAGGCGGCCCTTCAGCACTGCGTCGGCGTGCTGGATCATCTCGTGATACACGCAGACCGCGCCGGTCATCAGATTCCGTTCCTGCAGGCCCAGGGCCTCCACCAGGTCCTGGCGCAGCGGGCGCATGGCCTTCATGCACAGGCGCTCGACGCGGCCCGGGGTATCGTCGCCGGCCAGCGTGGTCAGGTCGATCAGTTCGATCGCCTTCACCAGCCAGGCAGCCTGGTACTCTTTCTTCACAGTGCGGCGGTTCGCCAGCGATGCAGCGCGGCGGTCAGCGGCGGACTTGTTCACGTGGATGTGATTCAGCCAGCCCAAATCGAGGCCGATCGCCTCGTTGCGCTTGAAGTTCTCAACAATAGTCATCAGGATTGCTCCGAGTAGCCCGTGCCGTGTGGCTTGGGGGTGAAAGAAGCCAATTGCACGGCAACTGTTCTCCTTGTGATTAACAAAATACTGTATATAATTACAGTGTGCTTAATGCTCTTCCAGAGCGAGTTAGCGTACAAGGCCGTTAGGCATGGCGCACAGACTTCGGAAGTAAATGAACGATTTGCCACCCAGACCTGTCCGAATTGCGGCATTACACCCAATTCGCGGCCGAAAGGTATCGCAGGCCTTGGAATAAGAGAGCGGACGGCAGCGATTGCGATGCAGTACATGGTCGTGATTTTAATGCTGCCTTGAATTCTCTCCGTCGCGGGCGTGCGACGCTGGTTGCAGGAATCTCAGTCCGTCAGGACCGAGGGGACGTCAAAGCAGGTTGGTTCCGTTAGAAAGAGGCTTCACTCCCAGGTGATGTGCGATGGTCTGGCCGATGTCGGAGAAGGTCTCGGAGATGCCGAGCGACTGTGGCTTGACGCCAGGGCCGAAGAACAGCACAGGAATATGTTCGCGGGTATGGTCGGAGCCCGGCGCGGTCGGATCGCAGCCGTGGTCGGCGGTGATCACGCACAGGTCGCCATCCTTCAGGTTGGCGATGAATTCCGGCAGGCGCGCATCCATTTCATGCAGCGCATTCGAGTAGCCGGCAACGTCGCGGCGGTGGCCGAAGTGCATGTCGAAGTCGACGAAGTTGACGAAGGTCAGCGACTTGTCGCCGGCTTCGCGTTGCGCTTCCAGCAGCTTGTCGAACAGCGCCATATTGTCCGGGCCTTTCAGCACGCGGCTCACGCCTTGCGCGGCGTAGATATCGCTGATCTTGCCCAGAGCGATCACCTCGCCGCCTTCGTTCTTCACGTGGTCCAGCAGGGTTGGCGCGCTTGGCGGCACGGCGTAGTCGTGGCGGTTGGCGGTGCGCTTGTAGTCGCCGTTGGCGCCTACGAATGGGCGCGCGATGATGCGGCCGATGTTGTACGGCTTGACCAGCTCATAGGCCTTCTCGCACATATCGTACAGGCGCTCCAGGCCGAAGTGCTCTTCGTGGCAGGCGATCTGCAGCACGGAGTCGGCGGAGGTGTACAGGATAGGCTTGCCGGTCGCGACGTGCTCGTCGCCCAGCTCGTTGATGATGGTGGTGCCCGAAGCGTGGCAGTTGCCAAGGAAGCCCGGCACGCCGGTCAGTTCCTGCAGCTTGTCGGTCAGCTCTTTCGGGAAGGACGGGAATTCTTTCGGGAAGTAGCCCCAGTCGAACAGCACCGGAACGCCGGCGATTTCCCAATGGCCGGACTGGGTGTCCTTGCCGGTGGATTGTTCACGTGCTGCACCGTAAGCGCCGGTGAAACCGTCGCGCTTTTCGAAGCCGGCAGCCCATTCGCCCGATGCGGTGTGCGCCGCAGCGGCAAGGCCCAGGCCCTCCATGGTTGGCAGGGACATTGGCTTGCCTTCGTTGGCTGCCCATTTGGCGATGTGGCCGAAGGTGTTGCAGGCCTGGTCGCCGTATTTGACGGCGTCCGGCGTTGCGCCGAGGCCGAAGGAGTCTAACAACAGGATAAATGCACGGGACATGGGGTGCCTCTCTCAAAACCTTAAATGCGGTGTCTGACCCGCAGGGTCAGACACCCGATACGCGGCGGCCGCGGGACCCGGTGTCTGACCCTGCGGGTCAGACACCGCAGTACCGGTTTTAGGCTTTCGGAGCCTTCGCCACATTCTCCAGGAACGCCAGAATCAGCTTGATCAGCGATTCCGCGCCAACAGCCGCATACTTCAGCGTCTGCTCGTGCGACAGCGGGAACGGCGACAGCCCTTCAGCCAGGTTGGTAATGACGGAAACGCCAACCACCTTCAGCCCGCAATGGCGAGCCGACACCACTTCCGGCACCACCGACATGCCGACAACGTCAGCACCCAGCGTCTTGAACGCGCGGATTTCAGCAGGGGTCTCGAAGTTCGGGCCTGGGTAAGCGATGTACACGCCTTCGTGCAGCGTGATCGACTTGTCCGCAGCGGTCGACTGCAGCAGCTTGCGCAGGTCCGCATCGTAAGCATTGGCCATCGAGAAGAAACGCGGGCCGAAACGTTCGTCGTTCGGGCCAACCATCGGGGTGCCAGGCAGGAAGTTGATATGGTCGTTCAGCGCCACCAGCGAACCTGCATCCACCTCGGTACGCAGCGAACCAGCCGCGTTGGTCACGAACAGCATTTCGCAGCCCAGCAGCTTGATCGTGCGCACTGCGGAAGTCATCACCGCAGGACCGTAGCCTTCGTAGAAGTGGCCGCGGCCCTTCAGGCAGACAACCTGCACGCCTGCCAGCGTGCCCAGTACCAGCTGGCCAGCGTGGCCATGCACGGTGGAGATCGGGAAACCTGGCAGTTCGTCGAACGAAATCGACACTGCATCGGTCATCTGTTCGGCCAGCACACCCAGGCCGGAGCCCAGGATCATTGCAACGCGTGGCTGGAAATTGGCCGGCATGCGAGCACGGATGATGGCGGCGGCCTGGAATGGAGTATTGGAAGACATGGAGTTCCTCGTTTTTATATCTTTAGGTGAGCTGGCCAGAACAGGCCCTTGAACGTACCACGACACTATGCATCATCGTCTATATGTATGGCAAATACCATTTTTCTTTGCTATTTATATGCAGACGCTATAAATATGTGTTTATTATAGGAGCAGCTTCCGTTTGACATGAGACGGACAAATGTTTAGCATCGCAAACAAATGTTTATAGCGAGCTCTTCGTGACCGATCTCTCCCGCAAGGAACAGCTTTATGAGCTGATCCGGGCCAACCCCTTCATCTCCCAGCAAGAGCTGGCCGAGCAGCTCGCCCTGTCGCGCTCTGCCGTGGCCGGCCATATCGCGAGCCTGATCCGCGAGCGCAAGCTGCTGGGGCGCGCCTATGTGTTGCGCAATGAGCGCACCGTGCTGTGCATCGGCGCCGCCTGCCTTGACCGCAAGCTGCGCCCGCATGCCCCGCTGCAACTGGCCACCTCCAACCCAGCTTGCGCTGAGGAAAGTTTTGGCGGCGTGGCAAGGAATATCGCCGCCAACCTGGCCCAGCTCGGCCTGCCCTGCTCCCTGCTGACCGCCCTCGGCGACGATTCCTCCGGCCGCGCCCTGCGCGCCCAGGCTGAAGCCTTTGGCATTGGCATGGAAGGCAGCCTGCAGGTCAACGGCATCGGCAGCGGCACCTACACCGCCGTGCTGGACGCCTCCGGCGAAATGGTGGTCGCGCTGGCCGACATGGCCATTTTCGACCAGCTTACGCCGGGCTGGGTCGCCAGCCGCCAGCCGCAGCGCAATGCCGCCGGCATGGTAGTGGCGGACCTGAACCTGCCAGTCGAATCGGTCGCCATGCTGATGGCCGATGCCCATGCTTCCGGCGTGCCGCTGGTAGTAGTCGCCGTGTCGCAGCCAAAAATGGCGCGCCTGCCGAAGAACCTGCGCGGCCTGTCCCTGCTGATCCTGAATCGCGGCGAACTGGAAACCCGCGCCGGCCGCCCGCTGCCGACCGAAGCCGACGTGCAGGCAGCGTGCCACGAGCTGCAAGCCGACGGCGCGCGCGACATCATCGTCACCTGCGGCGCCAGCGGCGTCTATCACACGCTGGGCCAGGCCCTGCACTGGCTGCCGGCGCATGACGCCAAGGTAGTCGATGTGACCGGTGCCGGCGATGCCTTCTCGGCCGCCGTCTGCTGGTCGCTGCTGCAGGAACCCGAACAACTGACCCTGGCCTGCGAGCGCGGACTGAAAGCCGCCTCCATCACGCTGGCCAGCCCGCACACCGTGTCGCC
>JBCNOP010000162.1:0-12397 GCA_039593775.1 Pseudoduganella sp.
CTTTCGGATATTGCGAGAAGCGCGCTGATTGAAGCTGAGGACAACGCAGCAATTCGCTCAATGACTTACCAGGTGGACAAACACCGAATAGCTCTAGCTGTCTTAGTTTGGGTAAATTCGTTATCGGCAAAAGTGAGTCGACGATCGTGCACTTCCGCGCTGCGTCCCAGCTGGGCAATGTGCTTAGTGAAAGCGTCTCCAAGTTCTCTAGCCGCTGAAGGGCTGCGAGCGTAGAGATCTTTGGCATATGAATTATGCGCAGGTACCGCAGCCGGGTCATTTTGCTAACTAGTTCAAGTGAGGCGTCAGGCAAACTCCCAATCACGAGCTCTTCCAGATTACTCATATCGGAAATCGGTTGCAGGCTACGATACCCACAATGCCAAATTCACGCAGTTCGAAATACTGACTTGTCACCTACATCGGGAAACGTTTTGGAGCTGTCCCTCAATAACTCAAGGTGCTTCTTTTCTTGCTCATTCATTGTTTGATTTTGCCTCAGACCTAAAGCGTGAGCTTGGTTTCGAACTTCGAGCAGTTCATCGCGAACAGGCTCTTCACGTTGATCACGTTGTGATGCGAGGTGAATACGCGGCGGGTGAAGGCGCTGTATTCCTCCATCGACTCCACCGTGACGATCAGGTGGAAATCGAACTCGCCGGCCACTTCGTAGCAGGACATCACCTCAGGCTCGGACCGCATGCGGTGTTCGAATTGCTTGAGGATGTCGGTGTTCTGCTTTTCCAATTCAACCGACACGAACACAGTCAGCGGCCGCCCGGCCAGCACCCGGTCGACCAGCGCGACCGCTTTCACCAGCACGCCATCGGCGCGCAGTTTTTCAATGCGGCGCTGGCAGGTCGCGACCGACGAATGCACGCGCTCTGCTATCTCGCGCAGGGGGGTGCTGGCATCTTCTTGCAGGATATTCAGGATGCCGCGGTCGATCCGGTCCAGCTCCCTCATGCGAGGTGGCGCAGCGGGTGCGCCCAGGCCGGCCAGCATGGTTCGAAGAAGCGCTCCACCATGGCAGGCGTGACTTCGTCCAGCGTCGCGGGACTCCACTTCGGCTGATTATCCTTGTCGATCACCAGCGCGCGCACGCCTTCGAAGATTTCGCCATGTTCGAAGTTGCGGCGCACCAGGTTGCGCTCCATGCGCAGGCAGTCGGAGACGCCGAGTGAGGCGCCGCGCTTCAGCAGTTCGTGTGTCACGCTCATCATCAGCGGCGAGCGCAGTTCCATTGCCTTCAGCGACTTCTGCGCGAAAGGCGTGCTGTCGCTGCGCAGCGATTCCATGATGGCGGGCACCGAGCCGGCAGCAAAATGCTTGTCGATCAGGGTGCGCTGGGCTTCCAGTTCGCTGTCGCCGGCGAAGGCATTGTGCGGTCCGGCGAAGACGGCGATCGCGTCGCGCAGCGAACGGCCAGGCGTGCGCTCGAACAGTTCGGCCAGGCCGGCCAATTCGGTTTCCGGCACGAAGTAATCGGCCAGGTCGAGATACAGCGCATCAGCCGCGCCGACCGTCAGGCCGGTCAGGCCGAGCCACATGCCAAGCAGCCCCGGCGCATGCGACAGGAAGTGGCTGCCGCCCACGTCGGGGAACAGGCCGATATTCACTTCCGGCATCGCCATCTTGGTACGGCCGGTAACGATGCGCACGCCACAGTCAGGCCCGCCTTGCGCGATGCCCATGCCGCCGCCCATCACCACGCCGTCCATCAGCGCTACATACGGCTTGGGGTAGAAATGGATTAAATGGTTCAGCGCGTATTCTTCGGTGAAGAAGTCTTCCAGCAGCGCGCTGCCGCCTTGCGTGCTGGTGCGGCCGACATCGTAGAAGAAGCGGATATCGCCGCCTGCGCACAGTGCGCGCTCGCTGGTGCTGCGCACCACGACTGCCGCCACGGACGCGTCGTCGCGCCACGCCAGCAGCGCTTGCGTCATCGCGCGTACCATGTCGAGGGATAATGAATTGAGGGCTTTAGGGCGGTCCAGCGTGATGAAGCCGGTGCCGTTGGAGATGTGGGTGTGGACGTATTCGCTCATGCAAATATTCTAACGCACACTGGTCGCAAAAAAGGGCGCCAATTGCGCCCTTTGGTGTGCTGCACGGCCAGTCCTTTACATGGCGGTGGGTGGTGCTTCGTACGTATCCGGGAAATGCTTGATGGCCGCATGATTGTGGTTCTGCACACGGTCTTTGTATTTCATGACCTGGCGATCCAGTTTATCAATCAGGGTGTCGATGGCGGCGTAGAGATCTTGCGACAGGCTTTCGACGTAAACAGTTTTGCCAGACATGCGCAGGTTGATTTCCGCTTTCTGGCGTTTCTCTTTCTCGGTGAGGTTATCTACAGTCAGGATGACAGCAATATCGATTACTTGATCGAAATGGCGCTTGACTCGTTCCAGCTTGTTCTGCACGTACTCGCGAATGGCTGGGGTCACTTCGACATGATGTCCACTGATGGTGAGATTCATACACACTCCTAAAGATGATGTCGCTCTCGAGTTCGTGCACGCCGAAACGCACAGAGGAACCCATGCACTGCACTACAAAGATTTGCGGAGGCTAACTGGAGGGATCTTCAACGCTTCTCGATATTTGGCAACAGTCCGTCGCGCAATTACCATGCCTTGTTCACCGAGCATGTCCGCAATCTTACTGTCGGATAAAGGATTTTTCGGGTCTTCTGCTCCTGTCAATTGCACGATCAGCGCCCGTATCGCAGTCGAGGAAGCCTCACCCCCAGCTTCGGTCGCGACGTGGCTGCCAAAGAAATATTTCAACTCAAACATGCCATGCGGGGTGAGCATATACTTTTGAGTTGTTACGCGAGAAATAGTGCTCTCGTGTAGTCCCAGTGTATCAGCAATTTCACGCAACACAAGGGGTCTCATGGCCACTGCGCCATGGCTGAAAAAGTTCTTTTGTCTTTCTACTATCGCTTCTGCGACGCGCAAAATCGTGTCGAAACGCTGGCGCATATTCTTGATCAGCCACTTGGCTTCCTGCAGCTGGCCATTCATCTGCGACTCGCTCTTGCCTTGCTTGAGCAGGTTCGCATACAGGGCGTTCACGCGCAGGCGCGGCACCACGTCGTTGTTCAGCGTGACGACCCAGCCACCGCGTCCCTTCTTCACGATCACGTCCGGCACGACATAGTCCGACTCGCCTGACGCAAATTCAGCGCCCGGATGCGGGTTGCACTGGCGGATCACGCACTGCGCTTCCCGCAGGTCTTCATCATCGCAGTCGAGGGCTTTCTTGAGCTTGGTGAACTCGCGCTGGGCGAACCAGGTCAGGTGCTTTTCGACGATGGTCAGCGCCATGCGGCGCGTCACCAGCGGCACGCCGGGCATGCGCTTGATTTGCAGCGCCAGGCATTCGGAAGCATTGCGCGCAGCGACGCCTGGCGGGTCGAAACTTTGCAGCAGCACCAGGCTGCAGCGCAGGTCGTCCAGTTCAATTTCCAGCTCGGGCGGCAGGCGCGCCTGGATTTCTTCCAGCGGCTCTTCCAGATAGCCGTTGTCGTCCAGCGCGTCGATGATCAGTTCCATCAGCGCGCGGTCGCGCGGCTCTTGCACGGTGACGCGCATCTGCTCGAGCAGGTGTTCGCGCAGCGTGCAGCCGGAAGCTTCCAGCTGCGGGCGGCTGTCTTCGTCGTCGGCAGATTTGCTGCCGGAGCTGGCGCTCCAGTCGGCGTCGTCGCTGCCGTTGCCGGCGCCCTCGCTGTCGCCGCCTTCGTAGCCGTCGGCTTCGGCAGCCGCCGCCGGGGCGTCGCCGCCCTCGCCTTGCCCGCCTTCCGCGACAGGCGCAGCAGGGCTTTCCGCGCCATTGCCATTGGCCTGGCTGATGGCGCCGTCCGCCAGCAGGCGTACCGAGTGGTCGAGTGGATCGTCGAGGCGCTCCAGCATGGGATTGTCGCCAAGCAGCTGTTCCAACTCCTGGTGCAGCTCCAGCGTGGACAGCTGCAGCAGGCGAATGGATTGTTGCAGCTGCGGCGTCAGCGCCAGGTGTTGCGAGGTTCGCAGTTGCAGTGTTTGTTTCATGGCCTTCGCTTACATGCGGAAGTGTTCGCCGAGGTAGACGCGGCGAACGGATTCGTTGGCAATGATGTCGTCCGGGCGGCCCGAGGCCAGTACCGAGCCCTGGTTGATGATGTAGGCGCGGTCGCAAATGCCGAGGGTCTCACGCACATTATGGTCGGTGATCAGGACGCCGATATTGCGCTCCTTCAGGAAACGCACAATACGTTGGATTTCGATCACGGCAATCGGGTCGACGCCGGCAAACGGTTCGTCCAGCAGCACGAAGCGCGGGTTGGTGGCCAGGGCGCGCGCAATCTCCACGCGGCGGCGTTCGCCACCGGAGAGCGACAGGGCCGGGTTCTCACGCAGCTTTTCGATCTGCAAGTCAGCCAGCAGCGCGTTCAGGCGCTGGTCGATTTCGGCCTTGGGCAGCGGCTTGCCGTTGACCTTCTGCAGTTCCAGCACGGCACGGATATTCTCTTCCACCGTCAGCTTGCGGAACACGGACGCTTCCTGCGGCAGGTAGGACAGGCCCAGCGTGGCGCGCTTGTGGATCGGCAGGCTCGACACGTCGGTGCCGCCGATATCGATGGTGCCCGCGTCGGAGGCCACCAGCCCCACGATCATGTAGAAGGAAGTGGTCTTGCCGGCGCCGTTGGGGCCCAGCAGGCCGACCACTTCGCCGCAATCGACTTGCAGCGAGACGTCGTGCACCACCTGGCGTTTGCCGTATGTTTTCTGGAGGCCGCGCACGACCAGCGTGCTGGCGCAGGTATTTGCTTGCATGCTTACTTTTTCTCCGATGGCGGCGTGGCAGGAGGCGTGGCAGGTGGTTCGGTACGGGTCGGCTGGATCACCATGGTGCCGCGGCCACCGCCCGGCTTGCTTTCGCCGCTGGCGGTATTGCGCACGCTGAAGAACTCCTTGCGGCTGTCGTAGGAGATGAACTCGCCCTGCACTTCATCGTTCTGCTTGCCGCCTTCCAGGCGGCGGATGGTGGCCTTGTTGAACATCTTCACCAGTTCAACCTGCTCTTCGTATTCGATACGGTCGGCATCGCCTTCCACCCACTGGTCGCCGGCGCCGTCGCGCTTCTGGCGGAAGGTGGCTTTCTTGCCGTCGCCAAACAGGGTCACCTGCTGGAATCCTTCCGGGGTCTGCTTGACGTAAGCGCGTTCGGCCGTCATGGTCAGGGTGCCGCGGGTCAGCTTGACGCCGCCGAGCAGGATGGTGATCTGCTTGACGTCATCGATGTCCATCGAGCCGTAGCTGATATTGGTCGGCTTGTAGGAGTCGGCTTTCTCGGCCAGCGCCGGAGCCGCAACTCCCAGCAGCAAGGCTGCCGACAAGAGTAGTCGTTTCATAGTCAATCCTCAGTTATTGTTCTGCTGCCTTGGGCGGAAGCTGCAGCGTGCCATTGCCGGCCAGGTGCATTTCGCGCGTCGCGTTATTGGCGCGCATGCTGTTTGCCGAAGCAGTCGTATTGCCCAGCCGCAGTTTCACCGGGTGGTCGGTTTCCATGCGGTCTTCATCCGGGTAGATCACCAGCTTGTCCGATTCCAGGTGCATCAGTTGCGAGTCCGGCGAGGCCGCGCGGTCGATCGTGACGTTGCCGTTCAGGGTGACTCGGCTGTTGGCGTCGTCGACGCGCGCTGTTTTGGCCACGATTTCCATCGGCGGCTTCTCGCCAGCGAGGCTGTGCACGCGCGGATTGTCGACCTCGGACGAATCGTCGATCGGGCGGTGCGTCAGCTTGTCGCCGGCAATGATGTAGCTGGGCTTGCCGTCCTTCGTCATGCGCACGAAGGAGAAGTTATGGATGATGTAGTCCGGCTCGTTCATGCGCTTGTCGGCCTGCATCTGTTCGCCCGCGCGGTTCAGCAGCTCGAGCAGGTAAAAGCTGCCGAGCGCCGCCAGCAGCACCAGGATCATGCCGATCGACAGGCGGAAGCGGTGGGCTGTCCTCTGGTTACGCATTGCTTGCCCCCTTACACCAGGAACTGGGCCATCACGCGGTCATAGTTGCCGCTGGCACGCAGCACGAACTCGCAAGCCTCGCGCACGGCCCCGCGGCCGCCCGCAGCCTCGGTGATGTAGTGGGAGCGCTCGTGCGCTTCCTTACGCCCGTTCGGCACGCTGACCGCAAAGCCGACGCGGCTCAGCAGCGGCAGGTCGACCACGTCGTCGCCGATGAAGGCAACCTGTTCTTCGGCCAGGCCCAGCTCGGCCAGCAAGGCCTTGAACGGGGTCAGCTTGTCATGGCCGCCCTGGTGCACGTAATCGATGCCCAAGTCTTTGGCACGCGCCAGGACGATAGGCGTGCGCCGCGCGGAAATGATCGCGGTCTTGATGCCGGCTTCCTGCAGCAGCTTGATGCCAAGGCCGTCGTGCACATTGAAGGTCTTGATCATCTCGCCGTCGGCGCCATAGCTCAGGCTGCCATCGGTCAGCACACCGTCCACATCGAAGATGAACAGGCGTACCTTGGCTGCACGGGCGACGAGGTCTTCGCGTTTGGCTGCCATCAGATCACCTTGGCGCGGGTCAGGTCGTGGATGTGCAGCGCGCCGACCAGCGTGCCGTCCGGGGCCACCACCAGCATCTGGTTGATGCGGAATTCTTCCATCACTGCCACCGCGTCCACCGCCAGCTGGTCAGGGCCGATGGTGCGCGGATTCAGGTGCATCACGTCCTTGATGACGACCTTGCTGAAGTCCTGCACCTTCTCGATCATGCGGCGCAGGTCGCCGTCAGTGAATACGCCCACCGGCTTGTTATCGGCATCGACAATCGCGGTCATGCCCATGCCCTTCTGGGTGATTTCCAGCAGCGCATCCGGCAGGCGGGTTTCCAGGCCCACGGCCGGGATGGCGCCATCCTTGCGCATGACGTCGCGCACATGGGTCAGCAAGCGGCGGCCAAGCGCGCCACCTGGATGGGAGCGGGCGAAATCTTCTTCCTTGAAACCGCGCAGGTCGAGCAGGGCGACGGCAATCGCATCGCCCAGCGCCAGCGTGACGGTGGTGGAAGCGGTCGGCGCCAGGTTCATCGGGCAGGCTTCCTTGGCCACGGACACGTCCAGGTGCACGTCGGCCAGCTTGGCCAGGCTCGATTGCGGCTTGCCGGTCATGGCGATCACGTGGCCGCCCATGCGCTTGACCACCGGCAGGATGGCCATCAGCTCGGCCGCCTCGCCGGAATAGGAAATGGCGATCACCACGTCTTCCGGCGTCACCATGCCCAGGTCGCCGTGCGCGGCTTCGGCCGGGTGCACGAACAGGGCCGGGGTGCCGGTGGAAGCGAGCGTCGCTGCAATCTTGCGGCCGATATGGCCGGACTTGCCGATGCCGGAGACCACAACGCGACCTTTGCATTGCAGCAACAACGATACCGCCTGGCCCACGGTCTCGTCGGTTGCCAGGCGCGCATTCAGCGCTGCCAGGGCATCCGTTTCGATCTGCAGGGCCTCGCGCGCCAGTTCCAGGGCACGAGTTGCGGTCTTGGCATCAAAAGATTTCAGCATTGTTTTTTCATGGGTTACACTCATGCCCGAAGTATAGCCGAATTAGATAAGCAAAAAACTTGCCAGACAAAACAAACAACGGATGTTCTCCCCGCTTGAACTGACCCTCCTCCTCCTCGGCAGCGCCGTTCTTGGCGTGGTTGCCTTCCGCATGATGCATTTGCCGCCGATGCTGGGCTACCTGGCTGTCGGCATCCTGCTGGGGCCCCACGCGATGGGGCTGGCCGAGCAAAGCCATGCGACCGAGTTGCTGGGTGAATTCGGGGTGGTATTCCTGATGTTCTCGATCGGGCTGGAATTCTCCCTGCCCAAGCTGATGGCCATGCGCTCGATCGTGTTCGGGCTCGGCATGGCCCAGGTGGGGCTGACCATTGCCGCTACCATGCTGTTCGGCTGGATCATCCATTTCCTGTTGCCGCCCTCGATCCAGCTTGGCTGGCAGGCTTCGTTCGCGCTGGGCGGCGCACTTGCCATGTCGTCAACAGCCATTGTGGTCAAATTGCTCACGGAACGGCTGGAACTGGAGAGCGAGCATGGCCGCAAGATCATCGGCATCCTGCTGTTCCAGGACCTGGCGGTAGTGCCGCTGCTGATCCTGATCCCGGCCCTGGCGCAAAACCCTGCCGACCTGCCCAAGACCCTGGCGCTGGCCGGGCTGAAGGCGGCCGTGGTGCTGCTCCTGCTGCTGTTCGTGGGCCAGAAGGTGATGCGCAAGTGGTTCACCATCGTCGTGCTGCGCCGCTCGCAGGAGCTGTTCATGCTCAACCTGCTGCTGGTGACGTTGGGCGCCGCCTGGATCACCGAGCAGGCCGGCCTGTCCATGGCGCTGGGCGCTTTCGTCGCGGGCATGCTGATTTCCGAAACCGAATACAAGCATCAGGTGGAAGAGGACATCAAGCCCTTCCGCGACGTGCTGCTTGGCCTGTTCTTCATCACCGTCGGCATGCTGCTCAATGCGCGCGTGGTGCTGGAGAACTGGTGGCTGGTACTGCTGTTGCTGGCCGGCCCCGTGCTGCTTAAATTCGCGCTGATTGCCGGCCTGGCGCGCCTGTTCGGCGCTTCCACCTCGACCGCCATGCGTACCGGCCTGGCGCTGGCGCAAGCGGGCGAATTCGGCTTCGTGCTGCTGAATGTGGTGGGCGGCATGAAGCTGGTCGACCCCTTCGTGGTGCAGGTGGTGCTGGCTTCGATGGTGCTGTCGATGCTGCTGGCGCCTTTCCTGATTGCGCAATCGGACAAGATCGTGCTGAAGTTCTCCGCCAACGAGTGGATGATGCAGTCGCTGAACCTGACCAATATCGCGGCGCGCACGATGTCGGCCCAAAAGCATGTGATCGTGGCAGGTTTCGGCCGTTCGGGCCAGTCGCTGGCGACGCTGCTGAGCGAAGAGAAGATCCCTTACCACGCACTGGACCTGGATCCGTTGCGGGTGCAGGAAGCGCAGGCAGCCGGCGCCAACGTGTCCTACGGCGACGCTGCGCGGCGGGAATCGCTGGTGGCAGCCGGCATCAAGCGCGCTTCGGCGGTGGTGATCACCTATGCTTCGACGCCTTCCGCGCTGCGGGTGCTGCACCTGGTGCATGAGCTGGCGCCGGAATTGCCGGTGATCGTGCGTTCGCACGACGATTCGGACCTGGACCGGCTGAAAGAAGCCGGCGCCGCCGAAGTGGTGCCGGAACTGATGGAGGGCTCGCTGATGCTGGCCTCGCACGCGCTGGTGATGCTGGGCGTGCCGCTGCGCCGGGTGGTGCACCGCGTGCAGCGTGCGCGCGAAGAGCGCTATGCCTCGCTGCGCGGCTACTTCCACGGAGCCAGCGACAGCGGGGAGGAAGCGGAAATGGTGCGCCTCCATTCGGTGCCGCTGGGCGAGCAGGCATCTTGCATCGGCAAATGCGTGAAGGACTTGGCGCTGGAAACGACCGGCGCCGAGATCTCCGCCATCCGCCGCGGCAAGGTGCGCCTGGAAGCCGAAGCCGGCACCACGCTGGAAGCGGGCGATGTTGTGGTCCTGCGCGGAACGGCAGAGGAAGTGGCGCGCGCTGAAAACGACCTGCTGGCCTAAAACCGGGAAACCAGTGTCAGACCCACCGGGTCTGACACTTGCCTGCGGCTGCCGTATATTGGTGTCTGACCCTGCGGGTCAGACATCGGGCTACCGGTTTTCAGGCAGCGTAGCGGATCACGCGGTTACGGCCGCCTTCCTTGGCCTGGTATAGCGCCTCGTCGGCCTGCTCGATCAGTTGCGTCGCCTGCTCTTCAGGCGTAGCGCCCGCCGGCACCTGGGCCAGGCTGGACACGCCCACCGAGGCGGTGATCGACACCTTCACCCCGTGCGACAGCTCGATCATGCTGGCCGCAATGCCGGCACGGATACGCTCGCCGACGTAGGTCGCGCTTTCCAGGTCCGCATCGATCAGCAGCACAACGAATTCCTCGCCGCCGAAACGCGCCAGCGCATCCGACAGCCGCAGCTCGGCCTTGATGCGATTGGCCACTTCGCGCAGCACCTCATCGCCGCCGCCATGGCCCACCGTGTCGTTGACGCGCTTGAAATGGTCAATGTCGATGTACATGAACGACACCGGGTACGACTGCCGGCGCGCACGCGCAATTTCTTCGAGCAGGCGGCGGTCCACATAGCGGCGGTTGAATACCCCGGTCAGCGCATCGGTCAGGCCAAGGTACTTCAGCATTTCATTGGAGATCACGTTCTCCAGGCAGATGGCGATGATGGACGCCATGTGCTCGACGAAATCGGTGCCCAGGCTGGGCGAGAAACGCGTCGGGTCGGCACTGCCCAGGTTGAGCGAGCCAATCAGGCGCTTGTTGCGCAGCAGCGGCACTACGCCCACGCTTTGCAGGCGCACGCCCGGCTGCGGGAACTGGCGAGTGTGCCTTTGCGCGTCGAACATGCCAAGGTAGGGCTTGGGCGCTTGTCCGGGCTCGGTGTCGACGGCCAGGCTTGCCACGTCCGGCACGAACACCAGGTTGGGGAAATCGGCGAAGTCCACGCCCAGCTTTTCCATCACGGTGCGGATATCGTCATCGACGTCGACCAGCGCCAGCGTCACCGCATCGAGGTCGGAAATCACCGGCAGCGTGCGGAAAATGGTGCCAATCAGCTCGGGAAAGCTGGCCGCGCCGACGATCTCCAGGTCAAATGCCTGGTGGCGCATCATGATCGCGTGATTGCGTTCGGCCTGCTCGATCAGGTAGGCAAGGCGGGCGCGCAGGGACTGGTTTTCTGCCGCCAGTTCCGCCTGGGTGGGCTGCTTGCCCGTGATTTTCTGCGTGATCTCCATCGCCCTGCCGATATTCACTACTAAAACGACAGTGTAACCTCGATTGGGTCGCCCACCGATAGTTTTATGCCATCACCTGTTGTTACGATTGCATTCATGCCGAAGCAGATGCCGCCATCGACCTCCGCCTTGGCGCGGTAGCTTTGCAGGATGTCCAGCGGGTCGGGGCCGAATTCGCCGGTGGACTGGTCGACCGAAGGCATGGGGCAGCGCGCGCAAGGCTTGACTGGCTTCAGGGCGGCCTCGCCGATGCGGAATTCCTCGGTGTAGTCCTCTTCGAAGGCGTCCAGGTCGCCGACCACCAGGTTGGCGCGGAAGCGGTTCATCGGCAGCGCCTGGCGGCCCTGCTGCTGCAGCTTTTCATTGAGGTCCTGCAGCGAACCGGTACCTATTACCAGGATCGGGTAGCCGTCCGAGAACAGCGTCGGGTGCTGCTCGCCATTGGTCCATTTGCCGCTGGTCAGGCGCTTGGCGTTGGCGTGGAAGCGCACCAGCCGGCATTCGATGCCGAGGAATTTGCTGAACCAGGTGGCGGTGACTTCATCGCAATCGTAGGCCTGCACGGTGTCTTCCCACACCTGCACCTGCAGCGTCGGCGCCGAGTCCGGGTCGGGCAGGCCAAGCGGGATTTCCAGCTGCAGCATGCCGGGGGCACGCAGTTCCATGGTTTCCGATTTCAGGCGCGGCACGATCAGCGCCATGCGCGGATGCTCGCGCTGGGTCAACGCCACGCCGTTGCTGTCGACCACCATCCATTCGCGGTCGTAGATCTGCTCGGTCATCAGGCCGGCGCGGGTCAGGGTCGCCTGCTTCAGCGACAGGCCGGCGCAGGACTTGATCGGATAAAGGGAGAGTTCGGAGATGAAGGGCATAGTGCCCGTGAGTATGGCAGAAAAAACATCGCCGCGCGGTGCGCGGCGAATCGTGAACCTTAAGCTTCTGCTTTCGGCTTCTTCGGCAGCTTGCTGCGCGCGGATGGTTTATGCATGCCCGGCTTCCTGGCGCGCTTTGCCGCCGCGGGCTTGGTTTCGGCCGGTGCTTCGGCCGCCGCCGCGTCCACCGCTGCTGCTTCTGCCACCACCGCCGTTTCCGAAGCGGCCGCCAGCACGGCTTCCGCCTGCTGTACCGCTTCCGCCGCATCGGCGGCAGCCTGCGCTACCTTGCTGCCGCGCGAGCTGGCTTTCTTCGCCGCCGGTTTCTTGGCAGCTGCACGGGTGCGCTTGGCTGGCGCCTCGGCCGGAACTTCTGCCGGAACTTCGGCTGGTGCCTCCACCACCGGCGCAACCTCCTCCACCGCCGCCACGGCAGCGACTTCGGCATCGGCTGGCACTTCAACGGCAGCGCCGGCTGCCGGCGCGGCATCACTCTCGCCACGACGGCCACGGCCACCACGGTTGCCGCGATTGCGGCGGCCATCACGGCCTTCGCGCTCGCGACGGCCTTCAGCCGACGCGTCGGCAGGTGCTGCCGCTTCCTCGGCGCCTTCCTGCGGCTCGATAGCAGCATCCACAACCACACTGCCATCCTGTTCAACCGGC
>JBCNOP010000163.1:0-12393 GCA_039593775.1 Pseudoduganella sp.
CCATGCCTGGCGGCTATATCGGCGTGCATTCGCAACTGCTGCTGGCGGCGCAGAACGAATCCGAACTGGCCTCCGTGCTGTCGCACGAAATCGGCCACGTGGCGCAGCGCCATATCGCGCGCCAGCTGGGGGCGCAGAAGAACGATGCCCTGATTCCGCTGGCTGCGATGCTGCTGGCGGCGATCGCCGCCAAGTCCAGCCCCGATGCGGCGATGGGCGTGTTCATGGGCGGGCAGGGCCTGGCGATCCAGCGTCAACTCAATTTCGGCCGAGATGCCGAGCGCGAGGCCGACCGTGTCGGCTTCCAGATCATGAATGCGGCAGGGTATGACGCCAGCGGCATGGTGTCCTTTTTCCAGCGCATGCAGAACAGCACGCGCATGTACAGCGACCTGATGCCGCCCTGGCTGCTGACCCACCCGCTGACCACAGAGCGTATTGCCGATATCCAGGCCCGCATCCGCGAGCAGAAATTCAGCCAGCGCGTGGATGGCATGGACTTCCACCTGATCCGCGCCCGCGCCCGGGTGCTGCAGGACGAAAGCAGCAAAGGCCTGTCCGAGACGGAAGCCGTGTTCAGGAACCAGATGCAGCAGCCGGGCCGCCAGAACGTGGCCGCCGGCCAGTACGGCATGGCGATGGTGTCGCTCAAGCGCTCCGAGTTCGCGGCTGCGCAGGAATGGCTGGACAAGGCACGCGCCACCATCGACAAGCCGCCGGTTGCGGGCGCCTTCAGCACGCCAATCCCGCGCGGCACGACCGATTCCGCACTGGCCTACATGTCGCTGGAGATCAAGCTGGCACAGGAGAACAAGCCGGAAGTGATCGCAGCCGCCATCGAGGAAGCGAAGCAGGCGCAAGGCCGTTTCCCGCTGTCGCGCGGCCTGGCGTGGCAGTACGCAGATGCCCTGATCAAGGGCGGCAAATACGAGGAAGCCACGCGCTTCCTGCGTGACCAGCTGCAGATGTACCGCCGCGAGCCGGAACTGCACGACTACATGGCGCAGGCCTACGCCAAGCAGGGCAAGATCGCCCTGCAGCACATCTCGCTGGCGGAATCCTATGTCCTGCTGGGCGGCGTGCTGGCAGCGCTGGACCAGCTGGCGCTGGCCCGCAAAGCGCCCGATGCTACCTACTACGACCAGTCGGTGATCGATGCCCGCGAGCGCGAGCTGCAGGCCAAGCGCAAGGAAATGCTGGGCGACAAGAAAAAAGATAAGGACTGATTACGCCGGCGCTTCCAGTTCGAGGGAAATTTCGATTTCCATCTGCTCGATGCCGGGAACCTGCTCGAGAATTGCCTCGATTTGCTCATACGATAGCGCGGCAAGCCCGACCAGTCGCGCCGGATTCCACGCCGGCGCCTCCTCGCCGTCGCCGGCATGCTCGTGCGCGATGCCTTCACTGCACGCCTTGCAAAGCGTGCGCACGTTGGCCGTCCAGTCTTCAAACGGCATGCCGGCGGCATCGAATGCTGCTTCCAGCGTGGCCATTTGCTGCTCGGTCGCTTCATTCACCTCCATGCAGAATGTGCTGAGCTTTGATGCCTCAAACAGCTCCAGCACATTGAATACCGAGTATTCCCTGCCGCGCGACTCGCGCTTGCCGACGCCAGCGCCATCGTGCAGCACGATGTCCCCGCAGCGGAATCCGGAATCCGGGTAGGGAATGTTGCGCAAGATGGTGCGCACCGGATCGATGCGCGTGCCCCAGACTACTTCCCCGTTGCCGTTCGGGTTCAACCTGACAGGAGTTGGGCCGAAGTCCATTTCAATCGGTCCATCCACGCCATCAAGCTCGATGCCGTTATCGGCCCAGGCCTTGCGCGCTGTTGCCCAGTCACGCAGCGCTGTCGCCGCAATAGCCAGGTTCCAGCGGCTCGCTTCATGTTCCGGCCGCAGCGCGTATGCCCGCTGGTTGTAATCGAAAGATGTGACCCAGTCGTTGCGGTACTTGTAAATCAGGCCCATGTTGTACAGCGTTTTTGCCGCGCGCGGGTTGAGGCGCAACGCTTCTTCATAGGCCTGGAGGGCGAGTTCCTCATTGCCTGCGTCGCTGTGGGCGATGCCTTGCTCGTTCAATTCTTCTGCGCGTTCGAAGTCGTTCATGCGGCTTTCCGTTTCGCGACCCAGTCGTTGACCACGCCTTCCAGCAAAGTCATTGGCAGGGCGCCGTGCACCAGTACTTCGTTGTGGAACTGCTTCAGGTCGAACTTGTCGCCCAGTTCCTTCTTCGCCTGTTCGCGCAGCGCGAGGATTTTCAGCATGCCGACCTTGTAAGCCAGCGCTTGGCCAGGATTGACGAAGTAGCGCTCGATTTCCGCCGTGACGTCGCCTTCGCTCATGCCGGTGGTGTTCATCATGTAGTCGATAGCCTGTTCGCGCGACCAGCGTTTGTAATGGATGCCAGTGTCGACCACCAGGCGGGTGGCGCGCATCATTTCGTCGCGCAGGCGGCCCAGGTTATCCAGCGGGGTTTTCTGGAAACCCTGTTCCGCGGCCAGCCGTTCCGCATACAGCGCCCAGCCTTCGTGGTAGGCGGTGAAAGGAATGATCTTGCGGAAGAACGGCACGCCAGTCATCTCCTGCTGGATCGCGATCTGGAAGTGGTGGCCCGGAATCCCTTCGTGGTAAGCCAGTGTGCGCATGGCGAACTTCGGCGTCTCGCCCGGTGCGCGCATATTGGCGTAGAACACGCCTGGACGGCTGCCGTCGAAGGAACCCTGCATGTAGTAGGCGCCTGGCGCAGTCGCTTGCGATGCGACCGGCACTGCCTGCACTTCAACGCCCAGTTTCGGCCGCACGTCGAACACCGGATCGAGGCCCTTGTTCACTTCATCCAGGATGGCCTGGTACTGCGCCAGCATGGCCTTCTTGCCTTCGTCGGTATTCGGGTATTGCTGTTCCGGACGCGAGGCGAGCACCTGCACGCGCTTGCCGATTGAGCCTTCGGTTAAGCCTTCGCCTTTGAGGATGGCGTCCATCTCCGCGCCGACGCGCTCCACTTCGGCCAGGCCCAGTTCATGCACCTGCTGAGGCGTCATGTTCGAGGTGGTATGCGAGCGCACGGCCCAGGCGTAGTAAGCCTCGCCGTTCGGCAGGCTCCAGGCGCCGTTGTTGGCGGTGGCCTTGGATTGAAGCGCGGTGAACGCATCAATCAGCTTGCCGTAAGCGGGGTAGACCGCTTCCTGCACGGCTTTCTCGGTTTGCGCCAGCAGGGCGCTGCGCTCGGCATCGGACAAGTCTTTCACCTTGGCCAGCTTGTCGCGCATATTGGTCACCAGGACATTCTCCTTCACCGGCTTTGCCACAACGGCCTTCATCTCCGCCAGTACTTTGTCGACGGTGAACTTTGGCGGCACGATGCCTTTGCTTTCACTGAGGCGGATCGATTCCACCACCTGGCCGAACTTGACCGGGAACAGGTTCAGGCGCGCGATATACGCTTCGGCCTCGCCCTTGTTGGTGACCTGGTGCACGTCGGTCATGAATTGCGGGAGCATGCTTTGCACGCCCATCATCTGGTTGACCGGGAAAGCGTGGTCCATGAAGGGCTCGCCCTCTACCTGGCTTTTCAGGAAGAAGCGCAGCGTTTCGTAGGACAGTTTGCCCTCCGCATCCAGGCCGTCGGTGCTGTAGCTCTCCAGGACTGCCAGTTCTTGCTTGAGCTGGGCCATCTGCTTGACGGCGTGGGCAGGGGAAGCGTCATCCAGCTTCTTGCTGTAGAAGTCCAGCCAGCCGGGCAGGATGCGCATGCTCGACAGCATTTCCGGGCTTTCGACAGCAAAAGCTGCAAATACGCGGGCGTAGAACCAGTCCAGTTTGAGGGGTTTGAAATACCAGGTGTGGGCGGCCAGTGCCAGTACCAGTACGACCAGGCCGAGCGCAATACCGCCCAGCCACTTTGCTGCACGCTTCATCAGGGAGCTCCGGGGTTGTTTTTCTCGTAACATCATGCCCCGGAGAGGGCGGGCGGTCAAGGTTGCGGCAGGCGTTCGAAACGGAATGCTTGCGGCACGCTGTCGCGCGCGATGGCTGCCAGCGGCACTGCACGTTCGCCAACGCGCAAGGTGAGCGGCGACAGGCTGGCGGGATCGCTGGCGGCGGCATCCAGCCACGCCAGCAGGGCGTTGTCACCGACGGGGCGGCCGTTCAACTCCAGTTGCGGCAGCACTTGCGCGAAGTCGCGGTCGTCGAGTTGGGCCAACACGTCTCCGCTGCGTAGAAGCAGTTCGCCGGCTTCGGTCAGCCAGGCCGCATCGATGTCGCCCAGCGGCGCGCCGGTATGCAGCACGAAGCCGTGGACCGGATCGGTGCGCGCGATGAATGGCGTGGCTTCCAGGTTCAGGTAGACACGCTGCGGACCGTTCTGGAAATACCAGCGGCCCTGTTCATCGCTCTGGTAATTGCGCGTGATGAAGCCGACCAGCGCCGGATTGGTCAGCTTGTCGCCGGCTTCGTTAAAGTGCTGCGCGCGCTCATCGCGCATGCGCCAGTTGCCACGCGCATCGAGCGCCAGCCAGCCGTAGCAGTGCGGCACATTGGGCCACTTGGCCATCGCCTGTTTGACTATTTCATCCATTGTTTCAAGCCTCGGCCATCTCGCTGGCTTCGATGCTGGTCAGGAATTTCAGCATGCGCAGCGGCAGCCAATCCAGGCTGCCCGGCAAGCGGCCGGTGGCAAAGCCCACGTGGCCGCCTTGCTCAGGATAATCCAGCACTACCTGGCGCGAAGCGTTGCGCGGCAGGTATTCGCCTGGCATGAAGGGATCGTTTTTCGCGTTCAGCACCAGGGTCGGCACCGTGATGTCGGTCAGCACGTGCTTGGCGCTGGCGCGGTCCCAGTAATCGTCCGCATCGCGGTAGCCGTGCAGCGGTGCCGTCACCACATTGTCGAACGCGTGCAAATCCTGCGCCGCCATCAGCGCATCGAGATCGAACAGGCCAGGGAATTGCTGCAGCTTGGCCACGCATTTCGGTTTCAGCGTTTGCAGGAACATGCGCGTGTACAGGCGGCTCAGGCCGCGCGACAGGGCATTGCCGCCTTGCGCCAGGTCGAGCGGTGCCGAAACCGCGCAAGCCGCGTCGACAAACTCGGCCTGGTGCTGCGATTCGCCCAGCCAGCGCAGCAGCACATTGCCGCCCAGCGAAACGCCGCAAGCATAGAACTTGCCGCTCGCATGCGGGTGCAGGCGGCGGATGATCCAGTCCAGTTCACCGGAATCGCCGGAATGGTAGAAGCGCGGTGCCAGGTTCGGTTCGCCGGAGCAGCCGCGGAAATGCGGCACGGCGCCCGACCAGCCGCGGCGCGTGATTTCCGCCATCAAGGCACGCGAGTAATGGCTGTCGGACGAGCCTTCCAGCCCGTGGAACAGTACCACGAAAGGCTTGCCCGGCGTGCCGTCGACGAAATCGACATCGATGAAATCCGCGTCTGGTGTTTGCCACCGTTCGCGGCGGAAACGGACCTCGGGCTTGGCTATGCAGGTAGCCGGGTAGATGGTCTGCAAATGGCCGCTCGGCAGCCAGAATGGGGCAGTGTAGTTCATGGCGCGGCTGGGAACGGCCCAGCGGGCCTGATCCCCCTTTTTTAGTGCAGTATTTGAGCGCGCGGATCGGCGGGAACAGGTCCCGGCGCTACAGACACATGATGCAACACAATGCGCCAACCCTTCGGTGTCTTAACGTACACATTGGTCGCAATCAGGTGCGCCGGCTCGCCGCTTGCCGCTGTGACGCCCTCAATGACAGTATGCACCGAACTCATCAGGTTGTGTGTCTCATGCAGCTGGGAAGGGCGAATTTGCAACCCGCCGTGTTCCAAAAGTGCACTCCAGGAAGCGCGGATGGCGCTATGCCCGATCAGGCGCGGCCCGCCGGGATGGACGCAGACGATTTCCTCGTCGTCCGCCCACAGCGCCATCAGGGCTTCCAGGTCGGCCCGGTTCAAGGCATCGTAAAAGGCCGCTTCGACTTCTGCCGCACTGCCATTCTGGTGTTTACGCGCTGCCATCCGGGCTCCGGTGTGGTGTGATTAATGATGGCCGACTTCGGTACCAGGCTTCAGCTTGTACTGGGTGCCGCAGTAAGGGCATTTCGCTTCGCCATGTTTGAAGTCCAGGAACACGCGCGGGTGCGAAGACCACAGCGGCATGGCTGGATTCGGGCAGTAGGCCGGCAGGTCTTTGCCATCGAGTTCTACTGGCTGGGTGGCGTTGCTCATTTTATAACACTCCGCGAGATCAAAAACCACGATTTTAATGCATCCCGGCAGCGAAAAGCATTCGCCGGTAGAATGTCGGGTTTCCCGAGCAGTTGTCCCCACGCAGTTGTCCCATGAGTTCTCCCGATAGCCAGCCCGACGTCGCGGCCCACCACGAGCCTTCCTGGCGCGCCGGCCTGAAAGACGGCACTCCAACCCTGTTTGGCATCGCCGCCTGGGGCTTGGTGGTGGGCGTAGCGATGGTCAAGTCGGGCCTGACGGTAATGCAGGCGCTGGGCATGACCTTGCTGGTGTTTGCCGGATCCGCGCAGCTCGCCTCATTGCCCCTGATTGCGGCAGCGGCGCCGATCTGGGTGATCTTCCTGACCGCCGTGGTGGTGAACCTCCGCTTCGTGATCTTTGCCGCCTTGCTGGCGCCGCATTTCGCCAGGCTGCCGCTGTGGCGCCGCTTCCTGCTTGGCTATGGCGCCGGCGACATGACGACCGCCATGTTCCTGCAGCGCTACCCGACTGAAAAACCGGCTGAGGGCAAGGTGTCCTACCTGCGCGGCCTGCTGTACCCGAACTTTGCCGCATGGCAGGCAGGCTCCATCGCCGGCATTTTCCTTGGCAGCGCGGTGCCGGCCGAATGGGGCCTCGGCTTTGCCGGCACGCTGGCGATTGTCTGCATTACCGTGCCGATGGTGGCTAGCCGCCCCGCGCTGTGCGGGGCGCTCGTGGCAGGCGTGACTGCCGTGCTGGCGCATGGCCTCCCTTACAAACTGGGCTTGCTGGCCGCCGTGATGGTCGGCATGGTCACCGCGATGGTTGTCGAAGGCGTCATCGAACGAAGGAAAGCTGCCAATGTCCGACCTTGAAATCTGGCTGACGATTGGCGCCTTGGTTTGCGCCACCGCGATTACGCGTTCCTCATTCTGGGTAATTGGCGAGCACGTCTCGATCCCGACCCGCGTGCAGGAGATGCTGCGCTACGCCCCATCTTGCGCGCTGGCCGCCATCATCGGGCCCGACCTGCTGCTTGACCCGCAAGGCGCAATTGAATTCAGCTTCCACAATTACAAGCTGCTGGCCGGCGCTGCTGCCATTGCCTATTACCTTGCCCGCCGCAATATGCTGGAAACCATTGTGTTCGGCATGGCGTGCTTTACTGCATTGCGATTGTTGCTTTGAATTCGGGGTCAGGTCTGTCATTCGGACACCGGCCACACACCTTTGATAAATCTCAAAGATAATCTGCTTCATCTATGGGAGGACACATGGCCGAACTTGACCACATGATCTTGCGGGTGAGCAACCCGGCGGCATCAATTCGTTTCTATGAAGATGTGCTTGGCTTTAAGCACGAGGGCAGGGCGGGGCCGTTCGAGATCGTACGGGTTAGTGAGGGCTTTACGCTGGACTTGCTGGCCGAGCCGCCAGCCATGCACCTGCACCTGGCCTTCCGCGTCGACCCCGAGCATTTCGAGCGTGTGATGGTGCAGCTACGTGAACGCCGCATTCCGTTCGGCGGCAACCACATGGATCGCACGGGCAGCCAGCCCCAGCCGCAGTACGGCGCGCGCGGGCTGGCGCTGGCGTGCTATTTCGAGGATCCGGACGGGCACAACCTCGAGATCCGTTACTAAGCTTTCCACAACTTGCGCGCTTCCTCCGCAATGATGTCGGGGAATTCTTCCTGGAAGAACAGCTTGCCTTCCGGGATGGCGCGGATGCCTTGCGAGTGCGGGAATACCTGGTCGAGGTAGCGCGCGTCGGCCAGCGTGAAGATGGTATCGCTCGCGCCCCAGACCATTTTCACTGGAACGGTGCTGCGCCGCAGTTGGGCTTCAATGCCAGCCAGCGGATTCGGCGACAGTGCGTTGTGGAACTCGTGGTACTGCGCCCGCCGCAGCGGCGAACTCACGAGAGGCGCCGCGTAGTATTCGATGATTTCGTCCGTCAGTTGCGCCGGATTGTGGAAGACGGCGGCGCCGAAAGTCGATCGGGCCAGTGCTTTGTCGGTCAGCCATTTCGCAGTATCGTCGGCCAGGGTGCCTTTGCGAGCCATCTCCAGCACCGGAGCGATTTCGGCGGGCGGGCTGTGTGGCTCGATGTCGCAGTTGGTCAGCATCAGGCTGCGCACGCGTTGCGGGTAGCGCAGCAGGAACAGTTGCGCGACGGCGCCACCGCTGTCGCTGGCGATGATATCGACCGTGCCGGCGCCGAGCTTGTCGAGCAGGGCGGCCAGCATCTCAGCCTGGGCGGATGCTGCCAGCGATTGGCCGGCTGGCACCTCCGAATATCCCAGGCCCATGAAGTCAGGCGCAATGCAGCGGCGGACAGGCGACAGGCGGTCAAGCGCGCCGCGCCACTGGAGGCTGTTCAGCGGGGCGCCATGAAGGAACAGGGCGGCATTCGGGCCGGCTCCGCGTTCAACGTAGGCGATGCGGCCGAACGGCACTTCTGCGAAGCGGCGCGCGGCGCGGAATTTTGCCACATCGGTTGCGTCGGCTCGGGTCTCGGGCGCGGCGAAAGCAAGGCGGGGTGCGACGCCAGTGGCGAGGATGGCGCCAGCCACGGAAAGGAAGTCTCTGCGTTTCAATTGCGGTCTCCATGCGATAGCTGATTGGTGGAGCCGATGCTATCGGCTGGGCCACGCGGCCGCGCGCATAACCAGCCGATGGCGAGCACAATCGGCTGATTTTTTATTGCGCGCTGGCGGGAAATAGCGCACTCTTCCATTTCCTGCATGCGAGGACGCAAATGACTGCCAGGCCGTCGTGTTACCCGGTGCGGGACGAGGTTCCGCTGCTGGATGTTTTGACCTCACCCGTGCCGCACGGCCGCTTTGACTCGCCTGTAGATGGGCGCCATGTGCTGTGCCTGCATTTGGGCGCGCCGGTGCAGGTCAGCTACCGCGCTGGCCGATACGAACGCCAAGGAACCCGGCTGCACGGCCAGTTTTGCGTGGTGCCCGCCGGCTCCAGCACGCGCTGGACACTGACAGCGCCGGCCACTTCTTTGCTGCTGCGCCTGAATCCAGCCCTGATGCAAGACACCGCCGAGCATATGCGCCTGGATGCCGAGTTGGCACCCGCCATCCACATCCGCGACCCGCAGGTCGAGCGTATCGGCTGGATAATGCAGGCCGAAGAGCAGGACGGCCACCCTGGCGGCCGGATCTTCGCCGATAGCCTCGCCAGCGCCTTGGCCGCCCGCCTGCTCGCGCTGCAAACGCTTGCCTCCCGCCGCCCCGCCGAAGCGCCCGTTCGCGCCTTGCCCGCCTGGCAGTTACGGGCCGTGCAGGATTACATTGAAGCCAACCTCGACCAGGACCTGACGCTGGCCGAGCTGGCCGCCGTGGCCGGCTTCAGTGTTTCCCATTTCAAGGAATTGTTCCGCCAGGCAGCCGGCATGCCCGTGCACCGCTTCGTCCTCATCCGCCGCGTCGAGCGGGCCCGTCAGCTCCTGCGGGAAGGCAAGCTGACCAACACCGAAATCGCGCTGGAAGCTGGTTTCGCCCACCCCAGCCACATGGCCCGCTGCCTGCGCCAGAGCCTGAACTTGACCCCTGCACAGTTGCGTGCGGATGGTTTGAGGAAGATCAAAAGTTAGCGCTAGCTGTCCGAATGACAGACCTGACCCCGACTTTTGTTTTCTGAATGGCAACTAAATATCGGGCTTATCGGAGCTTAACAAGCGGCTAAGGGCCCCCGGCTTAAGGTAAAATAGCGCTCTTTCCAACTGTGACCCCTGAGTAACCATGCTGAAATTTAACCGCCTGGAAGACCTCGTAGCGCAGAACGCGCTGCAGGGCAAGCGCGTCTTTATCCGTGCAGATCTGAACGTGCCGCAGGATGATGCGGGCAATATCACCGAAGATACGCGCATTCGTGCTTCGATTCCAGCGATTAAGGCAGCCCTGGGCGCCGGTGCAAAAGTCATGGTTACCTCCCACCTGGGCCGTCCAACCGAAGGCGAATTCAAGCCGGAAGACAGCCTGGCGCCAATCGCCAAGCGCATGTCCGAGCTGCTGGGCCAGCCGGTTGAACTGAAGCAGAACTGGGTCGATGGCGTGGAAGTCGCCGCTGGCCAGGTGGTCCTGCTGGAAAACTGCCGCGTCAATAAGGGCGAAAAGAAGAATTCCGATGAGCTGGCCCAGAAGATGGCCAAGCTGTGCGACGTGTACGTGAATGATGCTTTCGGCACCGCGCACCGCGCTGAGGCGACTACCCACGGTATCGCCAAGTTCGCACCGATCGCTTGCGCCGGCCCGCTGCTGGCCGCTGAGCTGGATGCGCTGGGCAAGGCCCTGGGCGCGCCGGCTCGTCCGCTGCTGGCCATCGTGGCTGGCTCGAAAGTGTCGACCAAGCTGTCGATCCTGAAATCGCTGGCTGATAAGGTGGACAACCTGATCGTCGGCGGCGGCATCGCCAATACCTTCATGCTGGCTGCCGGCCTGAAGATCGGCAAGTCGCTGGCGGAAGCCGACCTGGTCGGCGAAGCCAAAGCCATCATCGACATCATGGCTGCCCGCGGCGCCCAGGTGCCTATCCCTGAAGACGTGGTGTGCGCGAAAGAGTTCTCGCCAACCGCAACTGCGACCGTGAAGGCAGTGGCTGACGTGGCCGATGACGACATGATCCTGGACATCGGTCCCAAGACTGCTGCCAAGCTGGCTGCGCAAATCGCGGAAGCCGGCACCATCGTCTGGAACGGTCCGGTCGGCGTGTTCGAGTTCGACCAGTTCGGCGAAGGCACCAAGACCCTGGCCATGGCCATCGCCAACTCCAAGGGCTTCTCCATCGCCGGCGGTGGCGACACCCTGGCTGCCATCGCCAAGTACCAGATCACCGACAAGATCGGCTATATCTCCACCGGCGGCGGCGCCTTCCTGGAATTCCTGGAAGGAAAGACCCTGCCGGCAGTGGAAATCCTGGCGCAACGCGCCCAGTAACACGGTAAAAGGCGCCCGCAAGGCGCCTTTTGAACTTTTTTAAGCTCACACGAAGGAAACCTTCATGGCACGTGGTACCAAGATCGTCGCAACTATCGGCCCAGCATCGACCGACCTGAACATCCTGATCCAGATGATCAAGGCAGGGGTCGACGTAGTCCGCCTGAACTTCTCCCATGGCAAGGCGCAGGATCATATCGATCGCGCTGCACTGGTGCGAAAGGCGGCTGCGGAATGCGGCAAGGAAGTGGCGATCATGGCCGACATGCAGGGGCCGAAGATCCGTATCGGCAAGTTCGAGAACAACAAGATCGAGCTGGCCAAGGGCGACAAGTTCATCCTGGATGCCAAGTGGGGCGAGAACGGCGAACTGGGCAACCAGGAGCGCGTGGGCCTGGACTACAAGAGCCTGCCGACCGACGTGAAGCCGGCCGATGTGCTGCTGCTGAACGATGGCCTGATTGTGCTGGCCGTGGACAAGATCGTCGGCAGCGAGATCTACACCACCGTGAAGATTGGCGGCGAGCTATCCAACAACAAGGGCATCAACCGCCAGGGCGGCGGCCTGACCGCGCCGGCATTGACCGCCAAGGACATGGAAGACATCAAGACTGCGATGTCGTTCCAGGCCGATTACCTGGCAATTTCCTTCCCGAAAAACGCCACCGATATGGAAATGGCGCGCCAGTTGGCCAATATCGCCGGCGAGCCGTTCGGCTTCAAGCCGATGATGATCGCCAAGATCGAGCGTGCCGAAGCAATTCCTGCGCTGCAGGAAATCCTGAACGCCTCGGACGGCATCATGGTGGCCCGTGGCGACCTGGCTGTTGAGGTGGGCAACGCCGCCGTGCCTGCGCTGCAGAAGCGCATGATCCGCATGGCGCGTGAATCGAACAAGATTGCAATCACCGCGACCCAGATGATGGAGTCGATGATCTTCAACGCCGTGCCGACCCGTGCGGAAGTGTCCGACGTGGCCAACGCGGTGCTGGACGGTACCGATGCCGTCATGACCTCGGCCGAGACCGCGTCCGGTAAGTACCCAGTGGAAACTGTGGAAATGATGGCGGCCATCTGTACCGAGGCCGAGCAATCCGAATACAACAAGCTCGATGCGGACTTCCTGAACGCCCGCTTCACCCGCATCGACCAGTCGATCGCCTATGGCGCCCTGTTCACCGCGCACCACCTGCGCGTGAAGGCGATTGTGGCCCTGACCGAATCCGGCTCCACCG
>JBCNOP010000164.1:0-12349 GCA_039593775.1 Pseudoduganella sp.
TCTTCGCGGCGGCGCTTCTCCTCTTCCGGCGTACGCTTTGGCTGCTGCTCGCGGTCATTGCGCGTCGCCTGGCGCTGGCGGCGCGATTCGCGCACCAGGTCGTCGTAGAAAATGAACTCGTCGCAGTTGGCCACCAGCAGGTCGGAAGTCGAATCCTTCACGCCCACGCCGATCACGCGCTTGGCGTTCTCGCGCAGCTTGGAGACCAGCGGCGAGAAATCGGAGTCGCCCGAAATGATGACGAAGGTGTTGACGTGGGATTTGGTATAGCACAGGTCCAGCGCATCGACCACCATGCGGATGTCGGCGGAATTCTTGCCGGACAGGCGCACGTGCGGAATTTCGATCAGCTCGAAGTTGGCCTCGTGCATCGGGGCCTTGAAGCCCTTGTAGCGGTCCCAGTCGCAATAAGCCTTCTTGACCACGATGCTGCCCTTCAGCAGCAGGCGCTCCAGCACGGGTTTGATGTCGAATTTCTCGTAGTTGGCGTCGCGGACGCCCAGTGCGACGTTTTCGAAGTCGCAGAACAGTGCCATGCTGGCGTTTTCGTTGGGTGAAGCCATTTTTTTATGGGAAGCTGTGCACAATCCGACGATTATACTATTCCGCCAACATTGACCCTGGAGACAAGAAATGAAACGCCTGCTGATCGCCGCCGCCACCGCCCTCATGATGCACAGCGCCCTGGCGGCCGACCCGGACAGCGAATTCCGCCAGCAGGTCAACGCTTTCGTCGACAGCTGGCACGACGACGCAGCCAACACCCGGCCCGGCTACTGGGACAAGTTCACGCCGGAAGCGGTGTTCATCGGCACCGACAAGAGCGAAGTATGGAGCTACAAGGAATTCAAAGCCTGGGCCAAGCGCTTCTGGGACCGCAAGAAGGCCTGGAGCTTCACCGCGCAAAAGCGCAACGTTTACTTCTCGCCGGATAAGAAATACGTGTGGTTCGACGAGCAGCTCAACACGCAGATGGGGACTTGCCAGGCCAGCGGCGTGCTGCGCAACACTGGCCAGGGCTTTTTGATCGAACACTACCAGCTTTCCCTGGCAGTACCCAATCCCTTGATGGATAGCTTCAGCAAAGCCATCCGGGAACACGAAGGGAAGGCGCAGCCTTAACCCGCGCCGTGATGAGGCGTCCAAACCACGGCATGGCAAGGGGACCCTATCCCCAAAATTGATTTTGTGCAACAATTCCCCTTTGCAGAGGGGAAAAATAATTTAAGCAGTTAATCCCTGTTATTTTTCGAGAACCCTGCCCGCCGCCTAACCATTAAGAAATCGAATTATGAATCGTCCGCATGTGACCGCCGTGATGCCTTGCCTGAATGAGGAACGCACGGTAGGCCAGTGTGTCGAGAAGGCTGTCGCATGTTTTGCCCGCTTGGGAATCCAGGGTGAAGTGCTGGTGGCCGATAACGGCTCTTCCGACCGGTCGGTCGCCATTGCGCAGGCCGCCGGCGCTCGTGTGGTGCACGTCAGTACAAAGGGCTATGGTGCGGCCATCTCCGCCGGGGTGCGTGCCGCGCAAGGCGAGATCATCATCATGGCCGATTCCGACGAGTCCTATGACTGGTCCCAGCTTGACCAGTTCATTCAGGCCATTGAAGCGGGCAACGATTTGGTCATGGGCAATCGCTTCCGCGGCGGTATCGAACCTGGCGCCATGCCGCCTTTGCACCGCTATCTGGGCAATCCTGTACTGTCCTTTATCTCCCGTATTGCATTCAGGGTACCGGTGGGAGATTTCCACTGCGGGATGCGCGCCTTCACGCGCGCCGCGTTCGAACGTATGGAGCTGAGCCTGCCAGGGATGGAATTTGCCACCGAAATGGTCGCCAGCGCGGCCCGGCATGGCTTGCGGATCGCTGAAGTGCCGATCAAGCTCTACCCCGACAAGCGGGGCCGGCCACCACACCTGCGCTCGTTCCGGGATGGCTGGCGGCATTTGCGCTTTATCATCAGCCACTGCCCTGATTACGCCTATATCTGGCCCGGCGGCACCATGCTGCTGCTGGGACTCCTGTTGATGGCGGCCTTGATTGGCGGCCCGCTGACAATTGGCTCCCACTATATCGGCGTTCACTTCATGGTGCTCGGCGCCATGCTGGCGCTGATCGGCGCCAACGTCATTTCGATGGGTGTCCTGGGCAAAGTCCTTTTGGCGCCCAGCGTGCCGGATCGCCTCGGCTTCAACCTCCTGCGCGAGATTCGTCCACATGCACTGGAGATCACGCTGGCGGCCAGCGGCGTGATCATGCTGCTTGGCCTGATGGTTGATGCCACATTGCTGGTGCGCTGGCTTAATTCCTCGACGGGCATGGAGGACACAGTCCACCTGGCCATTGCTGCATCCACGGCCATCGTCATTGGCCTTGAGGCCATGTTCTCCGCATTTCTGATTTTTCTGGCAAAGACGCGCATGGAACCGGGCAGGCGGGAGGCGCACGACGATGAGAGCACTCAGCAAAATGCCGTCACCTCCACCAAACCATAAGACACACTGGCTGCGGACCAATCTGCAATCTATCTGTAGCTACCAAGAAGAAATACGATGACAGCGTATAGGAACAATATTCTGGCATTGGCCCAGCCCATGCTGCAGAACATCGAGTGCGAATCGGTGCTTGATTTTGGTTGTGGCGACGGCTTTTTTGCAAAGAACTTCGCGGCAAGCCTTTGGCCAGGGAAGATCACCCCGCTCGATGTCTATAAGCGCCCAAACTGCCAGGTTGATCCCGTCATCTATTCGGGTAACAAGATTCCATTCAACGACCGGCAATTTACGCTCAGCTACGCAATCGACGTGCTGCACCATTGCAGTTCGCCGGAAGCAAGCTTGTTGGATTTGATCCGCTGCACCGACCGCTACCTGTTCATCAAGGACCATACCTACAGCTCGCCGCTGGGCTATGCCGCCCTCTGTATTTTGGATGAACTGGGCAACCGGCGCTTTAGCATCCCCTCGCTTTATCACTATCAGCGGCGCTGGGACTGGGTCAAGCTGATCGAGGCAAATGGCATGCGCCGCGTCGCGCTGCAACCAGCCGTTCCAGTGCACAGCGGGGTGCTGGGGGCGATGACCAATGGTTTGCAGTTCATTGGCATGTGGGAGAGAATCTGATGCTTCCTGGCGCCAGGAGGCCGCTCCGGTACATGATGGTCGGGCTCTTTTGCGCCGGGCTGAATTTTTTGATACAGAACGGTGTTGTCCTGGTGCTTGGCTTCAGTTATGTGGCAGCGAGCCTGATCTCCTTCCTGATCCTCACGCCACTGGCTTATGCCTTGCACGCGACCATTACCTTTAAGCAGAAGGAGCGCCAGTCGCTGGCGGCCCTTGCGCGCTATGCGCTGCAATGCACCGCCATGCTCGGTGTGAACATCCTGCTGATGGCACTGCTGGTGGACGTGCTGGGACTCAATATCAACCTGGCGATATGCGTGGCCACCGTCTTGCTGCATGTGATTGGATACCTGTCCAGCCGCCACTTTGTTTTCGGGCGCGCAAGGTTGGGCCGCTCAAATTCTTGATGAGAAGTCGGATGGGACGGCAATTCCGCATCGTCAGCGTCACCCATTTTTTCCCCTCGCGTCGCGGTGGCATCGAGCTGGTGGCAGCCGCCATCAATCGCCGCCTGGCTGAGCGCGGCCATGAGGTCGCCTGGTTTGCCAGTGCGGACGCGGAGACGCACGGGCCAGAAGCCGGCTTGAGCTATCACCCGATGCAAACCTGCAACCTGGTCGAGCGCTTGGCCGGCCTGCCGCTGCCATTGTGGATTGGGCGCGGCATTCCTGCGCTGTGGTCGGCCATCCGCGACTGCGATGCCGTCCATGTTCACGACTTTATTTACCCTGGCTCGCTGCTTGCGCTGGTTTTCGCGCGCGTCCATGGCAAGCCAACGGTACTGACCCAGCACATTGGCGAAATTCCCTACCGCAGCAAGCTCCTTGCAGCGACCCTGTCCGCCGTCAATCGCACCGTGGGCAGCCTGGCCTTGCGTTGCGCATCAAGGGTGGTATTCATCAGCAACGTTGTCGAGGCATACTTTCGCGCCAGGATTGCGTTCCCGCGGGCGCCGCTGTATCTGCCGAATGGCGTGAACACGCAAGTGTTCCATCCCGTACCCGGCAATGAACGCATGGCCATCCGCGCCCGCCTGGGAATTCCTGAAAACGCCCCCGTATGCCTGTTTGTGGGCCGCATGGTGGAAAAGAAAGGCTTGCACCTGCTGATACCGTTGGTGGCACAGCTGCCAGGCATTTTCTGGATCTTTGTCGGGCAGGGGCCTTTACGGCCGGCCGTGCCCCCCTCCAGCAATGTCATGATTTTCGACGGACTGGGTCATGCGGACCTGGCCGATTTGTATCGTGCTGCCGACCTGCTGGTACTGCCCAGCCGGGGCGAGGGGTTCCCGCTCGTGGTACAGGAAGCCTTTGCTTGCGGACTGCCGGCCCTGGTCAGCGATGAAACGGCCGCCGGCTGCGAGGCCGGTCGTCCCCTGCTGTTTGAACTTCCTGTCACGGCGCCCGATGCCGTTGGCCAATGGCATCGACGCTTGTCCGACTTGACGGCGGATCGGGCTGCCCTGGAAGCACGGCGCAGCGCAGTAGCTGAGTTTGCTGGCCGGGCCTGGAGCTGGGACCATGCGGTTGATGTCTACACCAAACTCTACCAGGGTGGCGTCGAATGAGCGGTAAGCAAAGCGCCATCGCACTCCCGCGCTGGCAATTGGCCACCGTTCTGCTGGGACTGGCCTGCATGGCTGCCATCCTGGCGTTTCCCCTCTATGGCGGCGGGCTTTCACCGATATTTGCCGATCTGTTTGTCAACTTCGATGGCCCTGCGTGTGCTTTGTCCTTGCTGCTGGCGGCACTGGCCCTTCCCTGCCGCGACCGCAGTAGCCGCCTGCAGAGGATGTTCGCGGCCATCGCTCGCCGCCCCGGTGCGCTCGCCTGGGCGACCTTGGCCGTCGCCGGCACGGGGGCAGCGCTGGCCTACCACCAGCACCCGCTCTCGATGGACGAATATGCCTCTTACCTGCAAGCGCAGATCTTCGCCAGCGGACATCTGTCGGGACAAGTTCCGCCAGCGCTGATGGATGCGCTGGTGCCAGCGGGTTTTCAGAGATCGTTCATCAATGTTTCCCATGCCAACGGCGCGATCGCTTCCGTCTATTGGCCCAGTTTCGCCGTGGTCATGGCGCCGTTCAGCGCGCTGAACCTGGCGTGGCTGTGCAATCCCGTGCTGACCGCCTTGACCGTACTGGGCCTGAACAAACTGCTCAATGAACTGGTGGATGATGCAGCCGCACGCGGCTTCGCGCTGGTGGCAACGGTCGCATCGCCAGTTATTCTGGTCAACGGCATGAGCTTCTATGGGATGCCCCTGCAGTTATTCTGCACTGTCATGTTCACGCTCTGTTTTGTGCGCGGCACGACGGCTGCGATGTTGGCAGCCGGCGTTTTCCTGTCCATCGGTATAACCACCGTCAATCCATTTCCGGTCGGCTTGTATGCCTTGCCGTGGATCGCGGCCTTGCTGCGTGGTCCATCCCGGAGTTGGCGCAAGTTGGGCTGCTTGATCGCAGGCGCCCTGCCCCTCAGCCTGTTATTCGGTCTGGGATGGCGTCTTTACCTGATGCACAATGTATCCGATATGCAGGCGGCTGCACTGGGCGCCGATGCGAGCCACATGCTCGGCAATTTCTCCCTGCCGAACGCCAACATATTGGCCGCCCGCCTGGTGGGCGTAGCCAAACTGCTGGTGTGGGCCGTGCCAGGACTGCCTGTCCTGGCCTGGATCGGCGGCCTGGACCAATCTGGGCGCCCATGGTGCAAGCTGCTGGCTGCTTCGGCCGGACTCAGCCTCATCGGCTATCTGATCGTGCCATTTGACCAAGGGCATGGATGGGGGTATCGCTATTTCCATGCCGCGTGGTTGAGCCTGCCAATCCTGGCTGCCGTGGCACTGCAGCGGCTGGCGCTGGCGTCACCGGCCCAGCATGCCAGGGCGATTGGTTTCGGCTTTGCGGCATGTGCCGGGATGCTCGCGCTAGCGTTGCCCTTGCGGATGGCGCAAGTGGAAGGCTTTATCCAGGCCCATTTACAGAGGCTCCCTGAACCTGTTGCTTCGGCCGGCCGCCAGGCCGTCTTCATCGACGTCAACTGCGCCCCCTATGCCGCCGACCTGGTGCAAAACGAGCCATTCTTGCGCTCGAACGAGATACGGCTGGTCAGCGGCAATGCCACGCACAATGCCAAACTGATGCAAAGCCTGGGCCAGCATCCACGCCTGGTCGCCAGCACCAGCTGCGCCAGCCGATGGCTGCTTGACTGAGTGGCTTAAGGTTGCAGCGGGACGCGGACGAAGGTAAGGGTGGCGTTATCGCAGCAATCGCCCGGTTTGATGGTGAGCTCGAACGAAGCGCTGCTCACCGAAAAGCGCAGCAGCACCCTGGCCGGATAGGTATCGTTCAGCTCGGTATGGAGCGAGCGGTAAAACGTCGTGTTTTCTTGCGCAAGCAGGTATAGCTGCTCGTCCCACACCGTGGTCTTGGACGACAAAACCTTGAGCTGGTCGTCGAACGGCGCCTTCAGGCCGTATTCCATGCCATTTTCCCGAAACGGCACTGTGAGCAAGGTCTTGCTACCAACGGACAGGCGCACCGACAGGTCCGGCAGCACTTCAATCACGCTGCTGGCGAGAATGTTCTCATCATGCTTGCTCAAATTCGGCGAGTAGCCTTCGCGCGTGCCCCCGGAGATCGAGGAACCGTTGCCGCTCCAGCGTCCCTTGGCATCGCGGTTCATTTCCCACATGGTGTTGGTGCCGCCAAATCCTTCGACGGTGGACAGCTGGTACTTGCCGACGGCGCTGGACAGCAGCGCCTTCTTCGAGGGGATAGTGACTTCGGAAACCTGGTGCGCCACCAGCGGCAGGCTCTTGCGGCCATCGGGCGATTGCCAACTCCCCTGCAACCTGCCGTCGTGCAGCACTGCGTGAAGGCGGCCGGTGACCTTGGGGTCGAACGCGACTTGCTCGTCCATCGTCAGCGAACCGTCCGGCGCCGCCTTGCCCTTCAGGTAGAGGTCGGATCTTTTCCCGGCATAACGGTAACTGCCAGTGATGACGCCATCGACGTTCTTCAAGTCCATGCTGAACTTGAGCTTGTCGCCGATGGTGCCTTCGAATTTCTTATGGAAATATGCGCCCTGCTGCGCCAGTGCCGGCGCCGCCGTAAGCAGCGCCACCAGCATGGCGCCAAGGGCGCGGCCCTGCATCAGACGTTGAACAGGAAGTTCAGTACGTCACCATCCTTGACCACATATTCCTTGCCTTCAGCGCGCATCTTGCCCGCTTCCTTGGCGCCGGTTTCGCCCTTGTAGGCGATGTAGTCGTCGAAGGCGATGGTCTGGGCGCGGATGAAGCCGCGCTCGAAATCGGTGTGGATCACGCCAGCAGCTTGCGGTGCGGTGTCGCCCACGTGAATGGTCCACGCGCGCACTTCCTTGACGCCGGCGGTGAAGTAGGTCTGCAGGCCGAGCAGCTTGAAGCCGGCGCGGATCAGTCGGTCCAGGCCAGGTTCTTCCATGCCCATGTCGGCCAGGAAGGCTTCCTTGTCGGCGTCGTCCAGTTCCGCGATCTCGGCTTCGATGGCGGCGCAGATGGCCACGATCGGCGCGTTCTGCGCTTCAGCATACTTGGTCAGCTGGTCCAGCAGAGGGTTGTTGGTGAAGCCATTGTCGGCCACATTGGCCACGTACATGGCCGGCTTGGCGGTGATCAGGCACAGCGGCTTGATCAGGGCCATGTCTTCGGCGCCCAGGCCCATGGCGCGCACCGGCTTGGCTTCGTTCAGGTGCGGCACCAGGGTTTCCAGCAGGGCCACCAGCTTGGCCGAGTCCTTGTCGCCAGAGCGGGCTTTCTTCTGTTCGCGGGCAATGGTCTTTTCAACGGTCGACAGGTCGGCCAGCGCCAGCTCAGTCTGGATCACTTCGATGTCGTCCAGCGGCGAAACGCGGCCAGCCACGTGCACCACATTGTCGTCTTCGAAGCAGCGCACCACGTTGACGATGGCGTCGGTTTCGCGGATGTGGGACAGGAACTGGTTGCCCAGGCCTTCGCCTTTGGACGCACCGGCCACCAGGCCGGCGATGTCGACGAATTCCACGATCGCAGGAAGGATGCGCTCCGGCTTGACGATTTCTGCCAGTTGCTTCAGGCGCGGATCAGGCACTTCCACCACGCCGACGTTCGGCTCGATGGTGCAGAACGGGTAGTTCTCGGCCGCGATGCCGGCCTTGGTCAGTGCATTGAAAAGGGTGGACTTGCCGACATTAGGCAGGCCGACGATGCCGCATTTGAGACTCATGGAAAACCTTTAAATGATATTGTTCTGCTACGGAATTTTCCGCAAATAGACCGAGATTGTACCCCAGATCATGTCAAGAACCGCCCATATCACCCTGCTGGCCCGCTACAACGAGTGGATGAACAACAAGCTGTATGAGGCGGCGGCATCTTTGCCCGCGGAAGAACTGGCGACAGACCGCGGGGCATTCTTCGGCTCACTGCTGGCGACCCTAAATCATATTGCGGTGGCCGACACCATCTGGCTCAAGCGCATCGGCTACCACCCGCGCTTTGCGGCCGCACTGGAGCCTGTGGCGGCCCTGCCGGCACCGGGCGCGCTGGACCAGCCACTGTTCGATTCCCTCCCCGCCCTGCGCGAGCGGCGCGCCTGGCTCGACCGGCTGATCCTGGATTGGACTGCCGGCCTGGACGAAGCCAGCCTGGATGCCATCATCACCTATCGCCGCTTGAATGGCGAAGCAAACAACCGGCAACTCGGCCTGCTGCTGCTGCATTTCTTCAACCACCAGACGCATCATCGCGGCCAAGCCACCACCTTGCTCTCTCAAGCAGGCGTGGACGTGGGCGCGACAGACCTGCTGTTGCTGGTGCCGGACGTGGCGATTTGAGCAGGATCAAATCCTGATACGACTGTGGGCAAACGGCGATACGGGTATCGCTGGTGCTTGTAATATTGTTACCGATGGAAAATAATGCCATTAGAACAATATAGGGAGCATTCATGGATTTGCTTTGGTTTATCGTGCTGGCAGTTGTTTCGCGCTGGGCCTGGCTTGCTCGCCGCGATGCCCGCCAGGCACGCGAGCAGGCCCTTCAGTTGCAGCGCGACTTTGCTGCGATGGAGATTACCCTCGACGGCCTCGCTCGCACCGCCGCCGCCGCCAGGATGGCGGCTGGCGCAGCGGAAACGCAAGCCGCACCCGCGCCTTCCGGCGCTGCGGCCACTCCGGTCACTCCGGCAGCACCAGCCACGCCATCCAAGCCCGCTGAGCGCGAGCCGCTGGTAGCGCGTGCCGCAGTGCCGCCACCGCCGCCCATGCCGCCCCAGCCAGCAGCAGGAACGCCGGCCCCCGCAGCTGCCGCCGCAGCAACTCCTGTCGAAGCAGCCAAGCCTGCTGCCATACCGCATCCGGAAGCGCCTGCCAGGACAGGCGATACGGCCGACCAGGCCTGGGCCGCCGCCAGGGAAGCCGCGCAGAGCAATGCGCCATCGCGCACCACTGCGCGGCCAAGCCTGCCACCGAAGCAGCCGCCGGCCTGGTTCATCGCCGCCCGCAACTGGCTGTTTGAAGGCAACCTGGTCGCGAAAATCGGCCTCCTCATCCTTTTCATCGGCGTCAGCTTCCTGCTGAAATATGCGGCCGCCCGCGTCACGGTGCCGATCGAATTGCGCCTGGCCGGCATCGTGCTCGCCGACCTGGCCGCGCTGGGTTGGGCCTGGCGCATCCGCATCAGCAACAAGGGCGTCAGCCTGCCGCTGCAGGGCACCTGCATGGCCGTCCTGATGCTGGTGGTATTCGGCGCTTTCCGCATCTACCACCTGATCCCCGGCGGCATGGCCTTCGCCATGCTGTTCCTGCTCACGTTTGGCACTTGCCTGCTGGCCGTGCTGCAGAACGCGCAATGGCTGGCCATCTTTGGCATTACCGGCGGCTTTGCAGCGCCGATCCTGGCTTCCACCGGCCAGGGCAGCCACGTTGCCCTGTTCAGCTACTACGCCCTGCTTAACGCCGGCGTCCTGGCCATCGCCCTCAAGCGCTCCTGGCGTGCACTGAACCTGCTTGGCTTCGCGTTCACCTTTGCCATCGGCACTGCCTGGGGCGTGCTGCGTTACGAGCCGCAGTTCTACCTGTCGGTGCAAGGTTTCCTTGCCTTGTTCTTCCTGTACTACGTGGGCATCGCCATCGCTTACGCCCACCTCGAAGCGCCCAAGCTGAAAAGCTATGTCGACGGCACCCTGGTCTTCGGCACGCCGATGCTGGCGGCCAGCTTGCAATTCGGCCTGGTCAAAACCTTCGAATTCGGCATGGCTTACTCCGCCCTCGCGCTCGGCCTGTTCTACGGTGCGCTGGCCATCACGCTGGCGCGCCGCCGCGCCACCTACGGCTTGCTGGTAGATGCCTTCACTGCGCTGGCCGTGGTGTTCGGCACGCTCGCCATTCCGATGGCACTCGACGGCCGCTGGACTTCCGCCGCCTGGGCACTGGAAGGCGCCGGCATCGTCTGGATCGGCTTGCGCCAGCGCCAGCCGCTGGCCTGGGGCTTTGGCCTGCTGGTGCAACTGGGTGCTTGGGTCAGCTTTATTGGCGCGGTGTCCGGCCTGGACCAGGAGGCAGCAATGCACTCCAACCTGTGGCTTGGCTTCCTGCTGCTGGCGATCAGCGCCTGCATCATGGCGACGCGCTTCCGCAGCCATGCGAGTGAAGAAGGGCTCGGCGGGCTGCAGATGCTGGGCGCCCTGTTCCTTGCCGGCTCCGCCATCTGGCTGGTCGGCGGCGCCTGGACCGAAGTGATCCTGCGTACCAGCGGCAAGCTGCAAGCCAACCTGCTGGTGGCCAGCGCACTCGGCGCCGCAGCCGTGATGGCCCTGATCGGGCGCCGCCTGGCCTGGCCAATGGCGCGCGGACTGGCCATGGCCGCACAACTGCTGGCAGGCCTGGTGCTGGCCTTCCTGTTGGCCCTGAACTGGCACGTCGCACCGGTATCGCCCGACTTGTTCGCCACGCCCTTCCTCGGCAGCGTAATGCTGCTGGCCGGCGCCGTGTTCAGCGCATGGACGCTGAAGCGCTACGGCTCGCAATACCCGCCGTCATGGTCGAACGCAGTGCTGGCGTATTCCGGTGTGTGGTGGCTGCTGGTGATCGTGCCAACCATCGCCAACTGGCTGCTGGCCCATTATGAAATCGCCACTACCGGCAATTTCGAACCGCACAGCCCTTTGCGCGCCAGCGCCTACAACCTGATGATCGTCGCCACCACGCCGCTGTTCGTCAAGCTGGCACAGCGCCTGTCGTGGCCGGCCCTGCGCGCTGCGGTGCTGCCGGCATGGCTGCTGTTCGGCATGACCACGCTCGGCATGCTTGGCGTGCTGTACAGCAGCATCAACATGCCGGCCGGCGAAGTATGGTTCGCCTACGCCGCGCTGTGGCTCTTGTCCGAATGGCTGATGCGCGGCACCAAGCTGGGTGAAGCGCCACTGGTGATCCTGCACACGCTGCGCAGCACTGGCCCATGGCTGATGATCTGGCCAGTTGGCGCCTACTGGATTTCGCGCGGGCTGGAAGGCAGCGGCGCCGATCCGGCCTGGGCCAACTTCCTGCCGGCGTGGCTGATGATGGGCGGCCTGGCCTGGGTGATGCGCCGCGTGCGTGCCGATGCCTGGCCGGTGAAGCCTGTAGCTGCCTGGTACCGCGACGTGCTGCTGCCGCTGGGTTGCGGCTGGTCGCTGCTGCTGGTCGCGGTGTGGAACCTGACGCAAAACGGCGCCATGGCGCCACTGCCTTACGTCCCGCTGGCCAATCCACTCGACCTGACCAGCATCTTCGCGCTGCTGCTGTCGGTGGCGGCTTACCGCCTGCTGCAGGACAAGCTCGCGCCATACCGACCGCAATTGCAGGCTGGCGCAGCTCTGGCCGCCTACGCCTGGTTCAACCTCGCGCTGCTGCGCACCGTCTCGCATTACGTCGGCGTGCCTTACCAGTTCGAAGACCTGTTTGCATCGCAGTTCGTACAAGCCATGCTGTCGCTGGTATGGAGCGTGACCGCGCTGCTGCTGATGCGCTTTGCGACGCGCAAGCAGCAACGCAAGCTGTGGATTGCCGGTGCAGTGCTGCTCGGGGTCGTCGTGGCCAAGCTGTTCCTGGTCGACCTGTCCAATGTCGGCGGCGTTGAACGCATCGTATCCTTCCTTGGCGTTGGCGCGCTGATGGTCGGCATCGGCTACCTCGCCCCCTATCCATCCACTCGTGGCGG
>JBCNOP010000165.1:0-12202 GCA_039593775.1 Pseudoduganella sp.
TTCAACGGGAAACGGGTACTGCTTCTTGGTTTTTGGCTTCTTCGTGGTCATTACGTCGGTCATGGACAATCCCTTTCGGTATTATTTCATGACCCCGGATTCACACTAAAATTCTGACAGGCTCGTTCACAGGCGATCGCTGACTTCGCGATTTTTTCACGATAGCGCTGGGCTAATGGGTAAGCGAGAATCGGCTTCTGGAATCTTAGCAGCGCCAATTTGCTTGGCGCTCGGTGCCTATTTCATGTATGGTGCATGGCACTCCTTTGCTGACGCAAAGTGGCCGATCTTTATGCCTCCCCAACTTGACGGCATAGCGCTCGTGGCTTCTTTATTCTCGCCACGTGTTGGGGCATACGTTGCTGGGGCAATTGCAGGCTTGCTCGGAGCATTCTCATGGTTCATCGCTCTGACCATCATGTTAAAAAACACTTTCGATTCGAACGACGATGAATGAAACGGCCAAGATCTGCGGTGCGAACTGCCGGCAATCGACCCAAACCTACCTGCGGCGCTTAATTTTCGCGGTAATGCTTGCTGCCGCCGGTTCCGCCATTTCGGCAACGTCGAATAGCGACTCGAAGGCGCTTAAATGCGAAGCGGGTCCGATCAATGAGGTATTCGGGAAAGGGCAATGGCTTGTCTATGGCTGCGCGGACGGCCGCTCGATGGTCGTCGTATCTGCTCCCGGCAGCCCGGCATTTCCTTTTTATTTCATGGTTTTCGAGGGCGCGAACGGTTACGAAGTCGTGGGTGAGGGTACTGGGCGGAGGGAGGCTACTGCGGAGGCCTATTCTGATCTGAAGGCTCTTTCTGCGGAGAAGATTAAAGCCCTGATTGCGGAAACAAACCGCGTCAAGAAATAGTAAAGGCATTGCAAATGGATGATGTAGTTCGAATCGAGATTTTGTCTTTGGCGAGAGCCGCCCATGATCTGACCGAATCGACCTATCAGGAGAATTCGTCTATACGAGGAGAGGCGGAATGGAGCGAAAGGCAAAGGGTTCTCCTCGCCGACATGGCGCTACATTTGCTGCAAACGGCACTGAGAAAAGGCGAATTGTCCGAAGAACACTTGAGGAGGAACTTGTTTTCGATCTTGACGATTTCCGACCAACTAATGCCTGGACATGAACTCAAAGCTGTCGCTGAAAAGCTTTACTCGGTTTAGATCGGTGGGCTGAATGCGTAGACGGAGTGAAATTGGGAGCATTGCAAGCGGCATGGTGCACTCGTTTGCAAGCCGGAACAATGATCTTGGAGGTTATTGGGGAATCGGTGTGCTTCACCTTTACGCGCGCCAAGCCGGGGAGCTCACTATAACGCTTGATCTTCTGGAAGGTACATTCAATCCGCCAGCAGCCCGACTGCTGGCGATTTATGGAAAGCCGGATATCAAAGCACTCATCAGCCAGTATAAGGCGATGCTCTATGCGTTGCTGCACAAGCGCAAAGTGCCTGAAAGCTGGGTGGTGGAGGCTGTATTCAGCATAGAATTCGAGAGCGAAACTGGTACGCCGGCATATCCAAAGATCGGGGAAAACGCTCAGGCGTTTGTGTGCAGGCTGTCAATCAAAGACGATCTTGGGCGCGAGCGAGTGTTCCGCATCGATGGCTGGTGCTGGCCACATGATCCCTGGCGAGAGACGAAGAGGGCTTACACATGATGGGCGGTGACCTCTTGGAAGTAGACGGCAACTCCTTGCAGATCCGGGATCGGATTATCGAAGTCCTGGACTGGATCGTTGACTTGCGTGAGAGAGTGCCCGAATGCGGCTTTGATGAACTGGTTAATCAGTGGGATGACTGGGTACTTCCGCTCAAAAGTTCCGAGTTCTCACCGCAAGCATTCACGCTGGAGGAAGTTGCGGCAATTCGTTGCGTTGACGGAGCCATGGATGCGTTTGCGAACGTCACGCCACCGTCAATTCCCGACATTCAGGCGACTCTGGAGCTAGCGCAATGGAGCAAGGTTGTGGCGGCGACCGAAATGGCGCTGGGGATCATGAGGCGGGATGGGCAGCATTGAAATATTCTCGGCGCCAGCAATTGCTGTTAAAGTGCAGGCCTTGTTGACGACCGGGAGAAATACAAGTGAAGTATTCGCTGCTCCTTCTCGCCGCTTTTGCGCATATTGCTGCCAGCGCGGCCGAATCAACTGCTTCGCCTTACACCTTCATCGAAGGCAAAGTCCCGGAGGATGTGCAACCGGACGGGAATTCGATTGTGTTCGAAGGCCCGAACGAGATGCTGGTAATCGATACCGGCCGCCATCCGGAGCATACCGATAAAATCATCGCTGTGGCGAAGGCCCGGAATAAGCCCATTACAGCCATCGTCAACACCCATTGGCACCTCGATCATGCGACCGGTAACGCTCGCATCCGCGCAGCCTATCCCGGTGCGAAGCTGTACACCAGCACGGCCGTGGAGGGCGCGTTAAAAGGCTTTTTGATCCGGAATGTCGAGAAGGCGAAGGCCCGGTTGGAAGATCCTGCTGTGCCCGAGCCGCGCAAGGCCGACACGCGCTTATACCTGAATGCAATCAACGATCCCGCAAACTTGATTCCCGACCAGCCGGTTAAAGGAACGATGTCGGTCAGGCTTGGCGAGCGCGAGCTAATACTGCATCTGGCGAAGTATGCGGCGACTGAGGGCGATGTATGGGTTCATGATCCATCCAGCAGAACCGTGTTTGTTGGCGACCTGGTGGTGGTACCGTTGCCATTCTTTGATACTGGATGTGCGGAAGGCTGGCGACAGGCACTTGCCGAGATCGACGGGCTTGATTTCCAGACCCTGGTCCCGGGCCACGGTCTGCCGATGGATCACGCTACATTCTCCAGTTATCGCAGCGCATTCGACGCGTTCACGGCTTGTGCGGAAAGCAGCCAGCCGACGGCTAGCTGCGTCGCGACCTGGATGCAGAAAGGCGCTTCTTTTGTCGCCATGCATCCGGACCCGAAGTACTCGGAGGCCGCATTAGCGTATTATGTCGACAATGTGTTGCGTGCGCCGGCCAAGCGCGCCGAATACTGCGGAAAGTAATTGGCAAGAAGATGTTGAATAAGATGGAAGATCGAATAAAGGCAAACGCCGAACTCGTCCGGCGGGTTGCGCTGGAAAACATGAATGTGGAGGTCTCATACGACCTCGATGGCGTTCGCTGGCTCGATGGATTTATCAACAAGCAGCGAAGCGAAGCAACGGAGGAGGTCAAGCGGAAGCTATCCAGTACGCTGGGATCCTATCTGGGTGAGTGCATCCGCCAGACCTACGGCGGAGATTGGGTCCAGGACCCGGAGCGCGGCTGGTCTGTCAGGATCAAGGGAATCAATGTGTTCCCCTTCAATAAGGTTCAAAAGCAGCTCGCTGCCGGCGAAGATGATGGCGAATCGGTGATGGGCCTGTTCACAGCGATTGCTCCGATATTGGCGAATGCAGGAGAGCCTGCAGAGTTTCCTCGTGATCTGCCTTCGGTCGATACTCCTTCGTCCAAACGGCCCTGGTGGAAGTTCTGGTGATCGCAACCGGCGACGGCCTGACGGTCGCTTCGCATTCTACGCAAGCCGCATCAATACGGCCCCGGCGGCGATAGCTGCAATAGCGAGGGCGCGTTTGTTGCCTATCGTTTCGGCCAGGAAGAACCTGGCGATCAAAGCTGCGAACAGGATCGACGTCTCACGCAGTGCTGCGACGGCTGCCAGCGGGGCGACGGTCATCGCCCATAGCGCCAGGCCGTATGCGCCCAAGGTGCCAGCGCCGCCGAGGATCGCGACTTTCCAGTACTGCCGGGCGTAGTCGTACAACTCGCTTCGGCAACGGAGGAGGCACCAGGCCAGCAGGCCGATGGCGCTCAGAACGTGCAGCCACATGACGTAAGCGGCTGGCGCAGCGGAAGCGCGCGCACCAAGTCCGTCAATTAGCGTGTAGGCTGCAATGACCAAGGCGTTCAGCAAGGCGTAGGCAGTTGCGCGATGGCGCGAGGGGGCGCCAGCATCGTCGGGTACGCTGGGTCGCGTGGCGAACCAGAGGCCGAAGATGCCGCCGCTGATGCAGGCGACGGCTGCATATTGGAGCGCGCTGAGGTGCTCGCCGAGCAGGGGCACGCTGGCGATGGCGACGAGCAGTGGCGCGCTGCCGCGCATGAGTGGGTAAGCGTGGCTCATGTCGCCATGGCGGTAGGCTGCGGCCAGCAGGCCGTAATAGGCGTAGTGGATGACGGTGGACGCCAGCGCATAAGGCCAGCTTGCGGTGGCCGGCTGCGCGAGGATGGGCAACAGCGGCAGCGAGATCAGGCCGGCGCCGCTGGCCACCAGCACACTGCTCAGGAAAGGATCGCGGCCTTTCTTGACCAGCGCGTTCCAGCCGGCGTGCAGCAGTGCGCCACACAGGACGACAGCGACAACCGACGGTGCCATCAGCGGGGACGCACGCTTTCGGCAAGAATCTCCGGGCGGTGGTAGCGCTGGAAGCCTTCCATCACCACGTTCGACTTGGCCGCGCGTTCGAGCAATTCAAGCAGCACGGCGCGGTCATCGGGATTCAATGAAGTGCGGGACACATAGACTCCGGTTTGCTGCCACGGCAGTTCGGGGATCGGCTCCAGGCGCAGCCGGTCCAGCATGCCATTCACGCGCGTCTCGCGGTTGATGGCGCCGGCCAGGATGGTCGGCCCCATGATTGTCAGGTCCACCGCGCCTACGTAGAGCAGCCGTGCGACTGCGCTCGGATCTACCTCGGTGAACAGCCGCCCCTGGCGCGCCAGTTCGCGCACGATGGCCTGGTAAGCATCGCCATAGTCGTAGCCGCGCACGATCGCCACGCGCAGGTCGCGCCGGTCCAGCAAGTCCTGGGCATTGCTGATCTGCGGCCGCGGGCTTTGCAGGGAGATCAGCACGGCGCGGTGCCCCACCATCGGCACGAAGATGCCGTTGACGTCACGCGCCGGCGTGCGGGTGGCTGGAAGCAGCAGGTCGGCTTTTCCTGTCTCGAACAGCAGCTCCTGGCGGGCGCGCGGAACCGACGTGAATGTGAAGTAGCAGCCGGCGCGCGGGCCGAGGCTGCGGAATATCTCCGGGTAGATTCCGCTAAACGTTCCGTTGTTGACGATGACGCTGACGCCGGTGGTGGACACCGGCACCACGATGTCGCGCGAGCAGTCGGCGTGCGACGGCAAGGCCGCCGCCGCAAGGGGCAGGGCGGCGAGCAACTGGCGGAAGAAGCTGTGCACGCGTCCGGACATAAGCAGATTATGCGCCTGTTTCCGTGGCCGCCGTCGTGGCCATGTGATGTTGGCGGAAGTAGCGCCGGGCGACGTAAATGCCCACGCCCTGCATCGCCGCACACAGGAAGAAGGTGCTGCCGATGCGCCAGTCACTTGGGGGCAGGTGGCTGACGGTGCCGAGGATGGCGCCGCCCAGCAATGGCATGACCACCGTGCCAAGGCTGCTGATCGACTGCAGGGATCCCATCAGCTCGCCCTGTTCGTTGGCCGGCGTGGCTTTGGACACGATGCCTTGCAATGCCGGACCTGCGGCGAAGGCCAGCAGGTTGCACAGGATGAAAACGTACATCATCCAGCCGTGAGTCGCCAGGCCATACAGCATATACGTGACCGCGCCCGAGGTCAGTCCAAGCAGCGACAGGCGCACTTCGCCGAACTTGCGGATCAGGACGCCGAGCAGGCCGGCCTGCACTACGGCGGCCGTCAGGCCAACGCAAAACAAGGCAATGCCGTTCTCCGCCGGGCTCCAGCCAAAGCGGAAGTGGGTGTACAGCACCCAGGTCGATTGCAGCATCATCTGGGCCCCCGTTACCAGGGCGAAGGTGATGACCAGGCCGCGGATGTCCTGGCGCCGGGCCAGCTTGGCCAGTGAATTGAACGGGTTGACCGACACCAGCTTGAACTTGCCGCGCTGCGCTTCCGGCAGCGATTCCGGCACGAAGAAATAGCCGTAAATGAAGTTGGCAAAGGACAGCGCTGCCGCCACGTAGAACGGCAGGTGCAGGTTGACGTCGCCCAGCAGGCCGCCCAGCATCGGGCCGCAGATAAAGCCCAGGCCAAAGGTGGCGCCGATCTTGCCGAAGCTCTTGGCGCGGTCTTCGTGGGTGGAGATGTCCGAGGCATACGCCGAGGCCACCGACATGCTGGCCGACGACATGCCGCCGATCACGCGGCCGATGAACAGGCAGGCCAGGTTGGGCGCCCAGGCCGTGGTCAGGAAGTTGATGCCCATGCCGGCCATGGAATACAGCAGCACCGGACGGCGGCCGACACGGTCGCTGATTGCGCCCAGCATCGGCATGAAAATGAACTGCAGCAGGCCAAAGGTGGCGCCCAGGATGCCGTACCACAGCGCATGCAGCTCGCGGTCCTGCACGTACTGGCCGACCAGGATGGGCAGCACCGGCACGATAATGCCGATACCCAGCATGTCGATGAAGATGCTGACCAGGACGAAGTTCAGGTTGCCTTTCGATTTGGTGTTTGCTGGCGCCTCGCTCATGCTGCCACCGCCCATTCTGCGACAAAGCTGTCGCGGAAGGCCAGCAGCTCCTGCAGGCGTTGCTCGCCGAGCGCGCGCCCGGCGGCGGTCTGCATGGTGCCGGGCAGGGTGGCCAGCTTCACTTCGATGTGGTCCAGCGAATAGGCCTTGTCGTTGCGCTCGCGGTTCACTGCCAGGGGATCGTCCGGGTGCGCCAGCGCTGTGCCCATGCGGCCTGCGATATAGAACATGCGCGCCAGGCCGACGGCGCCAAGTGCGTCCAGTCGGTCGGCATCCTGCACGATGCGTGCTTCCAGCGTGGTGGGCGGCAGCGCGGCGGAGAAACTGTGGGTTTCGATGGCGTGGGCCACCGCGTCCAGCCGGTCGGCCGGAAAGCCTGCTTCGGCCAGTTGGGCGCGCGCAAGCACCGCGGCTTGGCGCGAGGCGAGGTGGCGTTCCGGATGATTCTTCGGCAGGTTGACCAGGTCGTGCAAGTAGCAGGCCGCCATGACGACCAGGCGGTCGGCGTCGGGATGCTGTTCCAACAACAGGTTGGCGTTGCGCCAGACCCGGTGCAAATGATTGGTGTCGTGGGCGCCGTCGTTGCCCGCGGCTGCGCTGGCCAGCGCGACCAGGCGCGGCTGCCAAGTGCTCAGAGAGATATCCATAAAACCTTGATTCCGTTTTTAGCTGCGCAATTGTGCCATGTATTTATCGCAAGCTTGCATGTTTCTCTAGAGCAAAATTCTTGGTGATTATTTTATTGGTCTACGGTAACATTACGGTGTCATCGTTCATAAGTGAAAAGTTATCATGACTACAACTACCAGCCAAGCTGCCGAGTTCCTGGCCTTTACCCTGGGCCAGGAAGAATACGGCATCGATATCCAGAAGGTCAGCGAGATCCGCAGCTACGAAAGCCCGACCCGCATTGCCAGTGCGCCGGACTACGTCAAAGGCGTGATCAACCTGCGCGGCCTGATCGTGCCGATCATCGACATGCGCGTGCGCTTCCAGCTTGGCGAGCCGACTTACGGCCCGTTCACTGTGGTCATCATCCTGCACATCGGCACCCGCACCGTGGGTATCGTGGTGGATGCCGTGTCCGATGTCACGACCCTGCAGCCGGAGCAGATCAAGCCTGCGCCGGACATCAGCGGTTCGATGGATACTGAATACATCACCGGCCTTGGCACCATTGATGACCGTATGCTGATCCTGGTCGATATTGAACGCTTGATGTCATCGGCAGACATGGGCCTGATCGAGAAGATGGCGGCATGAATTTCCTGAATAACCTGAGTATCGGCAAACGCCTGGCATTCGGCTTTGCCGTTACGCTTGCACTTTCCATCGTTATTGCTGCTATCGGCGTCTGGCGCCTGCAGCAAGTTGCCGGCGCCACGCGCCATATGATGGAGACGCCGCTGGCCAAAGAGCGCATGATCTCCGACTGGTATTCGAAGATCGACAGCGCCATTCGCCGCACGACCGCGATTGCCCGCAGCAGCGATGCAACGCTGGGCGCCTTCTTCGCTGAAGAATCCAAAGCGTCGACCGCCGCTTCGTCCGATCTGCAGAAGCGCATCGAGCCGTTGATCAGCGACGCCGACGAAAAAGAGCTGTTTGACCGTATCATGGCGCAGCGCAAGGTGTACATTGCCTCGCGCGACCAGGTTGCCAAACTGAAGACCGACGGTGAACTGGAGCAGGCGAACGAAGTCTTCGAAAAGACTTACCGACCGGCCGCGGCGCAATACCAGGTGCTGGTGCAAGACCTGCTGTCGATGCAGCGCGGGAAGATTGACGCCATCGGCAAGGAGATCGACAGTGTTTCCGCCAACAGCCGCAGTCTGTTGACGGTACTGGCCTTGCTGGCCGTGGCGTTTGGCGCGGTGTGCGCCTACCTGCTCACCAAGGGCATCACCACGCCACTGTCGCGCGCAGTTGAAGCGGCACGCCGCGTGGCGGCTGGCGACCTGACTGGCGATATCCGCGTGCACGGCAACGACGAGACCGGCCAGTTGCTGGGCGCATTGCGCGACATGAACCAGGCCTTGCTGAACATCGTCAGCGAAGTGCGCAACGGTACCCATTCGATCACCATTGCTTCCAGCGAGATCGCGGCGGGCAACCAGGACCTGTCGGCACGCACCGAGCAACAGGCAGCATCGCTGGAGGAAACCGCTTCCTCGATGGAAGAACTGACGTCGACCGTCAAGCAGAATGCCGATAATGCGCGCCAGGCCAACCAGTTGGCTGGTGCCGCAGCTTCGGTGGCGCGCAAGGGCGGCAGCGTGGTGTCGGAAGTGGTTGGCACCATGGAGTCGATCGATGCTTCTTCGCGCAAGATCGTGGACATCATTGCCGTGATCGATGGCATTGCGTTCCAGACCAATATCCTGGCGCTGAATGCGGCGGTGGAAGCGGCACGCGCCGGTGAGCAGGGCCGCGGCTTTGCGGTCGTGGCGTCGGAAGTGCGCAACCTGGCGCAGCGTTCGGCAGCGGCGGCAAAAGAGATCAAGGAACTGATCGGCGACTCGGTGGAGAAGGTCAACGCCGGTACGCGCCTGGTGTCGGATGCGGGTAACACGATGGAGGAGATTGTCTCCAGCGTGCAGCGCGTGTCGGACATCATCAGCGAGATCACGGCTGCCAGCGCCGAGCAGAGCTCCGGCATCGACGAAGTCTATAAGGCTGTTGGCCAGATGGACCAGGTCACGCAGCAGAATGCCGCCCTTGTAGAAGAAGCAGCGGCCGCCGCCGAATCCATGCAGAACCAGGCCAGCAACCTCGCTGACGTCGTCAGCGTCTTCAAGGTTCGCTAAGCAGCACCTTCGTGGATCGCCTGTTGCGACAGGCGGTCCGCGTCGCCATTCCTGTGGCGCGGCACCCAGCGCACGTTCACCAGCGCCAGTGCCTCCATCAATTGCCCGACGCGGGCGCGATGTTCTTCCAGTGCTTTCGCCCCCGCTTGCGGCGAAAGCAGCACATCCTGCACCACCACCTGGCTGTCGCCATACACCAGCAACTCCGCAACTCCCAGTTCAACTGCTTTTTCGAGCGCCGCAATCAGGGCGAGGTATTCCGCATCGCCGCTGCTGCCGTGGCCCGCGCGGCGGCTGATTTCCACGCGTTCGCCGCCGGGGCCGGACAGCAGCACGCCGATGCCGATGCGGCCAGGATTGGGATGGGCGGAACCGTCGAACCATGCGCGCCATGCGGCGGGGGAGACGGGGACGGGTTGGCGCGCGAGTTTTTCAGCGCGGGCACGTTCTTGTTTCGTTGACATAGATAAGTATTTTTGCAACACTTGCGGCTCGTTTTACCCTCCACTTTAACAGGTGATTGTGAGCCTCACTGCCGAACAAATCCTGGCGCTTGCGCCGGACGCTGCATCCGCCAAAGCTGGCACCGGGCAGGCCAGCCTTTCCAAGTGGTCCGGCCTTGGTGGACATGCGCAAGCCCTTTGGGGCCTGTGCCAGGGCAGCGGCAAGGAACCGTACCGCGCCCAGATCGACCTGGCCGGCCCGGCCTTCAAATGCAATTGCCCAAGCCGTAAATTCCCGTGCAAGCATGGCATCGGCCTTTACCTGCTGTATGCGCGCGATAGCGCGGCCTTCAAGGAAACCGATGCGCCGCAGTGGGTGAGCGACTGGCTGCAAAGCCGCGAAGAGCGCAGCGAGAAGAAGGCGGCGAAAGAGGCTGAGGCATCGACGCCGGAAGCGATCGCCGCGCGCGAGGCAAGCCAGCAAAAACGGCAAGAAAAGCGCCAGGGCAATGTGGAGACGGGCCTGGCCGTGCTGGATGCGTGGCTGGAAGACCTGGCGCGCGAAGGTTTAGCCACGCTGCGCAGCAAGCCTTCCAAGGATTGGGAGGCGATGGCGTCCCGCCTGGTCGATACGCAGGCAGCGGGTCTGGCTTCGCGGGTGCGCAGGCTTGGGCTTTCGATTTATGGCGGCGGCAATGATGGCTGGGAACTGGCTGCTGCCCGCGAGCTGGCGCAACTGGCTTTGCTGCGGCAGGCTTACATGCGCCTGGCGTCGCTGCCGGAAGGCTTGCAGCACGAGGTGCGCTCCGCCATTGGCTGGGCGACCAGCCAGGAGGATGTGCTGGCGCAGCAGGGCATCGAGGATCGCTGGCTGGTGCTTGGCGCGCGCACACAGGAGGACGGCCGTGTAGGAAGCTGCGCGACTTACCTGCGCGGCGAAAGCAGCGGGCGCTGGGCCATGCTGCTGCAGTTCTCCGCTGGCAGCATGGCGCTTCCTCCTGCGCCGCCGACCGGGGCGATTTACCACGGCACGGTGCATTACTATCCCGCTGCCGTGCCGCTGCGCGTGGTCTTTGCCGATGATATGAAGCTGCTCGAGGCGGCGCCTGGCCCACAGCCAGCCGTTGCGGCAACGGAGCTGGCGTCCGAGTTTGAGCATTACGCGCAGGCCCTGGCTGCCAATCCCTTCCTCGAATCGTGGCCGATGGCGCTGGAGCAGGTCACGCCTGTGCATGAGGCGGGCAAGGTCTTGCCATGGTCGCTGCGCGCAGCGAATGGTGATGCGCTCCCGGTCGATGCGGCCTTCCGCCAGGGCTGGCAGCTCCACGCGCTGGCGGGCGGGCATCCTTTGCGGGTCTTCGGCTTATGGCAGGGATATTCCTTCCTGCCGCTATCGGCCTCTATTGACGGCCGCAGTTTCAATCTCGATGGAGGCAAGGGCTGATGCAACTGCCGCTTAATTTGCATAAGGCCGTGTTGGCGGGTACCAGCCGTGTACCGTTCGATCCGGCAAGCGGCTTGGCGGATGCGCTGCAGCCTGTGGCCGGACAAAGCTTGTGGCACTCACTGGCCGCGCAGGACCTTTGGCAGCGCGCAGGCTTCCTGCCAGCTGCGGGAATGGCGCCGTCCAAGGGGGCCGGCAGCGATGCCGCAGCGTGTCCGCGCGCCGCGGAAGATATCCTGCAGCTGCTGATGCGCGGCATGCACGCGAACCTGCTGCCAAGCTGGCTGGCACTTGCGCATGCTAAAGGCGTCAGCGTGCCGCACGCTTGCCTGGTGCCTTTGCTGGAGCAGGGCATGGGCAAACCCGCATTGCGCGAGGCGCTGATGCCGGTACTCGGCGAGCGTGGCCGCTGGCTGGTAGCGCAGAATCCGGAATGGAACGCGAAGTACGCAGCCGGCGCCGATGACGCGGCTGCCGTCGAACTGGCGTGGAATACAGGCAGTCCTGTCCAGCGCGCTGCAGCCCTGCGCGCGATGCGTTCCGCCGACCCCGCTGCAGCCTTGGCCAATCTGCAAAGCGGCTGGGCGCAGGAGCCAGCCGATCTACGCGCCGCACTTTTGCCATGCCTTGAAGCCGGGCTGTCGCTGGCCGATGAGCCGTTCCTCGAGGCGGCGCTGGACGACAAGCGCAAGGAGGTGCGGAGCGCCGCGCGTGAGCTGCTGGCCATCCTGCCCGGCTCCCAGCTCAGTGCCCGCTGCGCGTCGCGAATGGAGGCATTATTCAAGCTGCTGCCCCAAGGTGACGGCCACTTGCCAGTGTTGGAGGTGGCGCTGCCGGAGGCATGCGACAAGGCGATGAAGCGCGACGGCGTGGGCGCCGAAAATCCCTATCGCATGGGCGAAAAGCAGTCCTGGCTGTTCAACATGATGCAGTGTGTGCCGCCCAGCCATTGGGCAAGAAGCTGGGGCGTCAGCGCAGAAGGCGTGCTGCAGATTATGC
>JBCNOP010000166.1:0-12143 GCA_039593775.1 Pseudoduganella sp.
CCAGCGACTGGTTGATCACGGCGGTCGGACCGCCCCCTTGTGCGACCAGGATTTTGCCAGACGACATCGCGCTACCTCCTTCAAAGTGAGTGACGGACGAGCCGCCAGCTTACTCCGTTTTTGCGCCGGCGCCGATGTACTTGTCCAGGAACTTTTCGACCCGAGTCCAGAAATCGATGCGGTTCTTGGCCAGTTTCAGGCTGTGGCCCTCGCCATCGTATTCCTTGAATTCAACTTTTTTATTATATGGACGAACTTCCCGCAAAAAGCGCTTGCCGTGCACGATCGGTACGCGTTGGTCGGAGTCGCCGTAACCCATGAGGATCGGCCGTTTGATTCGCTCTGCTTGCTCGATCGGAGAGGTTGCCTTGAGTTGTGCAGCATCTTTTTCCAAGTCTCCTACAAGCAGCGGCATGCCATACTGCTTCCACTCTGCGGACAAATCTGAAGTGTATAACCAGTGGCCGGTGTACAGCAGCTCGATATCGGTCACGCCCGCCCAATTGACGGCGCATTGGAAAAGATCAGGGTCGTTCAGAATGCCCATCAATGCAGCGTAACCACCATAGCTTGCCCCAGCAATGCAGATCCTGCGGCTGTCGGCATAGCCATTTTCTACGGCCCAACGAGCACCATCAGCGAGATCGTCCTGCATCTTCAGGCCCCATTGCTTCCAGCCTGCCTTGAAATGCTTCGTGCCGAAGCCCGTGGAACCACGGAAGAACGGTTCCAGCACGACGTAGCCTCTCGACGCCAGGAATTGGGATTCGGGATCCCAGCCCCACTTGCTACCACGAACGTAAGGTCCGCCATGAACCAGGACAACAAGCGGCGGCTTGGCCGATGCCTGCGTTTGTGGAAGGGTGAGCAGCGCAGGGATCTGCATGTCGTCACGAGCTTTGTAGACCACCATTTTCTGCCTTGCTTGCGTGGCCGGATCAATCTCGGAAAACTGCTGCCCCACCTTGACCAACTGTCTGGCATCCCTGCGATATACGAAGTAGGCCGGCGGTTGGCGGTCAGAGTACGAATATATGAGAACATTATTGCTGCCGGCTTGCTTAGCCGGCGTCAACAGGTTGACTGTGTTCGGCAACAGCTTGTCGATGTCAGCTTGCATGGCTTTGAGTTCGGCATCGAACCACATGTTGCCATCGCCTTCGGTGGTGTATCGCATACCGAGTAGCTTGCCATCACGGACAAATAATTCGCCGTCGAAGTCATATCCGTCAAGTTCAATCAAAGGCTCACCCAGCTTCATGGTGGTGAGGTCCACGGCCCTGACCATCGCCTTATCGTCTGTCGGGCTGGTGACGTAGAGCAGGTTGTCGCTGGCGAATGCCAGCGGCCGGACGATTTGCGGCTTGTTATCCGGGCCTGTTACCGTCAGTACTTCCCATTTGCCGGCCTCCCTCTGCAAATAAGGAACAGATGTTCCCTTAAAGCGGGTAAGCGCGATACGTGGCTCGCCATTCTGGTCAAGCACCCAGTCGATCGGTTCTGCATCTGGAATACTCGCCCAATCGGCCTGACCTGTGACTACGTTCAGCTTTTTTAGGTCAACGACTCCTGTAAATCCCCCGGCTTTTTTGTCGACGTTTCGATTTTCGACATAGATAAAGTCTGAGTTTTGTGCCCCAGCTTGCTTAAGCAGGTAAGTATTCCAAGGCAGTTTTCCTCGTTGATTCCAGCCGCGCGCTGCAAGTTGAATGGGCTTGCTTCCATCTCGATTGACGGCAAAAAGTCCTGCAGCAGCTTCGATGGAGCCGACAGGAAGATTCTTGTTCCCGGCAGTTAAAACAAGGCGCTCGTCATTCACCCATTGGAATTCGCTGACATCGTCCAACGCGAAGTGCGCTGCCACATTGGATTTAAGCGTTTCAAGATCGATTACGACCAGGCGGTCATGCTCGGTCTCATGGCTGACGATAGCAGCAAGGTATTTGCCGCTGGGCGAAAGCGCAGCCTGCACAAAGTCAGGGTTGGCAAAAAACGCAGATGCCGGCGCAATTTTCTGCCTGCCATTTGTGTCCTGCTGGGCCCCTGCGCCAAATGCGGCTAGCAAGAGCAGGGACGCCAGCAGGGTTTTGCTTGCATTATGGAGCGGCATTTTGTCCGATATGCTTGTCGAGGAACTTCTCGACGCGGCCCCAGAAATCGAGGCGGGTCTTCAGCGTGCTCCAGCCATGGCCTTCGCCGACGTATTCTACGAACTCGGCATCGGCTTTGGCGTCTTTCAAGGCGCTGCGCAGCTTGCTGTAGTGAGGGAAGGGAACGCGGCGGTCATCGCTGCCATGGGCCAGCAGCAGCGGGCGCTTGATGCGGGCAGCTTGCTGGAGCGGCGACGTGGCGGTAAATTGGGCGGCGTCCTTTTCCAGGTCGCCCACCAGCAGTGGCACGCCGTAAGCCTTGTAATCGGCAGGCAGGTCCGACAGCACGGCCATGCCACTGGAGTATTGCAGCGGGATGTCGGTGACGGCAGCGTAGGCAATGCCGCAACGGTACAGGCCGGGATCGTTGATCAAGCCCATCAGGGTAGCGTAGCCGCCGTAGCTGCCGCCCATGATGCAGATGCGGCCGGGATCGGCGATACCCTTTTCCACCGCCCACTTCACGCTGTCGGCGATATCGTCCTGCATCTTCAGGCCCCATTGTTTCAGGCCGGCGTCGAACAGCTTCATGCCGTAGCCGGTCGAGCCGCGGAATTCCGGTGCCAGCACAGCGTAGCCACGCGAAGCCAGGAACTGGCTCTCGGCATTCCAGCCCCATTCGTTGCCGCGCACGTAAGGTCCGCCATGCACCAGCACCACCATAGGCAGTTTCTTGCCCTCCTTGGCCGGCAGGGTCAGCCATGCCGGCACTTCCAGGCCGTCACGGGCGCGGTACTTGACGAAGTCCTGGCGCCCCATCTCGCTGGACTTGATGTCAGGGCGCGTGCTGCCCAGGCCCTTCAGCTCGTGGGTCTTGCTGTTGTACACGGAATAGAAGCGTGGCTGGCGGTCCGAGTAGCTCACTACCAGCAGCCAGTCGGTTTCCGGCTGCGTTGGCGGGGTGATGATGTTGATCAGGCCACCAAGTTGCTTGTCCACTTCCGCCTGGGCCGCTTTCAGCGCTGGGTCGAACCAGGCGCTGGAACGAGCGTCGGCCAGGTAGTGCAGGCCCACCAGGCGCTTCCTGGAATACACCATGCTGCCGCCGAAGTCGAAGTCCGCCATGGCCACCAATGGATTGGGATCGATCTTGCCGCTGGCCAGGTCCATCAGGTACAGCGCGGCCTTGTCGCCCTTGGTCCGCGTCTTGACCAGCAGGTGCTTGTCGTCATAGAAGCCGATCGGGGCAATGGCATCGGCGTCGCTGCCGTAGGCCGCCTGGGAGACAAGGTCGCGCCATTCGCCGCTGGCGTTGCGGTAATGAATGGTTTCTTTGCCGTCCTTGGAGGAGATCAGGATCGTCGGTTCGCCTTTATGGTCCAGCATCCAGCTTTCGGCGTTGCCCGGATGGCTGATCGTAACCCCATGTCCCGTCACGGTATTCAGCTTGACCAGCTCCGTATGCTCAATTTCATAGCCAGCCAGCTTCGACCAGATGGGGCGTTCAACGTAGACCGTGTCGGAGTCTTGCGCACCCTCTTCGTCCATCAGGAAGGTGTTCCATGGCTCGAGGCGCGATTTGATATGGGTTCCGGTGCCGGAACCGCTGGCCCGGTGTTCGGCCAGCTGCCGCACTTCCTTGCCGTCGCGGCTCATGGCGTACAGTCCTGGCGCGAAACGCCTGTCCCCCGGCGCCACGTTGCCGTCGGCCACCGTGTACAGCAGGCGGTTATCGTTGACCCAGCGGATGGTGCCAACGTCATAGTCGGCCAGGCGTCCGCCGCCGACCACCTGCAATGTCTCGTTATCGAACACCAGCACCGAGTCGCGCGCTTCGTTGCTGCCGACGCGCAGGGCCAGGTAGCGGCCGCTTGGCGACAGTTTGGCATCCTTGTAATGGGCCGACTCGAAGAATTGCTGCGTCGTCGGGGCCGCATGGGCCAGTCCGGCCACGGTGGCCAGTCCGGCCAGGAAGTATTTGATCATTTTGGTCCTTGTTGTTGTCCGATTTGACGGTCGAGGAAGCGCTCAACGCGGCTCCAGAAGTCGATGCGGTTGGCTGGCACATGGAAGCCGTGGCCTTCCGTCTCGTACTCCACCCACTCGACCTGCCGGTTGTTGCCGCGTATCGCGTCGCGCAGCCGGGTGCCGTGCACCAGCGGCACGCGCAGGTCGGCGCCGCCGTATGCCATCAGCAGCGGCTGGGTGATGCGGTGGGCCTGCTCGATGGGAGAGGTGGCCTTGAAACGCTCGGCATCCTTGGCCGGGTCGCCGACCAGGTCGGGCATGCCGTAACGGAGCCAGGTTTCGTTGGTGTCGTCGCGGTACAGCCAGTGGCCAGTGAACATCAGCTTGATGTCGGTGACGCCGATCCAGTTGATGCCGCAGCGGTACAGGTCCGGGTCGTTGACCAGTCCCATCAGCGTGGCGTAGCCGCCGTAGCTGGCGCCCGCGATGCAGATGCGTTGCGGATCAGCATAGCCTTTGGCGATGGCCCACCTGGTGGCGTCGGCAATATCGTCCTGCATCTTCAGGCCCCACTGCTTCCAGCCCGAGACGAAATGGCGCTGGCCATAGCCGGTGCTGCCGCGGAATTCGGGCTCCAGCACGGCATAGCCGCGCGAGGCCAGGAATTGCACGTCAGGCTTCCAGCCCCAGGCCGTGCCGCGTGTGTAAGGCCCGCCATGCACCAGCACCACCATCGGCAATTTCTTTGCCTCCTTCTGTGGCGGCAGCGTCAGCATGACCGGTACTTCCTGGCCGTCGCGCGCCACGACGCGCACCTGTTCCTGCTGGCCCATGAGATCAGGCACGATGCCGGCGTAGGTGTCGCCTACCTTGTCCAGTTTTTTCGTACTGCGATCGAATACGTAGTAACTGGCTGGGCGGATGTCGGAGAAGGCGCGCACCAGCACGTTCCGGGCCTGCAGGTCGGTTGGCAGGTCGAGCATATTGACGGTTTGCGGCAGCAGCTTGTCGATGTCGGCCTGCAGCGCCTGCAGCGACGGATCGAACCATTGCGTGCCTTCGCCATCCAGCAGGTAGTGTACGCCGACCAATTTTCCACCGCGGATGACCAGGCGGCCTTCGAAGTCGAAGCCTTCCAGCGTGACCAGGGGCTTGTCGTCCATTTTGCCGGTTGCCAGGTCTACGCGGAAGATGGAGGCTTTGTCGGCGCCTCGGTTGGCCCTGACGTACAGGCTGTTGTCGGCGCCGAAGGCGACGGCTTCCATGGCGTTGGCGTCAGGTGCGAAAGCCTTGAAGCTGGTGAGCGTGCGCCATGGTGCGCTTTCGTCGTCGCGCACCTTGATTTCAATGGTGTCCTTGTTGAGCATGTAGGCCAGGCGTGCGCGGCCCTCCTGGTCCAGCAGCCAGGCCGCGACATCGCCGGGGCGTTCCACCAGTTGGCTGCGGCCGGTGACCGTATTGACGCGCAACAGCCGGATGTCGCTGACCGTGCCCTTGCCGTTGAACTGCAGATCCTGCACATAGGTCCATTCGGAATCGGGCAAGCCGGTCTGGCGGTGCATCGCGCTGTGCCAAGGCAGCATATCGCGCTGCGCCGAGCTTTGCTTGAGGCCCTGCCCGCGGCGCGAGGCAAGCTGCTTGAAGCGGGCGCCGTCGCGGTCTACCGCGTACAGGCCTGGAGCATACATGGCATCGCCCTGGGCCGCCTGGCGGTCGTCAGTATCGAACACCAGGCGCTGCTCGCTCACCCATTTTACGTTGGCGATATCGGTATCGCTGAAGTGGGCCACGATCTGGACCTTTTGCGTGGCCAGGTCGACCACGGCGAGCATATTGCGCTTGCCCTTGGCGCCGATCTTGGCGGCGACGTGTTTGCCGCTCGGGGAGATGATTGCGCCGCTGAAGTCCGGGTTTTCAAAGAAGGCTTCCACCGGTGGTGGCGCCACTGCTGCCATGGCGGCCGGCGCTGCTGCCAGTCCGAGTGACATCGCAAGGGTGAGGGTAATGATTTTCATGGGAATCGAATGTTACTGGAATGGCAAGGAAAAAAACTAGCCAAATGTAACTAAAGCCGATTCCGTGCTGCCGGTGTGGCGTACCTGCGACACCGCGTCCCCGCTATGGCGCCCTGTAAGAGGCTGCAACAAGTTCTGGGATTGTCGCCTGTGCTACTCCGGAGTCCGGATATGGCGTACAAGCGACAGGGTGCGAGCATCCGGCGCTGGCGTCAGCAAGCTGACCACCACCAGTGCGGCCAAGCCGGCCGGCACACCGAACACGCCGGCCGAATTGGCCGCGATGCCGAACCACTGTCCGCTGATGCTGCCGCCCAGGACCGGATTGGCGTGCAGCATGTAGTACAGGCAGGTGAAGAAGCCCGCCACCATCGCTGCCATCGCGCCCTGGTGGTTGGCGCGCTGCCAGAACACACCCGCCACCAGCGCCGGGAACAGCGTCGACGCCGCCAGCGAGAAGGCGGCCCCCACCAGGGACAGGATGTCGCCCGGCTTGGTCGATGCGGCATACGCCGCGATGAAGGCCACCGCCAGCAACAGCAGCTTGGAAATCGTCACCCGTTTCTGGGTCGAGGCCTGCGGGTCGACGATCTTGTAATACACATCATGCGACAGGGCGTTGGAGATCGCCAGCAGGAGGCCGTCCGCGGTAGATAGCGCTGCGGCCAGGCCGCCGGCCGCCACCAGCCCAGAGACCACGTAGGGCAAGCCGGCAATCTCCGGTGTGGCCAGTACCAGCACGTCGCTGTCGATCTGGATTTCGGCGAGCTGCACGATGCCGTCCAGGTTGACGTCGCTGATCGACAGCAGCGGATTGGCCTTGTCCACATTGGCCCAATACGACACCCAGGTCGGCAGGTGCGCGAAATCGCTGCCCACCAGCGAACTGTAGATATCGTATTTGACCAGCACTGCCAGGGCCGGAATGGTCAGGTACACCAGCAGGATGAAGAACAGCGTCCAGAACACCGACACCCGGGTTTCCTGCACCGAAGGCGTGGTATAGGAACGCATCAGGATGTGCGGCAGGGCGGCCGTGCCGACCATCAGGCAGAACACCAGTGCCAGGAAGTTGTTGCGCTTCTGGTTCGACTGTTCGCGGCTGGCGCCAGGGAAGGGCTCTGCGTGCTTGACCAGTTCGCGCCCGCGCGCCAGGTTGTAGTTGCGCTGCGCGGCCCACACGGCAGCCGCATCTTCCACGGTTTTCGGATAGTCGGCCAGCGCCCGTTCGGCGGCGCGGATTTCCAGCAGCGATCCATTGCGCTGCTTGACCATGTCGAGGTTGTGCTGCGCTTCGAGCCGGCCCGAATCCCAGGAGGCCGGCAAGCCATGCAGGCGCACGTCGAAGTCTTCGGCGCGCTGCAGGAATACTTCGCGCACCTCGGACTCTTTCTCGTCTTGCGCAAGCTGCGTCTCGCGCGCGCTGAGCTTGGGCAGCAGCTTGCCGTAGGCCACTTGCGGCACCGGATTGCCGCCGTGTTTGACCGCCAGCCACATGGCCGGCATCAGGAAGGCAACCAGAATGATGATGTATTGCGCCACCTGGGTCCAGGTAATGGCACGCATGCCGCCCAGGAAAGAGCACACCAGGATGGAGGCCAGCCCGAGGAAGATGCCGACCGAGAAATCGACGCCGGTAAAGCGCGAGGCAATCAGGCCCACCGCGTAAATCTGCGCCACCACGTAAGTGAAGGAAACGATGATGGTGGCGCCAACCGCCATCAGCCGTACCGCGCGGCCCTGGAACCCGCCGCCGTAGCGTGCCGCCAGGAAGTCGGGAATCGTGTACTGGCCGAACTTGCGCAGGTAAGGCCCGATCAGCAGCGCCACCAGGCAGTAGCCGCCGGTCCAGCCCATGATGTAGGCCAGGCCGTCGAAACCATGCAGGTACAGGCCTCCCGCCAACGAGATGAATGACGCTGCGGAAATCCAGTCGGCCGCCGTGGCCATGCCGTTGAACAGCGAAGGCACGCGCCGCCCTGCCACGTAATACTCCGCCACATTCGACGTGCGGCTGATCACGCCGATCGCTGCGTACAGGATAATGGTGGCGAACATGAACAGGTAGCCGATCCACAGGCGCGGCATGCCTTCCTTTTCCAGCATCGCCAGCGCGAGCAGGAACATGGCAAAGCAGCTGGTAAAGATCGTGTAATAGCGCTGCAGCTTGCGGAAGAAGGGTGTCCTCATGCCTGGTCCTCGCTCGCGTTGCGGTAAAGCCGTTCCAGCCTGCGCATGCGCCAGGCGTAGAAGCCGATGATGGCCAGGTAGATCAGCGAAGCGCCCTGCGCCGCCAGGTAGAACGACAGCGGCCAGCCGAAGATCGTCAGCCCGCTCAATTCGCGTGCAAAGAAAATGATGCAGAAGGTTGTGAGCAGCCAGGTGGCCAGCAGCCAGCCTGTCATGCGGCTTACGCGGCGCCAGTGGCGCTCGAGCTTATCCAAAATGCGGTACCTCTTCTTCTTCGGGCGGCGTGTCCGGCACGCGCAGCGGGAACGTGACGCGGAACAGGCAGCCCGGATGTTTCGGGTCGGTGGTGCGCGGGTTGGCGAACAGGTCGACCTCGGCATCGTGCTGCTGCGCCACCTCGCGCACGATGGGCAACCCCAGGCCGGAACCTTCGGTATTGCTGCCCAGGATGCGGTAGAAGCGTTCGAACACGTGCTCGCGTTCTGTTGCCGGGATGCCGGGACCGTTGTCCTCCACTTCAAGCAGTCCATGCTTGCCGGTGCGGCGCACGCGCACCGTGACCGCACTGCCGCGCGGTGTGTAGCGCAAGGCATTGTCGATCAGGTTGGAGAGCATTTCGCGCAGCATCATCGCATTGCCGGAAATCGGCACGTCTTCATGTGGCGGCTCGTAGCCAAGGTCGATACCGTAGTTGAACGAGGCCTGCACCCAGTCGTGCACCGTATTGCGCGCCACTTCGCCCAATTCCAGCGGCTCCATCGCGGTGCCGGCCTGCGGCTGGTTTTCGGCACGCGCCAGTGCCAGCAACTGGTTGACCAGGCGCGTTGCGGCTTGCGACGACTTGGCCAACTGTTCCAGCGAGCGGTGCACCTCGGCCTGGTCGGTCTGGCGCAGCGCCAACTCCGATTGCGTGCGCATGCCGGCCAGCGGGGTTTTCATCTGGTGCGCGGCATCGGCGATGAAACGTTTTTGCGAATCGATCGACAGTTTGAGGCGCTCAAGCATTTCATTGAGCGACTTGACCAGCGGCGTAATCTCCTCCGGCACCTGGCGCGGCGGGATCGGGCTCAGGTCGTCGGAAGGGCGGGCACGGATGCGCTCCTGCAGCTCACGCAGCGGCAGCAGGCCGCGCGACAGGGCGAACCACACCAGGGCCAGGACGATGGGCAGGATGATGAACTGCGGCAGGATCACGCCCTTGATGATTTCGTTGGCCAGCTTGGCGCGCTTTTCCAGCGTTTCGCCCACTTGTACCAGTGCCAGGCGCGGCGGCTGCGCCTTGTCTTCTTCCAGGTTGACCCAGGTCCAGGCGATGCGGATCGGCGTGCCGTGCAGCGTGGAGTTGCGGAACAGGACTGCGCCGGCGCGGATGTCCTGCAGCTCCGGGTCTTGCTTTGGTGGCGGCGGCAGGTCGCGGTCGCCGTCGACATGGGCTCCCGACGGGCTGCTGACCTGGTAATAGATATTGTCCACATCATCGGCGCGCAGGATGTCGCGCGCCGGACCGGGCAGGCGAGGGATGACGCCGGCCACTTCGCGCACCTGCTGCGTCAGCACAGTGACAGTGTCTTCCAGCGCATGGTCGAACGGCTGGTTGGCGATCGATTTGGCCACCAGGTAGGTGATGGCGATGCTCATTGGCCACAGCAGCAGCAGGGGAGCGAGCATCCAGTCGAGGATCTCGCCGAACAGCGAGTGCTGGATCTCGTTCTCTTCGGCGGCCGGGGCGTGGTCCCAGTCGGCGGCCTGCTGCTCGCCGTTCACGGCGCAGCCGGCGGTTGCGGCGGGTTGAATTTCTCCAGGCAGTAGCCGAGGCCGCGCACGGTGGCGATGCGGATGCCGCCCACTTCAATCTTCTTGCGCAGGCGGTGCACATACACCTCAATGGCGTTGTTGCTCACTTCCTCGCCCCATTCACACAGGTGGTCCACCAGCTGTTCCTTCGATACCAGGCGGCCGGTGCGCGCCAGCAGGATTTCCAGCAAGCCCAGTTCGCGCGCCGACAGGTCCAGCATCTGCTCATTAATATAGGCGCTGCGCCCGACCTGGTCGTAGGTCAGGGGACCGTGCCTGACCACCGTGGAGCCGCCGCCCTGGCCGCGCCGGGTCAGCGCGCGCACCCGCGCTTCCAGCTCGGACAGTGCGAAAGGCTTGGCCATATAATCGTCGGCGCCCAGGTCGAGGCCGTTGACGCGCTGCTCGACCGAATCGGCGGCGGTCAGGATCAGTACCGGCAGCAGCGAGCCGCGCGTGCGCAGGCGGCGCAGCACTTCCAGGCCGGACATCTTGGGCAGGCCCAGGTCCAGGATCAGCAGGTCGAATTCCTGGGTGGACAGGGCAGTGTCCGCCTCTTGCCCGTTTTTTACGCAGTCGATCGCATAGCCGGACTGGCGCAGGGAGCGCGTCAGGCCGTCCGCGAGGACGCTGTCATCTTCGGCTAATAGGATACGCATAGGGTAACTGTACTCCAGCCGTTTGACTTTTCGCAAAGTTTGCAAAAAGGGGCTTGTCAAAAGCACTGTAATTTTATACAGTACCACCTGTACAACGTAGTGACCCAATTCATTTAGCCGCGAAAGAACATCATGGACGACAAAAAAGCTGTAGTACCTGCATCGGAAAAAGCCAAGGCCCTGGCCGCGGCGCTGGCCCAGATTGAAAAGCAGTTTGGTAAAGGTTCCGTGATGCGCATGGACGCATCCGCCCCGATCGAGGAAGTGCAGACTGTCTCCACCGGTTCCCTGGGCCTGGACATCGCGCTGGGCGTAGGCGGCCTGCCACGCGGCCGTGTCGTGGAAATCTACGGTCCTGAATCTTCCGGTAAAACCACCCTGACCCTGCAAGCGATCGCTGAAATGCAGAAAATGGGCGGCACCTGCGCCTTCATCGACGCGGAGCACGCGCTGGACGTGGTCTATGCTCAAAAATTGGGCGTCAACCTGCACGAGCTGCTGATCTCCCAGCCGGACACCGGCGAACAAGCCCTGGAGATCTGCGATGCGCTGGTGCGCTCCGGTTCCGTGGACCTGATCGTGGTCGACTCCGTCGCCGCGCTGACCCCGAAAGCTGAAATTGAAGGCGATATGGGCGATTCCCTGCCAGGCCTGCAGGCCCGCCTGATGTCCCAGGCGCTGCGCAAACTGACCGGCACCATCAACCGCACCAACACCCTGGTGATCTTCATTAACCAGATCCGCATGAAGATCGGCGTGATGTTTGGCTCGCCGGAAACCACCACCGGCGGTAACGCGCTCAAGTTTTACGCTTCCGTGCGTCTCGACATCCGCCGTACCGGTTCGATCAAGTCGGGCGACGAAGTGATTGGTAACGAGACCAAGGTGAAAGTGGTCAAGAACAAGATTGCGCCTCCATTCAAGGAAGCCCATTTCGACATCCTGTATGGCGAAGGCACTTCGCGCGAAGGCGAGATCATCGACCTGGGCGTGGAAGCCAAGATCGTTGAGAAGTCGGGCTCCTGGTACAGCTACGGTGGCGAGCGCATCGGCCAGGGCAAGGACAATGCCCGTTCCTTCCTTAAGGAGCGCCCAGCACTGGCGCGTGAGATCGAGAACAAGGTGCGTGCGGCGCTGGGCGTGCGTGAGCTGCCAGCGGTGAGCGATGATGGCGAAGAAGCGCCGAAACTGCGCGCGGTCGACTAAACCCGGTAATTCGGTGTCTGACCCGCAGGGTCAGACACCAGCCTGCGGCCGCCGCGTGTCGGGTGTCAGACCCTGCGGGTCTGACACCGGTTTACCGGTTTAGAAGATGCCCCTCCCCAAACCCACCCTAAAAGCCCGCGCCCTCCGCCTGCTCAGCCAGCGCGAGCACAGCCGCCTCGAACTCGCCCGCAAGCTGCAACGCCACGCGGAAGAGGGCGACG